>JAAYSS010000104.1 GCA_012518275.1 Bacteroidales bacterium
ATTACAGATGCCCATGATACTCATTCGGCGAGCTGCACTGTCAATAGGACCGATAATCGTAACTAAAGGATTGGCGGCTGTTTGAAGAATGGCAAGCCCCGTTCCGATGGAGAATAGTCCTATCAAAAATATAAAATACTCGCGAGTTAGCGCTGCCGGAACAAAAATAAAAGCGCCTAACGACATAAACATATAACCGACTAAAATACCTTTTTTGAATCCTAACTTCTTCAATAGAATGCCGGAAGGAATCGCCATAACAAAGTAGGCTATATAAAATGCGAGTGTTACAAAATAGGATTGGAAGTGGTTTAATTCACAGGAAATCTTAAAATAAGGAATTAAGATGGCATTGACCCATGAAACAAATCCAAATACAAAAAACATACTGGCCAAAATGGCAATGGACTTGTACAACGTCGGTTTGTCAACCTGCTGAGTGTTTGATTGGCTCATATTTCAGTATAAATATTTTTAAATTTTAACTTTTGTGTTACCACCTTTAGAGAGAGAAATATCTACAGGTTTATTGGTTTTCCATTTTCCATTCGTAAAATCAGGAATATCAATAGGCATTGATCGGTTTGCCACAGACCATTCGCTTAAAGGGCCAATTACACTCCAAGATGCGGCATCATAAACGTCCATATCCATTGGTAGCCCGTTTCTCAAACAGTCAATCAATCGCCAATCCATTAAGAAATCCATGCCACCATGGCCACCCACCTGCTTAGCTAATTCACCTACTTTCTTAATTAAAGCCGGAGCGTATTTTTCTTCTAGTTTTTTAAGTTCGCTTTCGGGCATCCAATCATTTCTACCAATAGCAAGTCGAGGTGGTTCAGGATACTTTTGTGCTATGGCTTTTGTTCCACTAATTGTGTGTAATCGTGAATAAGGTCTTGGTGTTGTTACATCATGTTGTAACATGATTGTTTGCCCTTTAACTGTTTTTATTGTGGTCGTATTCATATTCCCTCTAAATGGAGCATCAATAAACTGCTTGAAGTAATCGTCTTTCTTTGAAAGCTCTTTGGCGTAATTATTCATATGAAAATCTTCAGTTTGCATTGATACTAAATACTCCATTTTATTGCCTCGATTAATATTCATAATCTGTGCGACGGGACCCAAACCGTGGGTGGGGTATAAGTTCCCATTTCGCTTCATATTTTCTCCAAGACGCCAACTTCTTCCGGGTTTTCCTCTGAAAAACAGACTTTCTCCAATTTCATGGATATAAGCGCCTTCACAATGTACGATATCACCAAAGAAACCTTGACGTGCCAAGTTTAAGGTCAACAGTTCAAAGAAATCATAACAACAATTTTCAAGAATTACGCAGTGTTTCTTGGTTTTTTCAGAAGTCTGCACTATTTTCCAACAGTCTTCAACGGTCGTAGCTGCAGGAATTTCAGTCGCAACGTGCTTGCCATGTTCCATGGCGAATATAGCTATCGGTGCATGAAGAGCCCAAGGAGTACAGATATAGATAAGATCCAAATCATCACGCCTGCATAACTCAATCCAGGAGTCTTCTTTTCCAGAATAGATAACAGCTGGATGTCCTTCTGTTTTAATGCGCTTTTTTGCTTTTTGAGCATGCTCATCCAATACGTCACATATAGCCGTAATTTTAACGCCATCAATATGACTTATCCTCTCGACAGCATTCGAACCACGGGCGCCAACTCCAATAAACCCAATATGTATAGTATCTATTTCGGGGGCGGCATAATTGCACATATTGAAAGATTGAGAATGTTCTTTTTTAACTTCGTCCAATATGTTGTTCAAAGCAAAAGATTCTGATTCTTTTTTCGACTTACAAGATGTTAATAAACTAGCACTTAAGAAGCTCGATGCTTTTAAGAAATTCCTCCTATTCATAATATAAAATTCATGTTAGTTTTATGTCGATAATAAAACAATAGCCTATTAAGGCTTATAATGTTGTCTTTGAAGTAAGTTCTCTGTTATCCTTTTTAAGGTCTCATAGTAATAATACATACCTAAATCTGTGGGATGAACACCATCAACTGTGCTTTCTGAATTTGCAAACAATTGATTCCCTTCTATATACTGAATATCTGAAAACTCTTTTTTTAACTCATTATATGCACCTTTAAGCCCTTTGCGCAAAGAGATGAATATCTTTTGATTAACATCATAATAAAAATAGCTCCATCTAGGTGCATTTTCTACAAGAATAATTGGAGTTTTTGGTTGTAATGATTTTAATTTCCTAACTAATATTAATGTTCTTTCTTTTACATCATTTTCCTCAAAAGACTTCATGTTTGGCAGGCAATCAATAAAGTAAGCTTTAGCTTCTATATCTCCCATTACATCAGCAAAGTATTCCTCAATACGTCCATTAGCTGAAAATCCAAAATTAATTACCGGAATATCGAATTCACGACTTAGCATTGAGGTAAAAACCATTCCGGGGCGTGAAGCACTACAACCTTGTACTATGGATGTACCATAAAACACTAAAGGTTTCTTTTTTGATGCGGGTGGTACAATTAAACTTGCCCCTTTATCCACTCCAATCATCATCTTAGATACTCCGTTGTAAAGAGGCAAGTAAAGCATTAATTCATAGCTCTCAGAAGCATTTAGATTAGATATTAAACTAAATGCTTGTTTTTTATAAGGGCTTGTAGGTTTTCCTACTGCCATCCATACCCACTTATCATTTTTTTTAACGTATAAGTCCAAGCCGCTAATTCCTATTTCAGTCATGTGATGCATTGGTCTGTCTTTCCTGTTCATCCTAAGTGTCCACTTTGCTTTTATTCTTTTTGTTCCAGACACTTTGAAATGAATTGTAATACCAGTAGAATTACGGCTTAAGTCCCAAATTTCGTCTCTCACAATACTTTTGTATTTTCCCGGAAGACGTGTGAAATCTTCTATCCCTTCAGACCACCCCATACCTTCGACACATAATTTTCTTGCATCTATCCAAGAGATATTACTTTTTTGGGCATTGGTAAAAACACTAAACGTAAAAATTAAGAAATATAATAAAGCCCTTTTTTTCATTTTCAAAATCTCTTTTCAATTTATTTTCCACTGTTCAATTTAGAAGCAGAATCTTTATCTAAAAACAGTACGGTTTGCGGATGTTTACGCAATATAGTTGCAGGACAATCGGTAGAAATAGGAGCATTTACTGTATCATAAACAGCTTGTGCTTTTCTTTTGTTGGGGCATAAGCAACTAATTACTTTGCAATTCATGATAGCAGGAATTGTTAGACTGATGGCCTCCTGGGGAACATCATCAAGAGACTTAAACCATCCTTCACCAAGCTGTTGGTTTCTACAAACATTATCAAGCTGAACTACTTTTACTAATTTAGGATCATTAAAGTCAGCCACACCCGGATCGTTAAATGCAATATGTCCATTTTCTCCAATACCAATACACGCTACATCTATCGGATGCTTTTTTAGCAATGCTTCATAATTTTGGATTTCTTCTTCTAAATTATCAGCATCTCCATTAATTAAATAAACCTTCGCAGGTTTCACCTCGTTCAAGATCCTTTCTTTCAGGTATTTACGAAAACTTGCCGGATGCGTTTCAGGTAATCCTTTATATTCATCAAGATGAAAGACCGTAATTTTACTCCAGTCTACATCAAGTTTCTTAATGGCATCAAGAAAGGCAAACTGAGAAGCTCCTGTTGCTAATATTAAATTAGCATGCCCCTGAGTTTTAATTGCTTCATTAATGTGCTCTGCTACAAATTCTGCTGAAGCTTTTCCAGCTGAGGCTTCATTCGAATAAACTTTTGCTATTAATGTTCCTGCATTTAATTTTTTAATCATTTTATTCAATTTTACTTTATATTTTTTGTTTAAAACAAGCGTCTGTTATTTTAATATTTGATAAACATATTAACAGACACTTGTTTTTACTTATTATTTTAATTTAATTCAACAAACTATTTTATTAGTTAGTCGGACTATTTAAATTATCTTTTTCAACTACTTCTTTTGGAAGCAATAGATATTTCGGATTTAAAGAGAAATAGGAGGGTGCGGTCATGAGCTTAATAATTCCTCTTGCATTCTTAAAGCTCCATATTTTACCATCTTCTCCTTTTTTTACAGGGAAAGACTGAAAAGTACTTGTGTTTTTAAACGTATAAACTTCTCTTCCTTTAGAGTCATAAAGTCTTCCTCTCAATAATTTATGATATAAGCCTAATTGTTTTGTCCCCTTTGGAACGTAAAAGTAGAAAGTACCGTCAACTTCCTTATCGGCTTGAAAAGTTTTATCATAATTGGTCCAGAAGTCATTTGTTTTATCATTTCCATCTGACATAGTTACTGCGTGTAATCCTTCTTGGTTAGGAGTTAAAACGACCATATTCGGTTTTCCATTGGGAACTGTGGATGCATCTTCTTGAATCAAAGTTTCATACGTACCATCTTCAGATGCTCCTCCTAGCTTATATAATTGTATCTTTACATTTCCCCTATCTCTATAATGCGCTATTAAGCCGCCAGTTACTAAAAGATTAATTGGGGATAATTTTTTATCAACCCAAGTGTAATAAGTCCATTTGCCTCGTCTTGGTGCTAATTTTCCAAAAGGTTTATTTAGCTTTTTAAAGCTATTGGAAGGAACTAATTCTGTACTAAACTCTATCGGCTTGAAATCCAAAAGCTCATTGTTAGCAATTCCACTATTAATAAAGTCTTCAATTTCAACAGAAGTATATGCTACATCTTTCCAAACAGGCTTAGAATATGAATTAGGATTTGGAGAAAGATTTTTCCAGTGCCTATCAGTTTCTTCAAGTACTTTGGTGTGAAATATACGGTACTCCTTTATTCCAGATACAAAATCCATTAGCTTGTTAAAACTACTTTGTTTTGCAGAAACTGTAGAAGCGTTTTCATAATTATTAAATAATTCCACATAACGTGTGTAAAGAACCAAGTCGTCAATCCTTGATAAAATTTCATTATTATCTTTTGCGTCTTGTCTTGCTTGCTTAAGTAAACGATACATTCTACCTATTGGATCGGATGCTAATACTGTAGGGACGGAGCCATCAAGATAAGTATAGTATTCTTTGATACTTTGTGCTGAAGGTCCAAATGCGCTATCAAAGAAATCATCCATTATAGCAGACACATCACTGTCAATATTCCATAATAACTTTTCAGCAATATAATAGCCTAAACCACTAGAAATCCAATCATCACTTGCCTCGGATGTTAAATAACGTGCACCTCTGTTATAAAAATCAGGAATTGTCCTTTTCAAATATGCCAAGTTGCTACCTGATGATTTTCCTGGAAGATGTTTTGACCAGATTAAAACATCGTAATATTCTCTAATACCTAGAACAGCCTTTTTTGCTGTCCAGCTATCAATCAGGTGATCTAAATCTAATCCACCTGCAATAAAACGTGTTGCAACGCTAAGAACAACATCTTTATCCACATCTATTTCCGGAGCAGGGGAGTGCTGATTATAAGCGTACATACCTATTTTTTTACCCTTATACTTTTCTCTTACTGCTTGTGCTACTGTGTTTGCCAAAAAAACTGCACGTGTTGATGGGGTACCTATTTTTAGGCATCCATCACATTGACACCATCCGCCACCATCTGAAGGATCCATCGAAAAGCTTTCTAAGTCTGGATTAGCTGCAAATCGTTTTAAGGCATAATTTACTACGAGTTGACGCAAGTTTGGATTAGAGATACAGAATTTTATTTCTCGTGTTTCAGTGTTGCGTTTACCATCTATCAGAGCAAAATACTCAGGGTGTTTATCAAATTCTGCTTTATTGGCAGCAACAATCGCATTATAAGCATGACCTGTATTGAGTGCATATCCTCCATCTCGATTTACCATCCGCCAGTGTTCATGACTAGGTTTGTATTCAGGCCAAAGCCCATGTCCAGCCCAAATTCTTCGATGGTAGTAATCCGGTATTTCTTTAATATGTGATGCAAATTCCAGTTTTTCTTTTTTCGGGATAATTTCCCATTTTTCCATAGGAAAAAACTGCCTGTATCCTAGTTGCGTTAAAAAATCAAATACCGCATATTTTACAGCTAAAGGTGTAGCACCAATGATATATACTCCATTTTTGTGGGATTTAATCTCATAACCTTGACGTTGACCCGGATGAATTAAATCGAAGTCTGGATTAAATCCCATATTGGGAAAATCTCCAACAACGCCTACCGCAATACCTTTAGAACCATTATCCGTATTTAAGGTAAATTTAGCTCCGCTTATTTTAGTTAAATATTCTCCAAGCTTTTGTGCCGCCAATTTAACATCAACCGAGGCATTAGCCGAGGTAACTATCGAATGTTTAGCACTCCCTTTATTTGCAAGGAGAACTTTAGTTGATGATTCATGTGAGTGTAGCCTGATGTCTTTTGAAGCTTGAGACGTTACGCTAAAACAGAGAATAAACGCTAAAAATAAAAATGCTGTTTTTTTCATGACAAAAATAATTTATGAGTGTTGTTCAATTGATTACATTAAATTAAATAATAAAACATTAAATAAATCTGGCTTGCTAAATAGCCATTGTAACTTATTTAATAATTATTCCCATCCGGGATTTTGATGCCCAACAAGTGCATTGTTTCTTATTAGTTCAGATTCGGGGATGGGAAATAAGTTGTGCTTTTCTTGAATATTTTTATAAATTAGAGAAAAGGCCTCTCCTTTTACGGCTGGAGTCATACTTAAAATTTGATCCCCTATTTCATGCATTCGGGATACATATATTCCCCAGCGAATAAGATCAAACTTTCTTAATCCCTCAAAACACAATTCTCTAGCTCGTTCATTCTGAATGGCTTCTCTAAATTTTGTTTGACTTGATATATCTTCAGCTGTAAGGTCGGCTTCTTCTTCTTTGTAAAGTATTACACTTGCAACAGCGCCAGATCCGCCTCCCCCTGTAATTGTTACAGTTGGTGTAACGATATATTTACCGTATGTTTTTCCTGTTACGGCGTCCAAGTTCAAAGAAATACCGATTAAAGCACCTTCCTCAGAATTAATCATGGCTGTTGCTACGGTAGAATCACCATTGACTTTAATCGTTGGAGCTTTAGTGTAGCCCGTTCCCGGCTCTATTATTACAAAGGATTTTATACCCCCGGTAGCCCACGCTCTTCTTCTTACCTGATTTACAGCATCAATAGCCTTTGATGTCGGAGCTCCGTTTATTTCATTATTTGCCTCAGCATACATCAATAACACATCCGAATAACGGAGAAGTGGATAATTCTGAGAAGACCAAGATTTTATTCTAGGAGTAACTACCTCATACTCTCGCCTATATTTTCCCGGCATTCTATCGTATATTTGGGTTCTTTCTGTAAGAAATGTTTTGGCTCCACATTCACCTGTATTGTCATAGCTAAAATTTGCAATATTCCAACCACATCTTAAATCACCTTCCTTATATAAATCGAATAAAAACTGATTAACTCTTACTGCACCTTGTGCAATTCCTGTTTCTGGATTTAAACTTTTTGGCCCAACAACAACTCCAACTTGACCAGCTTCTAGATACGTGCCTGATCTGTTTCCCCAATATTCAACTTCAAATAAACTTTCTTTTGTATCATACTCATCTCGAGCATAGTTAATGAATATATTAGAATAATTAGGATTTAACTCATGGTAACCCTCCTCTATTACTTTAAGTGCCCATTTTTCAGCTTCCACATATTTAGATTTGTCGCCTAATCTTCCGGCCATATGTAAATAAACCTTTGCTAAGCTACCTCTTACAGCAGATTTATTAACTCTTCCACCATAGCCTAAGGTTTGTATATCGGAAACAATTTCCTCTGCTGCTGTCATATCCTTAACTATTTGTTCATAAATTTCCAGAGCTGTTGCCCTTGGGACATGAACTTCATTGGGTGTTTTTGAATTTGTAACTACTAAAGGTACACCACCAAACATTTTAACCAATAAGAAGTAGTAGTGTCCCCTTAAGAACAACGCTTCCCCCCTTATACGGTCTCGAATACTTTTATCTATTTCTGGATTATTATCTACATTTTCTAACAACATATTGGCGCGAGTTACACCTAGAAATAGGCGCGTGTATAATACCTCAATTGCCGGTTCACTCGCATTGTATGTATTGTAGGTTAGTCCTCTTGTATCCACATGATTACCATATCTGCCTTCATCTGCTTCTAATCCATACCTATATAGCCAATTAGTTCCATAAACATCTCCCAAAACATCATATATTGCGGTTAGCGATTTTTCTAGGTTTTCTGCAGTTTCATATGAAATTACCGGATTCAAAAAGTCAGTTGGTACGGTGTCTAATGCATCGTGACATGCATAAAACTGAAGAAATATAATTGTTGATAAAATTAAATATATCTTTTTCATAACTATTTATTAATATGTAATATTTAAACTAAAAGTAACGGCTTTATTTCTTGGATACGGTGAAAAATCAAAACCCTGTGTTAATATGGATGTGTTTCTGGTTGAAACTTCTGGATCAAGTCCCGAATATTTAGTCCATGTTATCAGGTTATTCGCTGATAAACTTAAGCGTAATTGCTGTATATTTACTCGTTTAATCCATCTTTCAGGTAAACTGTATCCAAAAGCTATGGCTTTTAATCTTAAGAAAGAACCATCCTCAATTATTCTTGAAGAATAAGCAGTAGGCCCTTGTCCTTTTGCACGAAAATTATCATTAGTGGGGTTTTCAGGAGTCCATCTATTAATATAGCTGGCATATTGGTTCCAACTTGGTAAATTGGTAGCATTACCCTCAAGGATTAATCTATTTGCATTTAGAAGCTTATTTCCATAAGACCATTGGAGAAACACATTAAGGTCAAAATTCTTATACACAAAATCGTTTGAACATCCTCCTATAAATAGTGGGAAAGGAGAACCTAAAACTTTTCTATCCTCACTGGTTATTTCTAAATCACCATCAAAGTCTTTATATTTGATGTCTCCGGGAGAAATATTTGATCTTAACACACCACTTCCATTTGTAGGCAAATCATCCTTAAGCATATAGTAGTAGTCTTGGATGTTTTCAGAATTTATTATCGATGGGTCAATAGGCTCTCCTGTAACCTTATCTGTCCATTCAAAATCAGTCAGTTGATAGTTCCCGTCATGTACGAAGCCGTAAAACTGTCCCATACTCTCACCAACTTTTGATACATAAGCTGGCATATTGAAAAGAGGATTGAATCGAACGGAGCTGTAAATAACATTCTGATTATTAGCTAGTTTTATAATTTTATTCCGATTGTGACTTATGTTGAAGTCAGTTTCCCAGCTAAAATTATTAGTTCTAATATTTACAGTCTTTAATTCAAACTCCCAGCCCCTGTTTCGTATCTCGCCTGAATTCATAAAAACTCTTGAGACAGGAGCGTTTGCAGGCATATCCACGTTCATTAATAATCCTTTTGTCAATTTTTCATATACATCAAGTGTTATCTTAATTCTATTTTTAAAAAGTCCTAACTCTAAACCGATATCCGCTTGCGGTGAACTTTCCCAACGAAGAGCGTCATTTTGCATACTCACTTGATACATGCCTTCATTGGGAGTTCCGTTGTTAAATGAATAAGAACCTCTAAACGATGACATATTTAAACCTGCTAAATAGGCAAAATCGCTTACTCTATTGTTTCCTGTTATGCCATAACTGGTTCTCAGACGAGCTCTTGACACGTAATGTCTTAAAGGTCTCATGAATTTTTCATTGGTAATATTCCATGCCAAAGAAGCCGAAGGGAAATAGCCCCATCTGTTCTGTTTAGAAAATCGAGATGAACCATCACGCCTTAAAGTTGAGCTAAAAATATATCTTGACTTATAATTATAAGTAAGTCGACCAAAATAAGAGATTCCGACATTGTCCGTAGGTATGGCTACAGGATCTTTAATAATTCCCTCATCCATTCCACTCATTCCTAATTCTTCTGAAGGAATAAAAGTAGAGGTAAAACCATATCTCATGCCTGTTGCTTTTGAGATGGAGTGTCCCAGCAGCAAGTCAAATCTATGTGTTTTATTGATATTGAACCTATACGATAAAGTGTTGTCATTGTTCAATAAAACATTATCTGCGTGTACAACATTAGCGTTTACGCCATTTATATTTGTTGGAATATCTCTACCCCTTGTTGTCTTTCTATTAAAAAAGTTTTCGGCTCTTAGACCACTTTTTCGTATTCCAGCTTGAACTCTTAATTTTAAATCTTTAATTATTTCGTAATTGAGATACATATTCCCTAAAAGAATATTTCTAGACCTTTTTCTATTTTCATTCTCAGTAGAAATAATTGGATTAACCCTTAACGTGTTATACAGAGGGTCAATATCCTCAACAAGGAAATCGGTACTATCTTTCCCAGCAATGGGCCTATAGCCCCATGCGGTTATAAATAAGTAATTAGTCAAAGATAAAGTTCCGTCTCCGGTGGATCCGAGTGCGACCGGTGCCCCATGGCTAAGTACATCGGTATAGTTTACAGTTAGACCTACTTTTAGTCTTTCATTAACAGTTTGATCTAATGATAACCTCCCTTGATATCTATTATCTCCGGAGTTAATGATAACCCCATCTTGGAGAGTAGCTGAAAGAGATGCAATGTATTTTGTAGCATCAGTACCCCCTCTCATCGTAATAGAATAATCCTGAGCCAGTGCAGATCTAAATAAATAATCTTGGAAATCGACAGGAGCAACGTCTCGATAATGTTCCAATGTGAGTCCGTCATATAAATAATTACCTTCTGTAGATGTAGGTGCAAATTCTAATTGATATTTTATGTATTCGTAGGGAGACATCACTTCTATCTTTTTAGAAGCGGTGTGAATACCTATCGAAGAATTTAGGATTAAAGTTGGTTTTCCGACTGTTCCCTTTTTTGTAGTGATAATTATCACTCCATTAGTTCCTCTAGCACCATAAATAGACGTTGATGATGCATCCTTCAAGATACTCATGGATTCAATATCGTTCGGATTAAGTGCCGCTTGTTCAAAATCATCAATTGGAATTCCGTCAATAACATAAAGAGGTTGATTAGATTGAGTCATGGATGAAGCTCCCCGTATTATTATGTTAGACTCAGCTCCCGGTTGTCCATCTTCTGAGTAAACTTGTACTCCGGCAGCTCTTCCAGCTAAACCTTCTGCAAAAGTTTTGACAGGGGTTTTACGCATTTTTTCCATGTCAACCACATTTGCCGCACCAGTGAACTCTGATCTTTTTGTAGTCCCGTATCCAATTACTACCATCTCATCTAGTGATTTTACGTCTTCTTCTAAGACAATTTTCAAGAAGCCGGTCTTTAATTTATCAATATTGATTTTTTGCTGTTCATATCCCATGGATGAGACTTCCAGAACTGCATTGCTTCCTACTTGCAAAGTAAAATTGCCTTCTGCATCTGTTATCATACCATTTGTTGTCCCAGATTCTGTAACAGTTGCGACCACAGGTTCTCCTATAGCATTTGTTACTTGTCCTTTAATTGTTTTTTTAGAGGATTGTTGTGCCTGCAATTGCAAAGGAATGATAAGGATGCACATTATTAATCCTAAGGCAAGTAGATACCTTTTCAAGGAATTAAGGCAAACTATTACTATTACATTTTCATTTATCGTCATGGATTCTTTTAGATTAATATATTACAGTTAGTTTTATATAATTAATAACTATCTTGTCGTTCCTGGCTTGCACTTTACTTTAATTGTCAAAGGTGTATTCGCAATAAAAAAGCTAAAAAACAACAATAACTTACCCAGGATAAGGCATGTCATGCCTTATCCTAAAATTTAGATAAATCCGTACTTATTTATTACTGAGTTTTATTTAATCAGTTTTAATACAGACTGTTTTCCTTGAGCTTTCTGATGTAATGCTACATAAACTCCCTTTGGTAGATGATTTAGAGAAATGCTTGTTTCTGAAGCTCCTTCTGCTATCGGTTTCGAAACTATAAGCTTTCCGCTAAGATCTGCGATTATAATTTTAGTGCCATCAGATGACGGTTCAAATATAAAGTAAGCATTTTCTTGAACAGGATTCTTTAATAACGAAAATTTTGAAGCATTATCTGGGGTTAGCTCTACACTTGTTTCTGTGCATACGCCGGCATCAGTAATAGCCCAACCCATACCAATTAATTTATCCCTTGCAGCTGTGGCAGATTTATCATAACATACACCTGCTGCTGTGAACGGTATAGAACCGGCAGCTCCTGATGCTGTTGCAGGATTATTTGCCCAGCCGATTAGCGTAGCAGCATAATTTTCTGGACTCATACCTGAGTTATCGAACATTCTATTAGCGCTTCTTAATACACCGTTAACACCTGTCATTTCCCAGCTTCCTAAATCCTGATTAAAGGAACTGGCACCTTCAAATGCTCCTAAGAAATTATTTACGTTTGTAACGTCCCAATTTAGAGGCTGATTAAATGAAGTTGCACCCATAAAAACATAGTTTAATAATCGAACTTTAGAAGTATCCCAATCGCTAATTGAAGAACCAGCACCTGTTAAACTTGTACAGCCCTCAAACATACTTGTGAGGGACATGTTTGATGCAAAAACAGGTTGATCTGTTGCAGTTAGCTCTAAATTCTTACACCCCTTGAAAGCTTGAAATAATCCATTATTATAAGACCATTTAATAGTCCCCCACTGACTAATTTCCACTAAATTAAGTTTTTCTTCATCTGGTGCTTCTGTGGTTCCTTGCAATACACGGAAACCATTAAAGTCAGCAGCAGTGGTGGTGTTAGGAACCACTTCAAAGGCATAGCGTACTCCGGGGGTAAGTCCCGTTACTTCAAAAGGATTATTTAATGTAGAACTTGCATCTGGAATAGTTTTCAAAACCGTATTAGTTGATAAATCCCTTACTACAATGGTATAATTAGCTCCAATTCCCGGATATTTAATACTGGTCCCTATTGGTTCCCATACGGTAATAAATGCTTCAGGATTCGGGTCTTGCGCTTGAGCTAAACTAAATCCGGCAAATAATGCTAAACAAAATGTAAAAATAATTTTTTTAATTTTTCTCATGGTTGTATTTTTTATATGTTATTTTATGAATAATGATTTATGAATAGTTTTTATTAAAGCTGTTTGTTGATTTATTATCAGGCTTGTTCTTATATTTCTACAAACCTTTTATTACCTTTTTTTATAGGTATTTCTTATAAAAATGTTTTATATGCTTACCTCCTTTCTGTGTGTTTGAAAAAGTTAAATTCAGATTTATCAGATTAAATTTTGATTCTAAAATCACATACTATTTGGTTAATTTTAAGGCAGTTTGTTTGCCTTGAACACTTCTATATATTGCTATATAGACCCCTTTTTGCAAATGATTTAAGGGGATGCTTAATGTTGTTTCCCCCATGTTGATAGATTGTACAGCTATAATTTTGCCATTAAGATCTGTTATTGCAATATTATCTTCATTTTCAGATGGTTCAAAAATAAAATAAGCATTTTCTTGAACGGGGTTTTCTAATAAAGAAAACTTAGGAGTATTATTAGATGTAAGATTCACGCTTGCTTCAGTACATACACCGGCATCAGAAATTGCCCAACCCATACCAATTAATTTATCCCTTGCAGCTGTGGCAGATTTATCATAACATACACCTGCTGCTGTGAACGGTATAGAACCGGCAGCTCCTGATGCTGTTGCAGGATTGTTTGCCCAGCCGATTAGCGTAGCAGCATAGTTTTCTGGACTCATACCTGAGTTATCGAACATTCTATTAGCACTTTTTAATACACCGTTAACACCTGTCATTTCCCAGCTTCCTAAATCTTGATTAAAGGAACTGGCACCTTCAAATGCACTTATGAAGTTATTTACGTTTGTAACGTCCCAATTTAACGGTTGGTTAAATGAAGTTGCACCCAAAAACATATAGTTTAAAAATCGAACTTTTGAAGTATCCCAATCGCTTATCGAAGAATCAGCGCCTGTTAAACTTGTACAACCTTCAAACATGCTTGTGAGATACATGTTTGATGCAAAAATAGGATAATCTGTTGCTGTTAGCTCTATGTCTGTACATCCTTTGAAAGCATAAGCTAATCCATTATTATAAGACCATTTAATAGTTCCCCACTGTGTGATTTCTTTTAAGTTAAGTTTCTCTTCGTCCGGCTCTTCTTCTGTACCTTGTAATACACGAAAACCATTAAAATCAGCTGCTGTGGTGGTGTTTGGAACCACTTCAAGAGCATAGCGTACCCCGGGCGTAAGCCCTGTTATTTCATAAGGATTGTTTAATGTTGAATTTGCATCTGGAATAGTTTTCAAAATCGTATTAGTAGATAAATCTCTTACAACAATGGTATAATTGGTTCCAATACCCGGATACTTAATACTTGTACCGATAGGCTCCCATACAGTAATAAATGCATCTGGATTAGGGGCTTGTGCTTTTACTAATCCAAATCCAGTAAATAATGCTAAACAAAATGTAAAAATAATTTTTCTCATGGTTGTTTTTTTATATTGCTTGTTAATAAATTTGTGAATATTAGATTGTTAAAGTTGTTATGTCGCTGTGTTATAGTTGGCTTATTCCAACATTAAAACAAACTCCTGAACTTCCTAAAGCTATTTTATTGCTAGTATAAAAATGTACATCCTTCCCGTGAACTTTAAAAAAGTTAATAAATTAAAAGTTAGATTTTTACACAAAATTTTAATCCTAAAACACCAATACTTATCTCACCAATTTTAAGGCAGTTTGTTTGCCTTGAATATTTCTGTATATTGCCACATAAACTCCTTTTTGTAAATGACTTAACGGGATACTTAGTTTTGTTTTTCCCTCGTCAATAGATTGTACAACAATAATCTTGCCGTTAAGATCTGTAATTACAATGTTATCACCAGCTACAGACGGTTTAAAATTAAAATGGGCAAATTCTTGAATAGGATTTCTTAATAATGAAAACTCCGAAACGTCATTATAGCTTGAATCAACTCCTGTTTGTACACACATTCCGGAATCAGTAATAACCCACTCTCTATTGATTAGTAAAGCCCTTGCATCTGATGCAGTACTATCATATGCAATACCCGCTGCACCTAATGTAACCTTATCAGCTGTTTCAGAATTGTTTGCCCAACCAATTAAAGTTGCAGCGTAATTATCGCAATCCATTCCTGAATTATCGAACATTCTACCTGCGTTTACAATACCTGCAGGACCTTTTATTGTCCAGTTTCCCAAGTTTTGGTTAAATAAACTTGCACCGTTAAATGCGTCTATAAAGTTATTCACATTAGCCACATTCCAATAGAGTGGTTGATTAAAGGATGTTGCACCCTTAAATAAGTAGGGCATTAATCGCACTTTCGATGTATCCCAGTTACTAATGGATGAAAAAACACCTGTAAGATTTGTGCATCCTTGAAACATACCGGAAAGATACATATTTGTAGCAAAAACAGGAAAATCTACTGCAGTTAACTCCACATTTTTACATTCTCTAAATGCATTTGTTAATCCATTTTTGTAATCCCATTGAATGGCTCCCCAGCGTCTAATTTCCTTTAGATTGAGTTTTTCATAATCAGGTATTATTGATGTGCCTTGCAATACTCGAAATCCATTAAAGTCTGTCGCTGTAGTGCTGTTAGGTGTTACCTCAAGCCCGTAACGTGTCTTTGTCAATCCTTTTATTTCATAGGGATTATTCAAGCTAGAACTTGCATTTGGAATTGTTCGTACAATTGCATAGCTTTCCAAATCTCTTACAACAATCGAATAGTCATTCCCGATTCCAGGGTACTTAATACTTGTTTTCGTGGGTTCCCATACAGTGATAAAAGCATCAGGGTTCTGTGATTTTACAACAGACAATCCATCTTTTTCAATCACTTCCTCTGGCAAAAGCATGTAGCGAGGATTTAAAGAAAAATAAGGCGGTACCGTCATCAGTTTAATAATTCCCCTTGCATCTTTAAAACTCCAAATTTTACCATCTTGTCCTTCAGCCACTGGAAAAGATTGATAAGCACTTGTGTTCTTGAAAACAAAGACCTCATTATCATCTCCATCGTAAAGTGTGCCTTTTATCAACTTATGATACATCCCAACTTTTCTGGTTCCTTTTGGTACATAAAAATAGAATGATCCTTCGATTTCTGCATCTCCTGTGAATGTTTTATAATAATTATTCCAGGTATCTGCTGTTTTGTCATTACCATCTGATATATCAATAGCATGTAATCCCACTTGCTTGGGAGTTAATACCACCGTGTTTGTGATTCCATTTGGTGGAGTTGATGCATCTGTCTGAATTAGTGTTTCATAAGTTCCATTATCTGATGCTCCGCCCAGTTTGGTTAGATTAACTTTGACATTGCCTCTATCTCTGTAATGGGCAATCAGACCACCAGTAATTTCAATTTTTATTGGTTGCAATAACTCATCAACCCAAGTATAATAGCGCCAAGTGTTACGTCTAGGATTCAGATGTGGATATATTAATTTATCATTAATAAAATGAACTGGCATCAATTTATTACTAAATTCTATTGGCTGAAAATCAAATAATTCATTATTTGCGATTCCATTATTGATTAATTCTTCAATTTCTTCAGACGTATATATTTTATTTACCCATACTGGTTTTACATATGCATCCGGATCGGGAGAATAGTCTTTCCAGTGTAAGCTTTTGTCAATACCCAATGTGTGTAAAATCCGATTTTCTTTTATACCTTCTATAAAAGACATTAACTCATTAAATTTAACCTGTTTCTCTGTCACATTACTAGTTGTTTCATAGTCTTTAAATAGCTCTGTATAGCGCGTATAGAGAACCAAATCATCAATTCTCGATAAAATTACACTATCACTCTGCGCTTCTTCCCTTGCTTGCTTAAGTAAACGATACATCCTGCCTATCGGATCTGAAGCTAACATGGTAGGTTCAGATCCATCAAGAAAAGTGTAGTATTCTTTAATAGTCTGTGCTGAAGGTCCAAAAGCTCTGTTAAAAAAATCATCCGTTATGGCTAATACATCCTCATCAATGTTCCATAACAACTTTTCTGCGACGTAGTAACCCAAACCACTTGGAATCCAATCATCACAAGCCTCAGAAGTTAAATAGCGTGCTCCTTTATTATAAAAGTCAGAGATTGATTTTTGTAAATACGAGAGATTGCTTCCCTTGGACCTACCAGGAAGTAATTTCGACCAAGTGAGAACATTGTAGTATTCTCTTATTCCCAAAACAGCCCCTTTCGCAGCCCAACCATCAATTATTTCATCCACATTCATTCCGCCCGAAATAAAGCTAGTGGCAACACTTACTACCACATCTTTGTCTACATCTATTTCCGGAGCGGGTGAATGTTGATTGTATGCATACATACCTATCTTTTTACCTTGATATAGTTCCCTAACCGCTTGTGCAACTGTATTGGATAAAAAGACCGCCCGTGTAGAAGGAGACCCCATTTTTAGACACTCTTTGCATTGACACCATCCACCACCGTCTGATGGATCCATCGAGATACTTTCCAATTTAGGATTTCTTTGAAACTGTTTTAATGCATGATTTACCACAAGTTGACGTAAGCTCGGATTGGATATACAAAATTTTATTTCTTTAACACTAGTCTGCCTTTCTCCATCAATTAAAGCATAATACTCCGGATGTTTATCAAATTCTGCTTTATTGGCAGCAACAATAGCATTATAAGCATGACCTGTGTTGAGTGCATAACCGCCATCTCGATTTACACTCCACCAGTGGTTTTGATCTAACTCATACTCTGACCAGATTCCATGACCAGACCAAACTCTACGGTGATTATAGTCTGGAACTTCTTTAATATGTAAAGCAACCTCTAATCTTTCTTTTTTTGGAATTACCTCCCACTTTTTCATCGGGAAAAATTGCCTATAGCCTAATTGTGTGAGAAAGTCAAATACTGCGTATTCCACGGCGAGAGGAGTTGCACCAATTATATAGACACCATTGCTATGTGATTTGATTTCGTAACCTTGACGTTGTCCCGGATGATTTAAATCAAACTCAGGCTTGAAAGGCAGGTTAGAAAAATCATTCATAGTTCCAATAGCAATACCTGAAGAGCCATCTCCTGTTGTGGTTTGAAAAGTTGCTCCACTTATTTTTGAGAGATAGTCTGCTAAAACTACTGCTGATTGTTTAATAGTCGGTGAAGCAGTTGCAGAAGTTAATATCATATAATTAGCCATTCCATTATCAGCAAGTAAGACATTTGTTGAAGCTTCAGAAAAGTGTATTCTGGCTTCAATCGAATATGTCTTCCCAAGCGAAAAAATTAAGAATAAGGCAATTATAAATGATGTTTTTTTTCTCATACAATGAATAATAAAACTAAGAACACAATATACTATTTCAGCAGTTCTACTACTACTTTACTTATTTAACTTTAAAAATGCCTAACACATTATATCCATTTATAAAGTCAACCTGATTGGCTATTCTTGCAGGGTGCCCTAATTTGTTTTTTAAATAAAATGCCAATTTATATTTTCCTTTTTCTTTAGGCATATCAAATGTTCCATTAAGAGTGTACACGGGTAATGTGTTGTCTGAATAATCTTCAGCTGAACGACTATGCCAATGAACAGGTTCACCTGATTCTACCGTACTAATGAGTTTGTTATCTTTATCTAACAATGCAAATCCACTCTCTAAATTGAATGCTGCAGAAAAGCCGTGATTAACCAAATTCATTTTCACGGAAAGTTTTGAGTCATTTTTCTTGACTAAAACATTTTGAATTTCAATTCGATAACCTAAAAAATCTCTCACAAACTCAAACACATTTCGTTCTACTTGTTGTCCTTTTCTGTTTTTAAACCATCCGGGAGCATAAGTGATTTTATTCTCTTTCAACCACTCTTCGGTGATGGGTTGTTTCTTCCATCTTTGCATAGCTGTTTCGTCATCCGGGAAATCCTTATAGCCATGCAATAAACTTAGTGTAGTATTTCTCTGCTCCGATAGTTGTAATATACCATAATAGCCGTCACAGAAAATATTCTGTTGCAAACACCATGAACTCCAAAACAACTCAGCATCTTGAGGAGCATAAGGCGCTTCCCTAACTGACATTTCCCAGGCTTCTGTTCCCGGGTCCCACCCTCCGGATCCTTTTCGCCAAGTATCATTTGTTTTTCCGAATAATGCATCGTCATTAAAGCCTACTCGCTTATACCCGGGATGACTTTCGGGTAGATATTCCTTCTTATACATTGGTGTTCGGATTTGTACGTACATGTCAGAAGGTACTAAAATATCCAAAATATTTTTTATAATAACAGAGCGATCCACCGGATATATTTGAGTATGCCACTCTCCCCATGCTCCAATAAATCCTGCTTGATAAACATGTATAATATCTTTCTTTTTGTGGACAATCGGACTTAGTTGCTCCATATGACGTAACATCATTGTTTGGTTTGCCTGGTTAACTGAATCTGAACGTACAGAATAAGCAAATCTTAATAAAGCTTTAAGTTTTAGCTCACTCATAGCATCTAAATATGCTTCTAATGCCATTAATGCATCATCGGGAATATCTCTATCATTGAATTGCCCTAAATAGACATAAACTTGGACAAGAGTTATTATTTCCGGACTTGTCTCTTCTAATAGTTTCTGCAACATGGCACTTGCATCACTCTTCATTGCCTCATAAGTCCGCTCTATAGGGCGATTATCTCGCCAAGATGAGAGATATATTATATCTGCTTTAGTTTCCTGACGAAATCCTCTATCCGGATTTTTAAGAAGCAGCTCATCTTCACCCGCAGGTAAAGGTTGAAAATCCTTTTCTATAATTACGCCTGTTTCTTTTGCCTTCTCAGTACATCCAGCATTACAAATAACCAGAACAGATACTAAAAAAACAATCAACGTTTCTAGTTTTATTTTCATAAAATTTTCTTTTAAATTTATTTAAGCATGAAACATGTTTTTAAGAAAACTCAAAAGAGGGTATTACTCGCTTAGTTTTGGGATAATTTATTTCTTTGCCTTTGCCCCAATTCCATTTTTCATTAATGTTTTTAATTCACCCAGGTACGACTTATAAACTCCTCTAGGTGTAGTGTTATATTTTAAAGCTAATGAGGCCGCCATTCCTACAACTTCACCCATCATACCAGTAGTTCGTTGCACCCTAACACTGCCTAATGCAATGTGTGTTACACTGACATTTCTACCGGCCATAAACAGATTGTCAATATTTCTCGAATACAAAGTCCTATATGGAAGTGCGTATGAACCAATTCCTTGCTGTTCTGCTCTTGATAAAAAATGATCTTCATTTTCTAATCCCTCAACTACTAATGGATAATGTAAATCAATGGGCCAAGTTGTTGTATAACTTGCATCTTCATATGGAATATTATTTATCATATCTTGTTCTGCAATTACAACATCTCCAATTAACCTTCTCGATTCTCGCTTGCCGCCAATATATGCCACCCAAGACAACTTATTGTTTTTATATTCATCTTTCTCCTCACTTTGATTTTTAAGATAAGACCAATTCCCAAAGACAGCTCTTAATGCATGGTCTCTTATTCTCTCTATGTCGTATACTTGATCTTGAGTCATTCCTGCTTCCCAATTCCATTCTCCTCGAGTTAATTTCTGACTGGTTTCTTCTGAAAACTGAATAGCCCATGGTGTTTCAGGAAAAAGAGATGGCTCTTCAAGCAAATCTGAATACCATTGAATAGAAGTTCCCATAACTAGATTATCCCCAATTTCCGGAGCACTTTTTTCTCCGGTTTCTTGTTTGCTTTCTCTTCCTACTCTAAAATCGGCTCCTGCTAAGAAGCCCACAGTAGCATCTCCTGTGCAATCAGCAAACAATTTTCCTTTAAATATCGACTCCTTACCTGTTAATATATCTTTCCCTACTACAGCAATAATTTTATTCCTTTTTTTTATAACATCATAAATATGAGTGTTTAAGAATAAATCAATGTTTTTTTCATTTAGGACAAATGCCATCTTTCCTTCATCTTCATAATTGATTTTTGGTCCAGCGTTATGTATTTTTCTTCTTGGTTCTTTCTTAACGATTTCAATAATTCTTTTGCTTCTTTCCGTTGTTGGATTTTGTTCCGCTTCATATAAAGTCCAATACCCAATTGGTCCCATTTCGTCAACCAATTTGCCTAAATTTGGATAAGGGTCCTTAAATATAAGTCCAGAAAGTCCGACTCTCACTTCTGAACTATTATTGCCTCCTAAAACAGGACGATTCTGTATTAATGCTACTTTACAGCCCAATCTTGCAGCAGAAACAGCTGTAGTTATTCCGGCAATTCCGCCTCCTACCACAACCAAATCATACTTTCCTTGCTGAACAGGTTTGCTAAATCCTAAGATGTTTTTTCTAAACAATGAAAGTGCCTTTGGATTATTTGGAGGTGAAAACTCCAAATCTTTGGTCAACAATATAGCATCACACCGACCATTAAATCCAGTCATATCATGAAGAGTCAAATCCAAAGTTCCTTTTTCCAAAGATACTATCCCGCCGTCTTGCCAATGCCAATCTTCACCTTCTGTCCCAAATATAGTTTTTGTAAGCAAATTATTATTAAATAAAAGTTGAAACTTACCGGGAGGATCTACTTTTGAATTCCATGGAGCAGCCCAGTTTCTAGTACGTACCCATACTTTATAGTCTCCCTTTTCATGAATTTCCACAGTTGTTTTAGCATCTTGGACTGGTACACCAAGTCCATGAGCCATAAGGTATGAACTTCCCATGACATCCATACTTTGCTGATCTACGACCCATCCTCCTCTGTCATTGAAACTTTCGGCTTCAATAAAAATATGTTCTGCAAAAATATTAATATGGATAAAGCATATCGCTGCTAAAAACATTATTCCTTTTTTCATAAAATAGTTTTTTATGTTAATTCAATAGTATTATTTTTATCTCTCTTGAGCAACTTTAATAAGATTTGAATTTGAAATCGAACGAAATAAAATCAGCAAATGAAAAAATGTTGTGTGAACAAGCGTAATCACCTCTACTTTTTCATAAGCTCAATTATGATAATACAAAGTAACTTCATGTTTTTCTATTCGCAAAGACTTATTTTGTAAAAACAGCGACACATTGCGTAATTGTTGTTAAAAACAATGAAGTATAACTATAAATATGTTATATTTGTAATAAGTTTACTTTTAATACTAATAATTTAACTCGCAACCGTCATGATAAAAATACTTGTTCTTATTGACTCTTCAACAGGCTTTAGTCGCAGTTTTTTAAGCGGAATAATCAAATATGCGAATGAAAGGGGTAATTGGTCGTTTTATCGCCTGCCGACTTATTATAAAGTATTATATGGTGAAAAAGGGATTATTCAAAAAATTAAGGAATGGCAGATTAATGCCGTGGTAGCTCAGTGGGAATATGGGGAAATCCAGTTTTTAAAAGAACTTAATATCCCTGTTTTTCTTCAAAACTATAAAAAAGACGAAGACTGGTTTTCTAAAATAGCTGGTAATTATGATGAAGTGGGAGCTATGGCTGCAAATTTTTTCTTTCAAAAAGGGTATGTTAATTTTGCATTCTATGGAGACAAAGAGTTTTTCTGGTCAAAAGGACGAGCAAAAGGGTATAAAAGAGAGGTGGAAAAATTGAATGGTAATTTTTTCTATTTTGAATCTGAATATTTAACCAACAGCCATTGGAGTCACGACCATATAGAATTGAGTAAGTGGCTAAAAGAGCTGCCTAAGCCAGTCGCTTTATTTGCGTGTGATGATTATTTTGCTTTGCAAGTTTCAGAAATATGTAAAATTATCAATATCTTGATACCCGAGCAAATATCACTTTTAGGTGTGGATAACGATGAGTTTATCTGTAATTTATCATATCCCCCCATTTCTTCCATTGTAACGAATGATGAAGAGATTGGATACAATACAGGAGAAATACTTCATCGGTTAATCCTAAATAATGAAAATTATTCTTTTATTATTTCCAAAAAGCCACTTCGTATTGAAGAAAGGCGGTCAACAGAAAAATACAATACATCAGACGAGTACGTTACTAAAATTATTGAATTTATAGAAAAACACATAACTACTAAAATTTCAATTGAACAACTAACAGAACTTGTTCCATTATCAAGAAGAAGCCTTGAAAATAGATTTAAAAAAGAGATGGGAATAACTATTTATCAGTTCATTCTTGATAGGAAAGTAGATTATATCTCCAAGGAGTTAGTGACAACCAATAAGAACTTACTTGAAATAGCAATAGATGTGGGGTATAATGATGCAAGACAGATATTTCGTGTTTTCAAAAAAAACACCGGATACACTCCTAGTAATTATAGGAAAAAATTTACGAAGAAAAGTTGATTTCAAAAACAATAAGCCCACTTACATCATTGTGAGTTTAAAGCTGAAAAATAAAAAAGTCCTAATCGCACGTCAGTCAGTTAGGATCTTGTTTCCCGAGTGCCCAGAGCCGGGATCGAACCGGCAAGGAGATGAATCCATTGGTGTTTGAGACCAACGCGTCTACCAATTCCGCCATCTGGGCATTTATTTGAAAAGTGATTGCAAAAGTAATGGAAAATATTTAAATGACAAATTTTTTCAAAAAATCATTATTTATTTTCCATAAAACTCAAAAATCATTTGTGACTCCGGCGGGATTCTAACCCACGACCTTCGGAACCGGAATCCGACGTTCTATACAGCTGAACTACGGAGCCTTAGCATAATTTGCATTTGCAAAGATACAAAAAACTCTGAAAAAATTAATATTCTTACAGAGTTTTCCGAAAAAGGGCTGAAAATTTACTTTCTATCGTCTAATCTGCATAATCTTCCCATTTTGTATCTAGCATATTGCCTGTTTTGGCAAACTGGCGGTGCATACCGAAGCAGGCACCTAAGTTGATAGGTGTATGTCCGGGGCGACAGATTTTCAAGTAATCCCACAACAACTGTTTGTATTCTGGCGCTACGCAGTTTTCAATGATTAGCTCAGCACGCTGATGAGGAGAACAACCACGTAGGTCAGCCACACCGTGTTCGGTGATTAGTACTTTTACTGAATGCTCAGAGTGGTCGGTGTGTGAAACCATCGGTACGATAGAGCTGATTTTTCCACCTTTGACTGTGGATGGCGTAGTAAATATGGAGAAATAAGAGTTTCTGGTAAAATCGCCTGAGCCACCTATTCCGTTCATCATTTTTCCACCGAGTACATGGGTACTGTTCACGTTGCCGAAAATATCAGCTTCCAAAGCTGTGTTGATGGAAATTAGTCCTAGCCGACGTACAATTCCCGGATTATTAGATATCTCCTGTGGTCGAAGTACCAGTTTATCGCGATAGAAATCCAAGTCAGAATAAATTTCTTGAAGCACTTCATTTGAAACCGTTAAAGAGCAGCCGCTGGCAAATTTTACCCTTCCTTGCTGCATCAATTTTATTACAGAATCTTGTATAACTTCGGTGTACATTTCAAAAGCAGGGATGCCCGGATTTTCTCCTAGAGATGCCAATAATGCGTTGGCAATATTTCCTACACCGGATTGAAGAGGTACAAAACTTTCGGGAATTTTTCCAAGTTTTAGTTCCGAAGCCAAGAAGTCAGCAACGTTTTGACCAATTTTCGAAGTAACTTCGTCCACCGGTGTGAATCCTTTCACTTCGTCGGCATGATCAGTTTCTACTATGCCAATAATTTTTTTAGGGTCAATTTTAAGCGTAGTCGTGCCAATTCTGTCGGAAGCTTGATAAATAGGAATTTCACGCCGTTGAGGCGGATTTTCAACTTCGTAAATGTCGTGGAAACCAGCTAATTCTTTCGGATGTGCATGATTGAGTTCCAATATAATGTAGTCTGCAAGACGCGAAATAGTGGGTGATATTCCAACACCGGTAGTCAGTATCACTTCGCCATTTTCGTTGAAATCACAGACTTCGAGAATTGCAAATTTAGGTTTTTTCACAAATCCGTTCCGCAGGCTCTGAGGCAGCACAGATAGGTGTAAGTCGCAATATTCTATTTCACCACTATTCAGCGCATTACGCATGTCTCTGTTGGATTGGTAAGGCGCGCGGAAATCGATGGCTTTTGCACGAGCCAGAGCACCGTCAAGTGAATCACCGGTTGAGGCGCCGGTAAATATCCCGACTTTAAATTCTTTTCCTTGTTTGTGAAATTCTTCTGCCCGTTTTGCCAAAGCCGTCGGAACAACTTTGGGGCATCCCGCTGCGGTGAAACCGCTAAATGCCACTACATCACTGTGATTGATGTGAGATGCAGCTTCTTCGGCAGTTATAAATTTGAAATTTTTACTCATAATAATTTTTGAATTATTCGTTTTTTATAGCTTACAAAAGTAAGAAAAAAAGGATGCTTCTACAAATATTAACTCGCTTTGTTTTCTGCTCGGGGAAAATCTTTTTAAAAACATCATTTTTATATCGAAATACGAGATATAATTACGATATTTGTAGAAATATATTTAATTCGATTGATATTTAATTTTTTATCATAAAATAACATATTAAAATATTATGAGTTCAAAAGACATTCTAAATTTAGAGCCGAAAGCGGTTTGGAAAAACTTTCACAGTATAACACAAATTCCGCGACCGTCCGGGAAAAAGGAAGAAATTGGGAAATTTTTAGTTGATTTCGGAAAATCGTTGGGATTGGAAGCAATGCAAGATGAAATCGGTAACGTGTTGGTTCGCAAACCCGCTACTTCGGGTATGGAAAATCGAAAAAGTGTTATTTTACAGGCACATATGGATATGGTGCCACAAAAAAACAGCGATGTAAAGCACGATTTTGAAAAAGATCCGATTCAAACCATTGTAGATGGTGAATGGGTACGTGCCAACAACACCACACTTGGAGCAGACAACGGAATTGGTGTGGCTGCAGCTATGGCTGTGTTGGAATCAACAGACATTCCGCATCCGGCTATCGAAATGTTTATTACTGCAGACGAAGAAACAGGGATGTATGGAGCATTCGGTTTGCAACCTGATTTTCTACAAGGTGATATCCTGATTAATATGGACTCTGAAGATGAAGGCGAGTTATACGTGGGGTGTGCCGGCGGCCTGGATGCCAATATTACTTTTCGATACAAAGAGGAGGAAATGCCAGCTGATGATGTTGCATTCAAAGTGTCGCTCACAGGTTTGAAGGGCGGACATTCCGGCGTAGATATTCACTTACAACGAGCGAATGCTAATAAGTTGATATTCCGATTTTTGAAAGCAGCTGTTGCAGAGCGTGAAGTTCGCTTGTGTAGCATCGAATGCGGAAATCTTCGTAATACCATTCCACGAGAAGGATTTGCGGTAATAACCGTTCCAAAAGGAAACGAGGAAAGTTTGCTGGAAGCTGTTGCTGAGTTTGAAACACTATTTATTGAAGAGTACAAAGGCGTAGAAGATACAATCCGATTCACAGCAGAAAAAACTGAAAAAGTCAGCGGATTGATGCCTGAAGAGGTTCAGGACGATTTAATCAATGCTGTTACAGCCTGTCCGAATGGTGTTTACCGTTTTATTGATGATGTGCCCGATGTGGTAGAAACGTCTAATAACTTGGCGATTGTAAGTTCTGACGGGGGGAAAATTGAAGTAAAGTGTTTGATTCGCAGTTCGGTAGAAAGCCGTAAAGAGGAGCTGGCATCGATGATTGAAAGTCTGTTTTCATTAGCTGGTGCAAAAGTGGAGTTTTCGGGAGATTATCCGGGCTGGGAGCCCAATTTGGAGTCGCCTATTTTGAAAGAAATGACGAAAATTTATGAGCGTGATTTTGGGGAAGCACCGAAAATCATGATAATTCACGCCGGCTTGGAGTGTGGTATTCTTGGTAGAAACTATCCCGATATGGATATGATTTCGTTTGGTCCAACCATCCGTTTCCCACACTCGCCGGATGAGAAAGTGAACATTGAAACTGTACAGAAATTTTGGAAATACCTGAAAGCTACGCTGGCGGATATTCCGAAGAAATAAACTAATGCTAAAAATAAGAATGCTCGACTTTTTATGAATAAGGTCGAGCATTTTTTATTGTAACTTTTTTATCATCCAGATGTTACAGCCCGAATGGCTCGAATTTCCGATTGGTTTTTTCAACTGAACAAATCCCGATTTTTTGTAAAAAGATACGGCTGTATCAAATTCAGGAAGGCTTTCGATGTAGATTTTTGAATAGCCAAATTCAATTGCCGATTCAATCGACTTCATCATCAGTGCTCTGCCTATTCCCTTGCCGCGCACATCGGCAGATAAATAAAATTTCACTAATTCCACGTACCTCGAAGGTAAGCTTGCAGAAGGAAAAATCCCGCAACATCCTACTACTTCCTTGTTCCATTCCGCCACCCAAAGCATCGATTTTTCGTTTTGGAAAAGGGAAAACAAATCGTCCGTAGTAGGGTCTTCGTACACCGTTCCTACGGTTGGTGCGTTGAAATCATGAAAACATTGGCGGATAATTTTTGCCAAAATTTCGTTATCGGAAGGGCGGATAGGCCTGATAGCAAGCATTATTTCTTTTTGAGGCTACACATTAAATCTAAAATAAATTACATCTCCATCTTGCACCACATATTCTTTCCCTTCCACGCTCATTTTTCCGGCTTCTTTCACAGCCGTTTCAGAGCCTAATGCTATATAATCATCGTACTTGATTACTTCTGCTCGGATAAATCCTTTCTCAAAATCAGTGTGAATCACGCCGGCACATTGTGGTGCTTTCCATCCGCGGTGGAATGTCCAAGCGCGCACTTCCTGCGGTCCTGCAGTAAGGAATGTTTGCAAGTTCAACAAGTGGTAGGCCGATTTTATCAATCGCGACACACCCGATTCTGTCAAACCAATTTCCTGTAAAAATTCCTGTCGTTCTTCGAATGTCTCAAATTCAGCAATCTCGGATTCGATTTTCGCAGCAACCACTAAAATTTCAGCATCTTCATTCTTGACTGATTCGCGCACCGCATCCACGTACTTGTTCCCTGTTACGGCACTGGCTTCGTCCACGTTGCACACATACAACACGGGTTTATATGTGAGCAAGTAAAGTTCACGTGCAATTTTTTCATCGTCTTTGTTATCGAATTTTACCGTGCGCGCCGAAAGTCCTTGTTGCAGTGCTTCTCTGAATTTTAAATAAATATTTAATGCACGCAGCGCTTCTTTGTCGCCACCGGTTTTTGCTTGTTTTTCTACCTTTTGGATGCGGGCTTCAATGGTTTCCAAATCTTTCAGTTGCAACTCAGCATCGATGATTTCCTTATCTCGTACCGGGTCAATTGAGCCGTCCACGTGAGTAACATTGTCATCATCAAAGCAGCGAAGCACATGCAAAATCGCATCAGTTTCGCGAATATTGGCAAGGAATTTATTGCCTAATCCTTCGCCTTTACTGGCACCTTTTACTAAACCGGCAATATCCACAATTTCCACAGTCGCTGGGACAATTCGTTGGGGGTTAACGAGTTCTGCTAATTTATTCAGTCGTTCATCAGGAACGGTAATCACGCCCACATTGGGTTCGATGGTGCAAAAAGGAAAGTTAGCCGCTTGTGCTTTTGCGTTTGAAAGGCAATTAAAAAGAGTAGATTTTCCCACGTTGGGAAGTCCTACGATACCACATTGTAATGACATTGTAAATAATATTTTTTAACAATTTAGCCCGAGTCGCTGTTAGCCCCAAAGTGTTGGATTCAACAGCGGGCTTTTTTAGCGTGCAAAGGTACGATTAAAATTAGAAACTAGAAATTGAAACATTAAGTTTGTTAAGCGCATAGGTTTTTTGTCTTTGCTTTTTGAAGTTCTATCCGAAAATCATTTCAATCACTTTCGGAAAATGCTCGTATTCCAATTCGTGTACTTTTCGGGCAATATCTTCATAGCTATCATGCGGTTCCACAGTGCATTTTGCTTGAAAAATGATGTTGCCGTCATCGTAACGCTTATTTACAAAGTGGATGGTAATGCCGGTTTCTGTATCGCCGGATGCGCGCACGGCTTTGTGTACGTGGTTGCCGTACATCCCTTTTCCGCCGAATTTGGGAAGAAGCGCTGGGTGTATATTTATAATTTGATCCGGATATGCATTGATGATGGATTCGGGCACTTTTAGCAGGAATCCGGCTAAAACAATGGCATCTATCTTAAATTTATGCAATAAATCCAAAATTTCTTCTCCTGTCTCAAAATCTTGCTTTCTGAAAGATACAGATTTGACATTCAGGTTTTTAGCTCGTTGGTGAACGTAAGCATCTGCTTTGTTGGAAATAATGAGTGGAAATGAAAATTCTTTGGATTTTTTAAAATATTGGATGATATTTTCGGCATTTGAACCGGAACCGGAAGCAAAAATGGCTATATTTTTCGGCATTTTGATTGATTTTTTGCTCATATATCATTAAAATGTGCAAAAAGATATGCTTTTTTGTAGATATGTGATTTGTTATAATGAAAAAATACTTACCTTTGCATCGCAAATTTACAAAACTAATTTTATTTAATCATTAAAAAAAGAAAGATTATGTCAGAAGTTGCAGAAAAAGTAAAAGCTATTATCGTTGACAAATTAGGTGTAGACGAAGCAGACATTGTAGAAACAGCCAGCTTCACTAACGATCTTGGTGCAGATTCACTGGACACTGTTGAATTAATCATGGAATTTGAAAAAGAATTCGGTGTATCTATTCCTGATGAAGAAGCACAAAAAATCTCAACTGTAGGTGATGCAATTGCTCACGTTAAAGCTTTGAAGAAATAAACTTCCAAATTTTTTTTATGGAATTAAAAAGAGTAGTGGTAACCGGTGTCGGTGCTGTTACTCCTTTAGGACTTACTGCCACGGAAACGTGGCAGAACGTTCTAAAAGGGATGAGTGGTGCTACACCTATTACCCGTTTTGATGCATCTACTTTCAAAACCAAATTTGCCTGTGAAGTAAAGGATTTTGATCCGTTGCAATATTTCGAACGTAAAGATGCTCGAAAAATGGACCGTTACACCCAGTTTGCTCTTGTAGCTACTCAAGAAGCGCTGGAGCATAGTGGCCTTGATCTTGAAAAAATTGACAAGGATGAAGTTGGAGTTGTTTTTGCAGCCGGAATTGGTGGCATCGCAACTTTTGAGCAAGAAGTAGCTAATTATTATTTGAATATAGAACAGGGGCCGCGGTTCAATCCGTTCTTTATACCTAAAATGATCTCGGATATTGCTGCGGGGCAGATTTCCATCCGATATGGTTTTCGTGGACCGAACTATTCCACCGCATCAGCATGTGCATCATCCAACCACGGAATGATTAATGCATTTAATCACATTCGATTAGGTGATGCTAAAATCATGGTTTCCGGTGGTACAGAAGCAGCCATTACGCCAGCCGGGATTGCCGGATTTAATGCGCTGACTGCACTTTCAACCCGTAACGATGATCCGAAAGGAGCATCTCGTCCATTCAGCAAAAGCCGGGATGGATTTGTGATAGGAGAAGGAGCGGGATGTATTATTCTGGAAGAATATGAGCATGCTTTGGCTCGAGGTGCCAACATCCTTTGCGAGTTGGTGGGTAGCGGAATGTCTGCTGATGCATATCATCTTACGGCTACACATCCGGATGGATTAGGAGCTGTATTGGTAATGCGGCGAGCTTTAAAAAATTCAAATCTTAAGACAACAGATGTTGATCTGATTAGTGTCCATGGTACTTCTACGTCGGTAGGAGATATTGGCGAAGTGAAAGCCATTCAGCAAGTTTTTGGTGATCATGCCTACAAACTGAATATCAGTGCTACGAAATCCATGACCGGACATTTGCTTGGTGCTGCCGGAGCTGTTGAAGGTATTGTAGCCATTTATTCAATTATCAACAATATTGTGCCTCCTACCATCAATTTCCACGAAGGTGATGAAGATCCGGAAATAGATTACAACTTGAATTTCACTTTCAACAAAGCACAAGAACGTAACGTAAACGTAGCTCTGTCAAATACATTCGGTTTTGGCGGACACAATGCTTGTGTGGTGTTTAAGAAATTCAAAAAGTGAAGGCGAGAAGTGGAATGAAATTTAATCCTCTAAAAAAAATAAGGCTCTTGAAGAAAAAAAACCTACAAGAGCCTTTTTTATCTTTTCAAAAGATATTAGGATTTCCTCCCAATGATATAGAACTCTACAAATTAGCAGTTACGCATCGTTCTACACAAATAAAAAGCTCAGATGGGCAATGGATTAATAACGAAAGATTAGAGTTTTTGGGTGATGCTGTGTTGAATTTAGTTGTGGCGGATGTGCTTTATCACAATTTTGAGAAAGAAGATGAAGGATTCTTGACTAATGCCCGTGCAAATATTGTAAAGCGTGAATCACTTAATAAAATCTGTCGGGATATAGGGTTGGATAGATTGATGGAAGCAGACGAGCAGCTTAGCTTAATAAGCAATACAAATATTTTGGGTAATGCAATGGAAGCATTTGTTGGTGCAGTATACCTGGATGTAGGCTATGAAAAATGTACTGAGTTCGTAAAAAAGCGGATGCTGATAACCAAAGAGTGGATACTGAATATGGCTCAAGAGAACGAAAATTTTAAATCTGAATTATTAGAATGGTGCCAACAGAGATATTTGAGTTTGGATTTTGTTCTTTTAGACGATACTGTCGATAAAAACAACCAACATACTTTTACTTCTCAAGTGCTGATTAACGAAAAGCCAATTTGCACAGGCACAGGTTCCAGCAAAAAAGAATCCCATCAGCAGGCCTCTTATAGGGTGTTGAAAATGATTGATAAACATGATGATTTCTTGAAAAACTTAGGATAACGAATGCATAGGAACTGATTTCATTCCGATATTTAATCTCAAAAGGAAATTTTGTTGTTTGTCAATATCGGAAAAATGTGTTTCTAGTATAAAAAATCACCTTTAAACGACTTTTTTTTGATAAAATGATTGGTTTATTGTAAAAATTGTTTATTTTTGCTGTCAAAAAGATAATTTACATACCACTATGAAAATTGACAACTTAGATCGTAAGATATTACAGATTATTTCTCAAAATGCTCGCAAACCCTTCAAGGAAGTAGCCGAAGAATGTAATGTTTCTCGCGCTGCCATTCATCAACGTGTTCAGCGCTTGATAGATGCAGAAGTGATAACCGGTTCTGGATACCATGTTAATCCAAAAAAGCTTGGTTTTCAACTTTGTGTGTACATAGGGATTACTTTGGAGCGTGCATCCATGTACAAAGATGTGGTAGCCGCTTTGGAAAAGATACCTGAAGTGGTTGAATCACATTATACGCTTGGTGCCTATACTATTTTGATAAAAATGTACGCCAAAAATGATGAGCACCTGATGGGTTTGCTCAACGGACGCATACAGGAAATTCCGGGCGTAGCAACCACAGAAACTCTTACATCGTTAGATCAGAAAATTAAGCGCATTTTTCCGATTGAATGTTGATAGAAGAAAAATAAGTTGAAAGGTTGAGCCGTTAATTGATTGAGTGTCCGTTTAACTAGCTTAAGAGCATTTTTTATATTGTAAGATTATGCGATATTTGGGAAACCGCTTTTCGGGAAGAGCGGTTTTTTGCATTAAAATGATTAACTTTGCATTCCTATTTTTTGTTGATTGGTTAAGCGATTGTATGGCAGCTTAAATTCTAAGCTAAAAATCGTGTTAAAAACAGATTAACTAATTCACTATTTAACTCTTTAATAAAAAAATGAAGACAGTATTAAGCGGCATTCGTCCTACCGGAGATTTACACCTTGGAAATTACATTGGTGCATTGCGTAATTTTGTAGAAATGCAACACCAGTACAATTGTTATTTTTTTATCGCCGATTTCCACTCGCTCACCACACATCCAACGCCTGAAAATATTCAAGGAAATGTACGTAGTGTGTTGGCGCAGTACATAGCTTGCGGATTGGATCCAGAGAAAGCAACTATCTATATACAAAGTGATGTGCCTGAAGTGATTGAGCTCTATCTCTACCTTAATATGAATGCCTATCTAGGGGAGTTGGAGCGATGCTCTTCTTTCAAAGAAAAAATTCGACAACATCCCGATAACGTTAATGCCGGACTACTTACGTACCCAACGTTGATGGCTGCTGATATCCTAATTCATAAAGCTAACTTCGTACCCGTAGGAAAAGATCAGGAGCAACACCTTGAAATGGCTCGCACTTTCGGCAACCGTTTCAATCGGATGTACGGAGAAGATTATTTTCCTGAACCACAGGCATTTAATTTTGGTAAAGAGCTGGTTAAGATTCCTGCGCTTAATGGAGCCGGCAAAATGGGGAAATCCGAAGGGGAGAGTAGTACTATTTTCTTAACGGATACCCCAAAGCAAATTGAAAAAAAAGTGAAACGTGCTGTAACCGATGCCGGACCTACAGAGCCAAATTCGCCTATGTCGGAGCCAATTGCGAATCTTTTTCAACTGATGAATGTGGTTTCTGAACCGGACACCATTGTTTTTTTCAAAGAGAAATACAACGATTGTTCTATCCGATATGGAGATTTGAAAAAACAGCTAGCAGAAGATATGATTGCGTTTGTTAATCCGATTCGTGAAAAGATAGAAGCAGTAATGGCAGACGAAAAAAATCTGAATCGTGTTGCAGAAATGGGTAAGGAAAAAGCCAAAGCCAGTGCAGGAAAAACAATCCGTGAAGTACGTGAATTGATAGGCTTCAAACCATATTAATCGGTGCAAGGTTGAAATTTTCACATATGTTTGAATTTTAGAAAAGTGCCCTATGTTTTGGGGGATTTATAAAGAAATAAAAAACTGCTCAAAAATAAATAGTAACTCAATGATTTTTTGTAGCTTTGCACTCCGAACAGTGAACTCAGGAAAATGGAAAAAAAGCAGATTAAACGAGCATTGATTTCAGTTTATCACAAAGATAAACTAGATTTGATAGTAAAAAAATTACATGAATTAGGTGTGAGTTTTCTTTCTACCGGTGGCACTCAGTCTTATATTGAATCGCTAGATATACCGTGTGACGCAGTGGAAGATTTAACATCGTATCCGTCAATTTTGGGAGGACGAGTAAAAACACTCCACCCGAAAATTTTTGGTGGAATTTTAGCACGCAGGGAAGAAGAATCTGATTTATCGCAACTTGGAGAGTATGAAATTCCTGAAATCGACTTGGTAATAGTTGATTTGTACCCGTTTGAGGAAACTGTTGCGATTGGAGCTGATGAAGCCAATGTGATAGAAAAAATTGATATTGGAGGTATTTCTTTAATTCGCGCTGCCGCAAAAAACTACAAAGATGTTGTTATTCTTGCGTCAAAGGAGCAATACGCTCCATTCCTTGAGCTGATTAATCAAAATGGCGCCCAAACTACGCTGGAAGAGCGTCGTTGGTTTGCAAAAGAAGCTTTCGGAGTTTCATCTCGATATGATTCTGCTATCTTTAACTACTTTGATGGAGAAAATGCAAGCGCTTTTCGATTCACATCAGACTCATCTAAATTGCTTCGATACGGTGAAAATCCACATCAGAAAGGATTTTACTTTGGTCAATTCGACGATATGTTCGAACAACTTCAAGGGAAAGAAATTTCATACAATAATCTGCTTGATATCGATGCAGCTGTGAATCTAATCAACGATTTTGAAGATATTACTTTCGCAATTCTTAAACATAACAACGCCTGTGGATTAGCTTCCCGACCAGTATTGAAAGATGCTTGGTTGGATGCACTGGCAGGTGACCCGATTTCTGCCTTTGGAGGTATTCTGGTTACAAATGCAGTGATTGACAAAGAAACAGCGGATGAAATAAATAAGTTGTTTTTTGAAGTAATTATAGCACCCGATTACGATACAGATGCGCTGGAAGTTCTTTCGCAAAAGAAAAAAAGAATTATTTTAGTGTTAGAAAGCAGTAAAGTGCCTGCAAAACAATTCCGCTCAATACTTAACGGTGTACTTGTACAAGATAGGGACACACACTTGGAGTCGGTGGAAGAATTGAAAACCGTAACAGAGAAAGCGCCGTCGGAAGAAGAGTTGGATGATTTGCTTTTTGCAAACGTAGTGGTAAAACACTCAAAATCAAATGCAATTGTTCTTGCTAAAGATAAGCAGTTGATAGCGAGTGGCGTTGGGCAGACATCACGTGTGGATGCATTGAACCAAGCCATTGAAAAAGCTCGTTCGTTCGGGTTTGATTTAAACGGAGCAGTAATGGCTTCCGATGCATTCTTCCCGTTTCCTGATTGTGTGGAAATAGCCGGAGATGCCGGAATTACAGCTGTTATTCAGCCCGGTGGCTCCATAAAAGATGATGAGAGCATCGACATGTGCAACCAAAAGGGTATGAGTATGGTAATGACCGGAATTAGACATTTTAAACATTAATAAAAAAATAAGAAATAAACAATGATTTGCTAATTTCGAAATCAATCGTAAGTTTTCAAATCATAAATAGTAAATGATATGGGACTTTTTTCATTCACTCAAGAAATAGCCATTGACTTGGGCACAGCTAACACCATTATCATTCAAGGTGATAAAATTGTAGTTGATGAACCATCGGTAGTAGCTTTGGATAAGCGTACAGATAAGCTCATTGCTGTAGGTGAAAAAGCACGCCAGATGCAAGGAAAAGAAAACGAAGGGATTCGTACTGTACGCCCCTTAAGGGACGGTGTTATTGCTGATTTCTATGCCGCAGAACTGATGCTTCGTGGGCTAATCAAGATGATTCCACAACGTAGCCGTTTGTTTGCTCCTACATTAAAAATGGTAGTGTGTATTCCTTCGGGAAGTACAGAAGTGGAAATTCGTGCTGTCCGAGACTCTTCTGAACACGCCGGAGGACGTGAAATCTACATGGTTTACGAACCCATGGCTGCTGCCATAGGTATCGGCATTGATGTAGAAGCCCCTAACGGATGTATGATTGTGGATATAGGCGGTGGAACTACAGAGATTGCAGTAATTTCGCTGGGCGGTATCGTTTCCAATAAATCAATTAGGATAGCCGGCGATGATCTTACTGCAGATATCATGGAGTATATGGGACGAATGCACAATATCAAAGTAGGAGAGCGTACGGCAGAACAGATTAAAATTCAAGTTGGAGCCGCCCTTACAGATTTGGAAGATGCTCCGGAAGATTATATTGTGCATGGACCGAATCGGATGACTGCCTTACCAATGGAAGTGCCTGTTTCATATCAAGAAATTGCACATTGCTTAGAGAAATCGGTTTCCAAGATTGAAGCAGCTGTGTTGAGCGCATTGGAACAAACTCCCCCAGAGTTATATGCAGACATTGTAAAGCAAGGAATTTATTTAGCCGGTGGAGGTGCGTTGCTTCGAGGACTTGAAAAACGTTTGACGGATAAAATCAGTATTCCGTTTCATGTGGCTGCAGATCCGCTCCATGCGGTGGCACGCGGTACAGGAATTGCTCTTAAGAACGTCGAAAAATACCCATTCCTAATTCGGTAAATAGCTCTGACTGAGTAAATCATAAAACAGTCAATCGGTCAAATGTGTAACGTTGAAAAATCTTATTAATTTTTTAATAAAATACAGTGTTGTATTTCTTTTTGTTTTCTTAGAAATTGTATCACTGGTGCTGATTTCCAGAAATAAAGGTTATCAGCGAAGTGTACTACTCTCATCAACCAATCAAGTGACAGGGTGGATGTATGAAAAAAGTAGTAATTTCTTTGAGTTCTTTAAGTTAAAGGAAGCCAATGCCAATCTGGCTTTGGAAAATACAGAACTTATCAATAAAGTAACACTTCTTGAAAGCCAACTCGCATCGCTGACTGACAGCGTTTTTATTACCGGATGGAGTAAAAAGGCAATTCCCCCCGAAAAAGAATATGAATACATCTCGGCACGCATTATCCGAAGCACGACTCATTTAGCTCAAAACTATTTGACGCTTAACAAAGGTTCAAATCAAGGTATTAAGCCCGATATGGGTGTGATAAGTGATGCGGGAGTCGTGGGAGTTGTACAGACGGTTTCTCCTAAGTTTTCAAAAGTGATTCCAATCTTGAACCCGCAAACTACTATTAGTGCTAAGTTTAAGAAGAACAACTATTACGGTCCACTCATGTGGGACGGGGTAGATTATCGTTACGCGAAATTGGGCGATATTGCACGTCATGTTAGATTTAGTTTAGGAGATACGTTGATTACTAGCGGATTGGTAAAAACATTTCCTGAAGGGATACTGGTTGGAACCGTCGATAACTACAACATCAAAGAAAGTGATGCTTATTACAATATCCAAGTTAAGTTGGCCGTGGATTTCCGAACGCTTACACATGTGAAAGTAATCAACTACTTGAATTACGAGGAGCAGGGGATTCTGGAACAGAGTGCGTATGGTGTTGCTGAACAAAATCAGGAAAATGGAAAGGATGATTGACCCATGCAGTTAGTGTTAGTAAATATCATCCGCTTTGTGGTACTTATCCTGATTCAAGTATTTGTTCTGGATAATATTCAGTTTATGGGGTACGTTGCACCTATGATTTATGTGCTATTCATCCTTTCGCTTCCGGTACGCTTTAAACGTGGTGTGTTACTTATTCTCGCATTTATCATGGGTCTGATTATCGACATGTTCAGTAACACAATGGGTCTTCACGCATTTGCCTTAGTACTAATGGCGTTTTTTCGCGCACCGGTCATACGTATGTTTGTGCCGCTTGAAGAAGGTGCTAATCCGTCACCTTCATTTCGATCCATCGGTGTGAATTCTTACGTTAAATATGTAATAGCTCTTGTATTGATACACCATAGCGTACTGTTTATAATGGAATCGTTCTCGTTTTTTAACTTTTCGCTGTTCATACCTAAAATACTAATCAGTTCAACGGTCACAATTTTGTTAATTTTTGGTATTCAGTCATTGAAATCGAAGTGATATTTAGTAATTTTGTTTTTCGATTCGAATTTGTTTCGAAATAGTATTTCATCCTATTTTTGTGTAAATTTTACATCATCTATTCATGATCAACGACAAACTTCAAAATAGAGGAACCGTTATTAAAATAATTATGATTACGGTGATGGTAATTTACATTCTGCGCCTGTTCTCGCTCCAAATTTTAGAAGATAAATATAAAAAAGGGGCAGCAAGTAATGCTTTTCTCAACAAAACCATATTTCCGCCGCGCGGTTTGATATATGACCGGAATGATTCGCTACTTGTGTACAATAAACCTGCTTACGACATTGCGTTCATCAATCGTGAAATTCAAAACTTGGATACGCTCTCATTCTGCAAAGATTTGAAAATCACAAAAGAGTATTTCGACGAAAGGATGAAAGAAGTGAAAAACAGGGATAAAAATCCATCTTACTCATCGTATACACCGCAGGTTTTTATGACGCAACTCGAAATTCAGGATGTGGCACCCATACAGCAATCCATGTATAAATACAGTGGATTTTACATTCAGACTCGTACTTTGCGGGAGTATCGTTATGCAGCCGGAGGACACGTACTGGGGAGCATCGGAGAAGTTACTCCCAAAATGATAGAAAATGATGATTATTACAATCCGGGAGACTATGCCGGACGCGACGGATTGGAAAACACTTATGAAAAAGAACTCAGGGGAGAAAAAGGAGTCGAAATTTTACTTCGTGATGCCAGAGGACGCATCAAGGGGAGGTACGAAGATGGAGCAAAAGATATTGCACCCAAAGCAGGTACTAACTTAAAAACTACGATTGACATTCAACTTCAAATGCTGGGTGAAAAACTGCTAACAAAAAAAGTGGGTAGTGTGGTGGCAATAGAACCTAAGACGGGAGAAATCCTTGCCATGGTTTCCAATCCAACGTTTAATCCTGCTTTACTCGTTGGGAGGCAACGTTCAAAGAATTACAGTCTGCTGCTCAATGACCCGATAAAACCGCTCTATAATCGCGCTACGCAAGCAACTTATTCGCCGGGTTCTACTTTCAAGGTATTTCAGGCGCTGGTAGGTTTGGAACTTGGTGGTATAAAACCTGATACTCGTTTCTATTGTTTCGGCAGAGGCTCTTCGCCTATTCGATGCACTCACCATCACGGGACGTCCATCACGTTGCTAAATGCCATTGAGCAGAGTTGCAATCCCTATTTTTGGCACACATTCCGCTCGACTATCGAGAAAAACGAGTATGGAAATAAAAATGTTCAATTCAAAAAATCATACAACGCTTGGCGAGATTTAACAATGGCTTTTGGGTTTGGGAAACGTTTTGAAGATACCGATATTTATCAGCAGAGCCGAGGGAATATCCCGAGTACCGATTTTTATGATAAATTTTTTGGAGAAACCGGTTGGCGTGCAGTCACAATACGTTCACTCTCTATTGGTCAAGGAGAAATCCTTGTAACACCGCTTCAGCTTGCCAATGCTGTTGCTGTTATCGCCAATAAAGGTCATTACATCACGCCCCATTTAAACAAAGCCGACTCGATGCTCACACACAGGCACGAAACGAATATCGACAAAAAATATTTTGACATTGTGGACGAAGGAATGTGGCGAGTAAGTGAGTTCGGTACAGGTAGGTGGTATAAAATTCCCGGAATCGTTTCATGTGGAAAAACAGGTACGGTGCAAAACAACAGGGGGAAAGACCACGCGTTTTACATCGGATATGCGCCGAGAGAAAATCCGCAGATAGTGATTGCCGCGGTGGTTGAAAATGCCGGGTTTGGTGCAACTTGGGCAGCGCCTATTTCAAGTTTGATGATGGAGCAATATTTAACAAAAAAAATGACACGCCCACAGTTGGTTGAAGAGTATTCACGAAGAGTAACAAATCCAAATGCGAAGAGGTACTAATTTAAAATATTCATTGGATTGGACGGTGGTGGGAATCTACCTGTTTCTGATTGTGTTCGGATGGTTGAACATCTACGGTGCGAGCTACGATTTCGACCAATCGAGCATATTTGATTTCAGCAACCGTGCAGGGAAACAGTTTGTGTGGGTGCTTACAGCTGTAGGACTTGCCGGAGTGATACTGCTGCTTGATTGGAGATTGTATAACTATTTTGCCTATCTTTTCTACGGATTTGTCATCCTGCTACTTATAGCCACTATTTTCCTTGCTACCGATGTGAAGGGCTCACGGTCATGGCTCGTATTCGGACCGGTGAGTTTTCAGCCCGCCGAATTAGCGAAAACAGCTACAGCACTGGCTTTAGCCCGATTTATGGGTTCCTATAAATTTCAGATAAGATCGTGGAAAGATTTGGTCCCGCTCGGAATGTTTATTTTTCTTCCCATGGTGCTGATTGTTTTACAGCGCGAAACCGGAAGTGCTTTGGTATTTCTGGCATTTTTACTGATGTTTTATCGAGAGGGAATGGATGGTATAGTACTGCTACTAGGCGTTTTAGCGGTGGTGTTGTTTGTACTTTCCATCGGATTTAGTGAGGTGCCTATTCAGGAAAATAGCGGTACGCTCGGAATGGTACTGTCAATGCTGCTGATTCTTGTTGTTCAATACGTTTACGCGCTTTTCTTCAATAACCATGGGCGTGAAGCAACATGGCTGCTGCTTAGTGTAATCGGTATTGCGGCTATTTCATACGTGCTGAATATTTGGTTCCCGATTAATTACGATTACATTGCTATTGGAGTTGTTGCGGCATCAAGTATTTACTGGTTTATTATTTCCAGGCTGAAGCATAACAAAGGTTATCTTGCGGTGATGTGGATTACAATTGGCTCAATATTGTTTTGTTTATCTGCAGATTATCTTTTTGATAATGTATTGGAACCCCACCAACAAACACGAATCAAAGTGCTTTTGAATATGGAGGAAGACCTACGAGGTGCCGGTTACAATGTGAATCAGTCAAAAATTGCCATCGGTTCCGGCGGATTGTTTGGTAAGGGTTATTTGAATGGCACTCAAACCAAGTTGAAATATGTTCCTGAGCAGGATACAGACTTTATTTTCTGCACGGTGGGCGAGGAGTGGGGATTTGTCGGTTCCACCATCGTGCTGCTGATTTACCTTTGGCTTTTGTTGAGAATAATTCGGATAGCTGAAAGGCAAAATACCGCTTTCAATCGGGTTTACGCCTATTGTGTCGCAAGTGTTTTCTTTTTCCACTTGATGGTAAATATCGGTATGGTTATCGGGTTGATGCCTGTTATCGGTATTCCATTACCTTTTCTAAGCTACGGTGGTTCGTCGCTGTGGAGTTTTACGTTGATGCTTTTTATTTTGCTGAGACTTGATGCAGCAAGAAAGTTGTATTAAATATTTGCTACGCTGATTCCTGTGATTTTTTTGTACAAGTCCAGTGCATACACGTCGGTCATACCGGAGATATAATCTAAAACAGCCTGAACTTTTCCGTAAATGGTCGGACTGTTTATTTCGTATTGCTCGGGAATGCGGTTGAGAAGTTGCTTGGAGTAACTTTTTTCAGGGTGAAGCACTGCATTTACAAAATGTTCCATAAGCGTGTAGATAATCCGATAACCTGCCAGTTCGACGTCGAGTACTTCCTGCGACCTGTAGATTTTTTTCACGGCTTCGACGGAGCAATGTTTGTAGGCTTCTGCCGATTTTGGTGAGATGTTTTTTATCAGTGAACCTTCAAAATCGCCTTTCATAATTAGAGCTTCGTTGTCAATAAAAGCTTGACTACATTCCTTAATTAGCTGTCCAATAACTGACGAGCGAAGATATGCAATTTGCTCATTCACATCACTTACAATGGCAATTGTTTCTTGAATACTTTTCAATCTATCTTCTTCAAAAAACTGATAATAGAGTTCTTTCGTTTCGTTGGTAGTAAGGATTTTTAGCTTGTGTGCATCTTCAATATCCATCACTTGATAGCAAATATCATCCGCAGCTTCCACCAAATAAACCAGCGGATGGCGAACGTAGCGGTTTGGATTGTTTTTTTGCTTGGGAATGCCCATCTCATTGGCTATTTTGATGTAATCCGCTTGATCGGAAGTGAAGAAACCAAACTTTAGTTTCCGTTCATCGGCATGAATAGACGCGTAAGGATATTTAACAATGGATGCCAACGTGCTGTAAGTAAGCACAAAACCACCCGGCCGCCTACCCTTGAATTGGTGGGTAAGGAGTCGGAAAGCATTGGCATTTCCGTCAAAACGTGTGAAGTCAGTCCACTCATTTTCGTTCAGTTTATCCTTCAGTTCACGTCCTTTTCCTTCTGAAAAATAGGTGGCAATCGCTTCTTCGCCCGAGTGTCCGAACGGTGGATTTCCCATATCATGTGCTAAGCAAGCCGCTGACACAATAGCCCCAATTTCATCGAGTAAAGGTATTTTTTTATCACGATGTGCTTCTGCCACATTCATTCCCAGCGAACGTCCCACGCTTGCCACTTCAAGGCTGTGTGTCAGTCGATTGTGAACAAACACACTACCGGGCAAAGGAAATACTTGTGTTTTGTTTTGTAATCGGCGAAAGGGAGCCGAAAATATCAGCCGATCGTAGTCGCGCTGAAATTGATTACGATTATCACGCTTTCGGTCGTGAAAGTTCTCTTGACCAAGTCGTATCGGGGTAAGGAGTTGTCGCCAGTTCATAAATAAATCGTTTTGATTAACAAATGCCGTATCAATCGGCACATTATAAGGTTTTTCTTTTTCGCCACACTTGATATGAATTTATAGCATTTTGCCAAAGTACATATGCCCCCGGTCCCACGGATGCCAGCGGGTTGAGGTACATCTGTGACATCCAGATAGCCAAAATCGTGTTTTTCTGTCCTAATCCTTGTCCGCCGGCTATCGTATCGTCATACTTCCGTCCAATTTTTCGCCCGAAATAAAACTGCAACACACAAACAATCAGTATTGCAATGGCAAGAAGTATTTCTATAAAATAACTGTCGCTTCCTTGAGCAGCAATAAAATTAGCGGTTCGGGCTGTAACTAATGTCAGGGCTATCCCCCAAAGATAAAACGAAAGACTTGGATATTTCCCGATTTTATCGGTGACTTTCGGAGTGAAAACTTGAAGCAAAAATGCCATTAGCAATGGAACAAAAAGAAGCAGAACCACCTGTTTGGCAATGCTTAAAAATGATGCCCAAAAGGAAACTTGCTGATATTCACCGACAAAAGAAAAAAGTAGAGGTGCACCAACGATAATCGTCAGGTTACTGAGTAGGCTGTAAGCTGTGAGGCTTTCTACGTTTCCACCTAACATTGATGTTAAGACAGGTGCCGCTGTGGCTGTTGGTGCGAGCACACAAATCATAACCCCTTGCGCTAAAATTTCATTAAACGGTCTTAGTGCCAAATAAGCCAACACACTTCCAAAAATTTGTATGGAAATAAGCAGATAATGCATTCCTGAAAGCCGTATTTTCTTGAAGTTCATCTTGCTGTAGGTTAAAAACAACATCGTAAAAATAAGGTAAGGCGTAAAGTATGTAAACTGGTTTAGCCACGAGTAAAACACGATTCCGATAGTCATCGCAATCGGCATCATATACGATTTTATGTAACGAATTTTCTCTTTCACAGTTATCAACAGATTATCTTGGTGTCATATATGCTTTCAACTCTTTTCTCAACGTTTTTGCCTGCCCATCGGTTACTCTGTCCATCCATTCCCAAAAGCGAGGACTATGGTTCAACTCTTTGGTGTGGCAAAGCTCATGAAGAATAACGTAATCTATCAAATACTGCGGTAAAAGCAATAAATAAAACGACAGATTGATAGCTTTTTTCTGATTACAGCTTCCCCAACGTGTTTTAGACGATTGAATTTTTACATCCGAAAAATTGAAATTAAATTTTTCCGCTAAAAATCGAGTACGTTTGGGGAGTACTCTTTTGGCTTCTTTTCGGAGAAAATAGTTGATGCTGTTCCAAAAATATTGCTGGACTTGCTCGTCTTTCTCATCAAGTGTTTCAGGGTACTCAATAGTCAAAACACCCGATTTCATCGATGAAAATAGGCTTTTTCTATTTGCTTTTTTCACTTGAACGGCAAAAGTAAGTGTTTGTAGAGGATTGTTTTCGGTGAGTAAAATCTTTTTTTGTTCCAAGGATTTTTTCTTTTTGAGAATTTTATCCTTTTCGTTGAATAAAAACTGCAAACCGTTTTTCTCAGTAAATCCATGTGGCAGATTGACTTCCAGATGGCCCGGAAGTATCTTCACAAACATTCGTTTGGAACGGAGATTTTGCTTGAAAAGAATTTCGCCAAGCACTTCGTCCGAATATTTGGATACATGTTCGGTCATAATTTGTGCAAAAGTACGAAAATTTTATCACTGTTTTGCTTTTATTGCTAACTTTGCAGGTATGTAAGTTCAAATTGTAGAAGAAATATGGCAAACTGGACACAGCGGACAGAACTGTTGATTGGTGCGGAAGCGCAGGAAAAGCTGAGAAACTCGTCGGTTCTTGTTGTTGGATTGGGCGGAGTGGGTGGAATGGCGTGCGAAGCTATTTGTCGTGCCGGGATTGGAAAAATGACGATTATTGACCGTGATATCGTTACAGAAACGAATATTAATCGTCAAATAATAGCGCTTACTTCCACGGTGGGGCAATCAAAAGCGGAAGTGCTTGCAGCGCGTTTGAAAGACATCAATCCTGAATTGCAGTTACACGTGATTGCCGACTGGCTGGACGAGAGCAATATGAATCGGATACTTTTGGAAGAAAAATTTGATTACGTGGTGGATGCAATTGATACGCTTTCGCCAAAAGTTCATCTCTTGAAAACTTGTGTTGAAAACGGAATAAAAGTGGTTTCCGCAATGGGTGCAGGCGCTAAAGTTGACCCTATGAAAGTAAAAATCGATGATATTTCAAAAACGAGTTATTGCGCGTTGGCGCGAGCCGTGAGGCAACGGCTTTTGAAAATGGGAATAAAAAGTGGTGTTCAAGTTGTTTTCTCTACCGAAAAAACCAATAAAGAAAGCGTGATTGCAGTCGATGAAAAGTATAAAAAATCGACAACCGGAACTATTTCATATATGCCAAATCTTTTTGGATTGATGTTGGCATCAGTTGTAATCAGAGATATTGCTTTTGGTTAGTAATTTTAGATTTTTGAATTTGTTTACTATAATCTTATCAAAAAAAGATATGATAAAAGCTCAAAATATTCGTAAATCCTTTGGCGAACTTGAAGTGCTAAAAGGAGTTGATTTGTACGTTGAAAAGGGAGAAGTCGTTTCCATTGTGGGACCAAGCGGTGTGGGAAAAACTACCCTTCTGCAAATAATAGGTACGTTGGATAAACCAAATTCAGGGGAAATTTCTGTGGACGGTATCGATGTAAGAAAGTTAAGCGCAGACAAACTATCTGTTTTTAGAAATAAGCATATTGGTTTTATTTTCCAATTTCATCAACTTTTACCTGAATTTACCGCTTTGGAAAATGTAATGATTCCAGCATTAATAGCCAAGACCGATGCAAAGAAAGCAACCCAAAAAGCTAAGGAGTTACTTGATTATATGCAACTTTCAGATAGGCTTACGCATAAACCTTCTGAATTATCCGGTGGCGAAAAACAGCGTGTAGCTGTGGCGCGTGCGCTTATCAACAATCCTTCACTCATCCTTGCCGATGAACCTTCGGGCAGTTTGGACAGTCAGAATAAAGAAGATTTGCACAAACTGCTTTTTGAGCTTCGTAATGAATTTGGACTTACTGAAGTAATTGTAACACATGATGTGGAATTAGCGAATTTATGTGACCGGACGATAGAAATGATGGACGGGAAGATAATTGGGAATTAGTTTTATTTGAAGCTAAAAACTTTATTGTACACTAAATTTGTACCCCCGCCGGGAGTCGAACCCGAATCTAAAGTTTAGGAAACTTTTGTTCTATCCATTGAACTACAGGGGCTGATACAATGCAAAAGTACATCATTTTTCCGAAAAAATAAAAAGAAATAATTTAAAGTGTTATCTTGTGAGTAAGAAAAGAAAATATTATACCGTTTGGGAAGGTCGTGAGCCGGGTGTTTACGACTCTTGGCGAGAATGCGAAAGGCAGGTAAAAGGTTTTGATGGGGCAAAATACAAATCTTTTGAAAGTCTAAAAGAAGCCGAAGATGCTTTTTTGGATTCATGGAAAAAATTCATTAAGAGCAAAGCTGAAACTATCCATGAAAAGCCGAATTATCTATTGTTGCCAAAAACAGAACAACCTATTTTAGATAGTATTGCAGTAGATGCGGCGTGCAGCGGAAATCCGGGGAAAATGGAATACCAAGGCGTGGATGTGCGCACTGGTTTTCAGGTTTTTCATTTTGGTCCGGTGGAACAAGGCACGAATAACATCGGTGAATTTTTAGCAATCGTCCATGCTGTTGCCACATTTTACAAAACAAATCCGAATTTGCCCGTATATTCCGATAGCAAAACGGCTATTTCTTGGGTAAAAAATAAAATAACCCGAACCCGTTTAGAACCTACCGAAAAGAATCTTCATATTTTCAACCTTATTCAGCGTGCAGAAAAATGGCTTCAAGAAAACACGTATTCAAATCCTGTTTTGAAATGGGATACCGAAAAATGGGGCGAAATTCCTGCTGATTTTGGTCGGAAATAGACTTAGATTTAACCCACGAGTCCGTAGATGAAAATTGCTAAAATTGCTGCAGGCGCAAGATATTTTAGAATAAAAATATAACCTTTTATAAAACGGACGCCGACTGGTTTTGAGTTTTCATTGGTAAGTTCCGCTACTATAATTTTTTTATCTAAATGCCAACCTACAAAGAGAGATATAAATAATCCCCCGACAGGAAGCATTATTTTAGCAGTTAAAAAGTCCAGCGCCTTAAAAAACACCGATGAAAACGATGAAAATGCGCCAAGTATAATTACTGCAGTAGTTACAATCAACACACTTTTTGCTCGCGAAAGCTTAAATTCTTCGTGAATATACACCGTAACTACTTCCATAAGTGAAATGGTAGATGTAAGTGCTGCGATGGCTAAAAGTATGAAAAACAATGTGGACCAAAGCGCTGACAGCGGCATTTGATCAAATAAGCCGGGCAACGTAATAAACAGTAAGCCCGGACCACCGGCAATTAGCTCTGAAGTAATTGTAGTTTGATTTTGAGCCAATGCAAATGCAGCCGGGAAAATAATGACACCCGCCAGCAGAGCAACAAGCGTATCCAATACTGAAACTTGAAGTGCTGTTTCAGTTAGGTTGATTTCTTTGCTGAAATAAGAAGCGTATGTTATCATGCAAGCCATTCCTAATGAGAGTGAGAAAAAAGCTTGCCCCATGGCATCAACAAAAACAGATGGTTTAAGGTTTTCTAATTTTGGTTTGAATAAGAAGTCAATTCCTGCTGATGCGCCGGTGAGTGTAATTGAACGAACAGCCAAGATAATTAGTATCAAAAAAAGCAACGGCATCATGATTTTCGCTGATAATTCGATTCCTTTTTTGACACCGGAAATTATGAAAAAAGCAGTTAAAAATGTGAATGAAACCATTAAAATCCATTGCTTTAAGGGATTTTGCAGTAGCTGCTCGAAGTTGGCGGTAAAGTCAGGTACATTAGAAAGTGTTCCAGCGACAGATTGGAAAATGTAATGCAGCGTCCAGCCACAAACAACCATGTAAAAACCCATAATCAGCAGTCCCGAAAGTACGCCAAGCCGACCTACATATTTCCATTTCGTACCGGATGCCAAGATGTGAAAAGCACCGGCAGCATTGGATTTTGAGCTTCGACCTATGATAAACTCGCTGAGCATCAGAGGAACCCCAAAAAAGAGAATGCAGCCCAAATAAATGATGATAAAAAATGCACCACCGCCGCCGGCAGTTTCACTCGGGAAACGCCAAATATTTCCCAAACCAACGGCAGATCCTGCAGCTGCAGCGATTGCGCCTATTTTTGATACAAAAGTAGCTCTTGACATAAATAAACTTCTTTCAGACTTTTTTCTTATTAATAAATGGAAGCTCTTTTAATGGCAAGTCTTTTTTTACTACTACCGCCATGTATATTATTAGAAGTATGGTTTTCAAAACTATGTTTATCGCACCGGAAGGTGTTTTTATAAGTAGGCTGATGCCGAAAATCACCAAAGCAAAGAGAATATAGAATCCGATTTTTTTCAAGTCGTAATTGATTGGCATAAATTTTTGTCCGAAAAAATAGGACAAAATCATTATCGTGAAAAATCCCGCGAACGCCGACCAAACCGACGCCCAATAGCTGTATTTAGGCACGAAAAGTATATTTCCCAAAAGAATAACTACCATACCGGCAAAAGAAAACCAAGCACCATAGTGGTTCTTATCTGTGAGTTTATACCAGATTGAAAGGTTAAAAAATATCCCTTGAAAAAGGTAGGAAAACATAATTATCGGCAAAATTCCCAAACCGACCCAGTATTTGGGGGCAATGAAGTGCTTGATGATATCCATGTACATCACCACACCCAAGAAAATCAGCAAAGCGAAAATAACGTAATATTTCATCGCCATTGCGTAGGAAGTTTTGCTGTCCGCATCCTTGTTCTTTGCAAAAACAAACGGCTCATAAGCGTAGCGAAATGCTTGTGTAAACATCATGATGACCATCGCGATTTTACCCACAGCACCGTAAATTCCAAGTTGATCCAAAGCGTCGTCACGTAGAAACGGGAACAGAATTTTATCTAAATTCTGATTGGCAATACCCGCAATCCCGAGAAACAATAAGGGATACGAGTAGTGCAAGATTTGTTTGAGTAAAGTGCGGTCAAGCTTAAATTCTCCTTGAACGATGTAGGGCAAGAGAAACAGCGTCTGAATGGTCGTAGAAATGAAATTGGAAATAAAGATATAACCCACGCCGTAATCAGGATTATAAAACCATGAAATCGTATCCGGAGCAACTTCCATCAGCCACGGGCAGGTAATCAAGAAAAACAGGTTTAGAGTAATGTTTAGAGCGATGTAAAGCAGCTTCAGTCCCGCAAAAGCAATTGGGCGTTTCTGAAAACGCAGGTAGGCGAACGGAATGGAGGCAAAGGCATCTATGGCAACGATGACACCGAGCATCCAGATAAATTCGGATTGATTTTGATAACCCAGAAAATTAGCAATGTGTTGGTGGAAAAGAATGATGATAACAACGAAAATAAGCGATGTGGTACCAACCGAAATCATCGTATTTCC
>JAAYSS010000105.1 GCA_012518275.1 Bacteroidales bacterium
AGAAATACCGGATTTTTGGGAAAAACATACTCAAAAAAGTGGAAATATGCTGTTTTTAATAAAAATAAACTCTAAAAGTTTCTCGGCATTCAAAAATTACAATTATAAAATAGTAGCATAAAAATATAAAAGGGACTACCTTTTTGAGACAGCCCCTTTTTTGGAAGTAATCGAAAATCTTAATCTTATTTCGGCATTACAGCAAAGCGTCTATTTTTGTTTTAAAAACCGCCTTTTGGGAAGCACCTACCTGCTTATCAACTACTTCTCCATCTTTAAAAAAGAGGACGGTAGGGATATTTCGGATTCCATATTCGTTTGGTGTATCCACATTTTCGTCCACGTTCATTTTTCCAATTTCTACCTTGCCGGCGTATTCTTCTGCCAGCTCTTCTATAATTGGACCTATCAAGCGGCAGGGACCGCACCATTCTGCCCAAAAATCGACAACGACGGGTTTGCCCGATTCAATTGCCTCTTTGATGTTTCCATCAGTAAATTCTAAGACCATAATTTAAATTTTTGTTTGATTATTTTAAGTGTTATGATAACATGTTTTACAATTCAAAAGTTCAAGTCTTTTCTTTAAGTTACTCTATTGTTATATAATTTTTGTCTATAATCTGACTTTTAGGAAAGCTAACGTTGAAAAATTATGCCATTTCTACTTTATACTGCAATGTTTCTTCGGCTTCACGCTGTTTCAAGAATCGATACACTTCCGAACTGATTTTTATGCTGTGCTTACGAGCAAAAAGCGACACCCTTTCGAAAGTGAAAAAATCTTTTATTTCAATGTAAAGATTTACGTTCCCTTTATTGTTTTTTACTAGTTTCAGTAGCTCTTCTACCAGGTCATTATCTATTTTTTGCAACGATAAAGATATTCGTATTCTTCTAATCATGTCTCGAACATCTTTGAATGGCATCATGTTCACTAACTTAAGTTCAATTTCAGGTGTTCCTGTTGTTTTATGTTTCTTCCACTCACTCTCATGTACAGTTCCATGGATATAGATAAATAAATCTTTTATCATGTATTTGCCGAACTCTTCAAAGTCCTTGCCAAAAAGTGGAAACTCATGGGAGCCCTGATAGTCTTCAAAGGTAATAATACCAAACGGTTTGCCATTTCGGGTAGTTCCGGTGCGAATATCAGTTACAATGCCTCCAAGTTTCAGCCCTGTGCCGATCGGATACTTGGTAAGTTCGTTAAGATCAGCAGTTGTAGCGTTGCAGATGTTGTTAATCTCAAACTCAAATTCGTCCATCGGGTGGGCAGAGAGATACATACCGATCATTTCACGTTCGCGGTTGAGCTTTACCAGCGAAGACCATTCTGGGACGAAAGGAATTTCAGGTTTCGTGATTTCTATCGCATCGTTCAGCGAGCCGAACAGCGAATTTTCATTGAATAACGTGTCTTGTTGATACAAGTTGCCGTATTTGATAAGTGTTTCTAATACTGGCTCATCGTGGCTATTCAAAGCAAAAATCTGCTCGCGCTTCAAATCCGGGAATGTGTCAAATCCACCGGCATAGGCAAGGCTTTCAATGGCTTTTTTGTTGCAAGCGTTCAGGTTTACCCTTTCCACGAAGTCATAGATTCCTTCAAATTTTCCATTCTTTTCCCTTTCTTCGATGATGGCTTCCACAGCTCCGTCGCCCACATTTTTCACACCGCCCAGGCCAAAACGGATGTTTCCTTCTTTATTTACGGTAAACATCAAGTCACTCTCGTTTACATCGGGACCGAGCACTTTGATTTTTCGAGCTTTACACTCATCCATCAGTTTACTGACTTCGGTGATATCGTCTTTGTTACGTGTCAAGTTAGCAGCCATAAATTCAGCCGGGTAGTGTGCTTTCAGGTAGGCTGTTTGGTAAGCCACGAGCGAATAGCAGGTTGCGTGTGACTTGTTGAAAGCGTAAGAAGCAAATTTTGCCCAGTCTGACCAAATCTGCTCTAATTTTTCTCGAGGACCAAATCCATTTTTCGTGGCGCCTTCGATGAATTTGGCGTGCAGAGCTTCCATTTTATCTTTGAGCTTCTTGCCCATCGCCTTGCGCAGTTCGTCAGATTGACCGCGAGTGAATCCTGCCAAATCGCGACTTAGAAGCATGACCTGCTCTTGGTAAACGGTTATGCCGTAGGTTTCTTTTAGCCGTTTTTCCATGATGGGAAACGGGTATTCAATCTTTTCAAGTCCGTGCTTCCGGTTTACAAATTGGGGAATATATTCCATTGGTCCGGGACGATAGAGTGCGTTCATAGCAATTAAATCTTCGAACTTGGAGGGTTTCAGGTCTTTGAGGTATTTCTGCATTCCGGCAGATTCAAACTGAAAAACCGCAACGGTATCACCGCGGCTGAAAAGTTTGTAGGTCAGCTTATCGTCGAGCGGAATGTTGTCAATATCGATGTCAATGCCTTTTGATTTTTTGATGTTTGCCAGCGTGTCTTTAATGATTGAAAGGGTTTTCAGTCCAAGGAAGTCCATTTTTACCAAACCAATATCTTCAATCACGCTGCCTTCAAACTGAGTGATGACTTTGTCTTCTTTCGTCTCTTTATCAACGGCGGTGCTGAGTGGCACTAAGTTAATCAGGTCGTCGGAGCCGATGATAAGTCCGCAGGCGTGTACACCCGTTTGGCGCACGGTTCCTTCCAGCATCTCGGCATACTTTAGTGTGTTGGCAAGCATCGGATTAGAGGAGTCACGCGCTTCGCGAAGTTCGTCCACGTACTTGAAACAGTTGGTAAGATTGACTTTGATGTCGCGGTCGTCTTTACCTTTCTTCGGGAAGCGATTCGGGACTAATTTAGACAGTCTGTCGGCTTCCGAAAGCGGTAGTTTTTGTACGCGGGCAACGTCCCTGATAGCCGATTTTGTACCCATCGTTCCGTACGTTACGATGTTGGCTACCC
>JAAYSS010000106.1 GCA_012518275.1 Bacteroidales bacterium
GATGCCGTGCTTGCTGATATTTGATATTCAAATAGACTACGAACGTTTTTTATTGTTGCAAATTTCATTATAGTTGTTTAACCGGTGCAGAATAAAGGTAACTGTATTTTGCTTAAAAAGAAACCGTGTTTTGCAAAAATAGGAATAAACAATTAAAAATCAAAAATATAACCGTAATTTGTTGAAAAATATTTCTATTACAAAATAGACGCACAACAGTTGCAGAATAGATGCAATCACAGTAAGAATATTTCATCCCTTACAGATAGGTTAAAATCAATGCAGGTATCTATCATTTTACAGCGTGAAATGATATAAACTAATTAAAAAAATAATCTTTTGACCGGAACGGGGACACAAAAATCCCCTGCAGGGAGAAAGATTTTTTTTATTCCACTTGATTCAGAGCGAACCGGAATACGGAATGAATGACGAACGTAGCGTAACGGAATGCACGAAAAATATTTGAAGGTCGGAGAAAAAATAATTTTATAAGTTTATTTTGTAGTGAAGTGGTTTTGATCTCAGCGAAGCATGAGATAAAAGCACGAAACGGAAAAATATACTTATTCTGCTTCCGGGCGAAAATGTTTTGAGAGAATGAGTGAAGCTCGTAAGGAAATGAATGTAGTTTTCGGGTGAGCGATAAAAGTAAATAGTATTAAAAAAACTATGATTTTATGAATTATTTGTCTGTTTCTTCTATGCTATCTATGCAGGGGTGTATAATTGTTTAATTAACAATAAGTTATCCCTGCATGGATAGTATGTATTAAAAAAAAAACTGCATAGATAGAAATCATTTTTTTTAAAAATTACTTGGTAAATATGCAAAATATTGCCGTTTTTTTTGAAAAACTGCACCCCTGCATAGATACTGCATAGATAAGTATTTTCTATCTATGCAGTTTTATTTTGTTATAGTTCAGTATATTATAAGTAATATTCTTTTAAAAGGATAGATATCATAGTAGAATCAGTAAAACTTTTCTATAAATCAACTTTTTTAATCATATTTTGAAAAATAAGATAAATGCATGGATAAAAAAATCCTGCAGGGTGTGCAGGATTTTAATTTTAAATCGATTTAAAAATATTTTTTAGAACGGTGAATTAATTAAATCTTTATTTGTTTGATAAGAAAAATATTCTGTATCACTGTAATCATCTTTGGCTTTCATTTCGTCCTGAACTTGATCTTGTGATTTTTTGATAACACTATAAACGTTCAATTGAACGCCACGTATTGTTTTACGCCACTTCTCATACCCATGTTTTTGCATAGCTTCTCCGAGTGTTTTCATTCGTAAATTAGTACGACTAAAATTTTGAAGGTATGATAAAATCTCTGCCGGTTGCATATCGTGTGTAGCTTCTTGTCTATTAACCGGTCTTTCGAAGTATTGCAATAAAAATTGTTCTTCCATACTAACAACCTGAAATAATTCATTAGTTCGGTTCAGCTCGTCCACCTCGTCGCTGGTAAACCAGTAGCGCATACCGGATTTATACAGACTGTAAGCTTGATTCCAAACATTGTACATATCAACGGCTTTCATTTTTTCAAGCGAAATTTCCTTTACTTCAAAAGGAAGGAAACGGCGTGATCCAGTTGGGTCTGTTAGAAATTCATTACCATTTACGGAACCGCAAAAACTGGCAAGGTGTGGATATTCCTGTATAAAAACATCATACGGCCGGCGGTATTTTACGTTGTTTACGGTAATCATATTTTTGATTTCGTTTTCATCTTTTTTGTTCATCTGCTTTAACTGATCATCTACGTTTATTAAAAAACATTCGGCTAAAAGTGTTTGTGTGTCTTTGTTTTCAACGTTAATTTTTCCACTAAAGTGATACGTTTCAAGTCCGGGGGGACATAAATTATCCAACCATGTTGTTTTGAATTTTCCTTGGCTCCCAGTCAGCACCAACATAGTATGATTGGCACATCGGTGTTCAATCAAAGCATTAGCAACACACGCAACAAGCCATTTTTTCAAGTACTCGTACCATTTATCTTTATTTACAACTTCTACAGAATCTGCAAGCTGTGCAATAGCATCTCCGTGTACGGCAATATTGTATTCGTCCATGTTTGTAAAAAAATCTGATACCGGATTTACTTCAGGCGAAAAATCAGAAAATAGAATCTCATTTAATTTATTTACGCTTGTTTTAATACCTAATGCTGCAATTTGTCTATTCAGAGAATTTACAAAGTATTTATTAACGGGTTCAAATTCATCTGAATCAAAATAACGATATTCCGGTTTTTGTTTGATAACATTAAAACGCGTCTCCATAACGGTTTGGATGTACATTTCAATTTCTTCATAATCGGATGTATCTCTTTTCCTACTAAAATTTTTCTTTTCCAGTGCAGCGCGAAGTTCAGCATCGGTAATTCTTGTGCCATTCTCTCTCAGCTCCTTTTTAAACTCCTTCATCATATCACTGTCCACATCGAGCCATTCATCCGTTCCGTGTATCCGGTATTGACTTTTGCCGATTGTAGTATTAAATCTTATTTCGTATTTAGCAGAAAGTGCAGTTTTTATAGCGTCAATTTTACTAATCATTTTCTAAAATATTTTTTTAGCTTAGTGGGTACAATCGATTGATTTTCTGCAAGAAGAAAATCATACTGTTTACATGTGTATTCCAGCCCGGCATGGTAGTAATCACGGATTGCTTCCGGCGTAAGTCCGTGGATTACACATACCAGTTCGGCTATCGTTTTAGCCTCCTCCAATTTGTTATTTTGCTCTAACAGCCGTTTTATTTCATTTTCATATTTTGAAATGTCCTCATTGAGTTTTAGTAATATATTTATTTCATACTCAATAGCTTTTTTCGCTGCTGGACTGTATGAGCGTTTGAGAGCAAAGCGCTTTTGGTTGATAAGTCGCTTTATTTTTGAATTCATAGACTATCATTTCAATTCACAGTTTTTAAAATAAATACGCCCATCGGTGTGCCGGTTTAACCAACAATCGATTACAAAGTAATCCGGTGTGATTTGTTCCACTTCTACTACGACGGCTGTTTTGCCGTTCGTTATGCGGACTTCACCGCCGTAAAGATGCTCCGTATAAGTCCAATCAAAGCCCGGGATATTAGTTACTACAAAGGGCTTACTGCAAATAAAATCTTCTTTTCTCATACCTATTATTCTTCAATGTTAAACACTTCATATCCTGCAATTTCGTTAATAATCGGTTTCGCAAGTTCAGGCACTCGAGAATAACCGTTTTTCCAGTTTCTAAAAATCTGATCTGTTATTTTACAGTCATCAATAATTTTTCTACGTACTTTACTGTAATCTCTAACCGGTAGTGATTCAACAAAATCCTTGAAATTGTTGAATTGCTCTAAAGTTTCTTTTGTTTTTTGCATAATAATTTAGTTTGGATTGATTATTGTTTTGGTTAATATTGTTATATTTGTTCAGGATTGAACACTACAAAGTAACTATATTTTCTTCAAATAGAAACTATAGTTTCTGTTAAATAACTTTAATATGTTCAATTAAATTTTTAAAACAATGAATTACACAGAGTTTAGAGAGCTATGTAAAGCTAAAAATATTAAAATAAGTGATGTGTGTGAGTATGTAGGAATGACACGTCCGGGACTTGTAAAGTCTCTTGATAACGAAACTATCGAATTAAGGAAACTGAAGTTGCTGTGTGATTATGTTAGGATATCACCGGCTCAGTTTTTTGATACCGGTATTTTTGGCAGTTTACAAAATAACTCGGTATTTGAATCTCATAAAATAGAAGAGTATGAAAAGGAAATTGAATATCTCAAAAACACCTTAAAAGATAAAGAAGAGATAATCAATTTAATGAGAGAAAAAGATAGCGGTTATAGAATTGCTTCAGAGCGCAAAACTAAATATGAATTGAGTAAAAAGAAGGAGTATGAAAGGAAATAAAGACGCTTATAATGAAGCATACGAGATAACCGAAAATGCTATTAACGAAATTCAAAATAATAATTAATATGAGAAAAATGATTTTAATTAGTTTATTAGCTGTGTTACTAGGATTTTCAGCGTGTGATCAGGAAGATGATTGTGCAAAAAATAACACCTGTATGATTGAGTTTTCAAACGGCTCAAATGAAACTTATTCTATTACTGTAAATAATGTTTTTGTAACAAACTTGGAAGCAAAAAAGAAAATAACTAAAACTTTTAAAGCCGGATTTCAAAAGATTGAAGTTGCTCCGGTAATGTGGGATCCAAGTAAGCGAACAAAATTATATGAGGCTAATATAGGTGCATGTGAAAGAAAGTACTTAGTGTTTCCTTGAACAGTTAATTCGCAACAGTATTGCAACAAATTTGCTTTTTTTTGAAAAATATTAAATAACTAACATGTTGATAATCACTGTGGAAAAATTGTTTGATTAGTGTAATTTACGTGGGGGTTCGAGTCCCTTCGACCGCACAAAAACTCCTTTTAGAGAAATCTGAAAGGAGTTTTTTGTGTTTTGAATCTAAGAATGGTCATTATAAAATAAAAAGTAACAAGCTGTGCATACTTGTTACTTTTCAATAATCCTTTTCGTAATTATCTAAATAATCTTTTCCAAATTAGCTGTTGTTTTTTCAATATCGGCGTCAGTAAGTTCATAATTTATTAGGTCGCCACTGAAATATGAATCGTAAGCAGCCATATCTACAAATCCGTGTCCGGAAAGATTGAAAAGAATGGTTTTTGCAACACCTTCTTCTTTAGCCTTTTGGGCTTCTCGGATAGCTGCTGCAATAGCATGAGAAGATTCAGGTGCAGGAATAATTCCTTCGGTACGTGCAAAAGTGATTCCGGCTTCAAAGGATTCCAATTGAGGAATATCTACCGCTTCAATCAGGTTCTCTTGCATTAGTTGACTAATAGTTGCACCAGCACCGTGATAGCGAAGTCCACCGGCATGAATGTTGGCTGGAGAAAAATGGCGTCCAAGTGTGTACATCGGGATCAAAGGAGTGTACCCGGCTTCGTCGCCGTGGTCGTATTGGAAAACACCTCGAGTCAGTTTTGGACATGAAGAAGGTTCAGCCGCAATAAATCGGGTTTTATTTCCATTCTTGATGTTGTGACGCATAAAAGGGTAGGAGAGTCCTGAAAAATTACTACCACCACCAAAACATCCGATGATGATATCCGGAAATTCACCTGCCATTTCCATTTGTTTTTCTGCTTCAAGACCGATTACTGTTTGGTGAAGTGCTACATGGTTCATCACACTTCCCAGTGTGTATCGGCAGTTTGGCGTTTGGAGTGCTAACTCAATAGCTTCCGATATAGCTGTACCTAAGCTTCCTTGATAAGTTGGGTTATCAGTAATGATTTTTCGTCCGGCTCTGGTGGACATGCTTGGCGATGCGATTACCTCTGCTCCCCAAGTTTGCATAAGCGAGCGACGATAAGGTTTTTGTCGGTAACTGACTTTTACCATATACACAGCTAACTCCAGACCGAAAGTCTTGGCAGCAAACGCAAGTGCAGTGCCCCATTGTCCGGCACCTGTTTCGGTAGTGATATTTGTAACGCCTTCTTTTTTGCAATAATAGGCTTGTGCCAACGCCGAATTTAATTTGTGTGAGCCTACAGGACTAACACTTTCGTTTTTGAAATAAATGTGTGCAGGCGTGTCTAATACTTTTTCAAGACCATAAGCGCGAACGAGTGGCGAGGGGCGGTAAATTTTGTATTTCTCACGCACTTCCTCCGGTATCTCAATCCAAGCGTCGGTGGTGTTCAGTTCTTGCCTACTCACCTCTTGCGAGAAAATAGGAGAAAGATCATCAACTGTCAGCGGTTTTTTTGTTTCAGGATGAATCATAGGAAGAGGCTTATTCTTCATCTCTGCCACGATGTTGTACCAATGAGTTGGTATTTCCGATTCCGGGAGAATAATTTTTTTTGTCTTCATTTGTAAAAACTTTAAATGTTTGATTATTTTAATGGTTCTATGTGCATAAAAAATAAAAGCAACCTGTTGGTATGTTTAAGACAACAGGTTGCTTTTTTATCGTATAATATATTACTTTCGTTACCACACAACAAGACCGGCTTTCCATTGTCTACAATGTAAATCCTGCCAACGCCAAGTATTTGAGATACAAAAGTTCATTTTTTCAATGATTTGACATACAAAAGTACATCTTATTTTTGATAATGCAAATATTTTTGAAGTTTTTATATAAAAATCAAGAATTTGTATAAATAAAAACTATATCTTTGTACCTGATATTTAGAACTGATTTGTAACAGCTCTTATTTATTAGCTTTTTTCTCAAAATTGTAAATTGAATAATATGACTTTTCAACAATTGGAATACATAGTAGCATTAAGTAAAACAAGGCATTTTGTAAATGCAGCCGAAATGTGTGGAGTAACTCAGCCAACTTTAAGTATGATGGTTCAAAAGCTTGAAGATGAGCTTGATATTAGGATATTTGACCGCTCAAAACATCCGATAGAAGTTACTAAAATCGGAGAAAAAATCATTGATCAGGCGCAAATAACGCTTGCCCAGTTAAATAGAATCAACGAGCTTGTTTCAGCAGAAAAAGGTGATGTAAGCGGTAATATAAACATCGCTATTATTCCTACGGTTGCGCCTTATGTACTCCCAAAATTTTTTGCGAAATTTAAGTCAATGTATCCGGAGCTTTCTTTCAAAATTTCGGAAATGCGAACAGACACCATTGAGAAAATGCTTCACCTTGGTGAAATCGACATGGGGATTCTTTCTACACCTCTCATGAATCCGAATATTTTGGAAATTCCACTTTATTATGAAAAATTTATCGCGTATATCTCTCCCAATGACAGGCTTTACCAAAAAAAAGAATTAGTATCCACCGAACTTCCCGTAGAGCATCTATGGGTGCTTGAAGAGGGGCATTGCCTTAGAAATCAGGTGTTTAATTTTTGCATGAAAGATATGGATGTCTCCTATGCCTATGAAGCGGGAAGCATTGAAACGCTGATAAAAATTGTAGATGAAAACGGTGGATATACTGTGATTCCGGAACTTCATCTGGAGTTTCTGACTGATGAACAGAAGAAAAATGTGCGAAAATTAGTAGACCCTGAGCCGGTAAGGGAGATTTCGCTAGTAATCCAGCAAAACTTCATTCGAGAAGGGCAGTTAAATGCAGTGGCTGATATAATCAAAAAAATCATTCCGAAGGAAATGTTGGATGGACGGTTAAAAAAATTCGCGATAAAGATTTAGTGTAGAATGAAATTCAGGATGCAATAATTTCTACATTTTCATTTTATTAAAAATATCTATACATTTATATATGTCCCCTAATTTTCTTAATTTTGCAATCATAAATCGTAATCGTAAATTAAAATAGATGTACAGAACACATACTTGCGGTGAGCTTAGACTTGCCGACAAAGGAAAAAGAGTAACATTAAGTGGTTGGGTGCAGCGCACTCGAAAAATGGGAGGGATGACATTTATTGATCTCCGAGATCGATACGGAATCACCCAATTAGTTTTCAATCAAAAAGTTAATGCAGATCTTTGCGAGCGTGCCAATCATGTGGGGCGTGAATTTGTAATCCGGATTACAGGGGAAGTAGCTGAAAGAAGCAGTAAAAATACGCACATTGAAACCGGTGATATTGAAATCATGGTGGACGAATTGCTTGTGTTAAATCGAGCAAAAACACCTCCGTTCACGATTGAAGAAAATACCGATGGTGGAGATGATATACGTATGAAATACAGGTATTTAGATCTTAGAAGAACTAATGTGAGAGCTAATCTTGAGCTTAGACATAAAATGACTTTTGAAACTCGTCGTTACCTGAATGGAATGAACTTTTTGGAAGTGGAAACACCTGTTTTGATAGGCTCTACTCCTGAGGGTGCGCGCGATTTCGTGGTGCCATCACGTATGAATCCGGGACAATTCTATGCCCTTCCGCAGTCACCACAGCTTTTTAAGCAGTTGCTGATGGTGTCAGGTTTCGACCGTTATTTTCAAATTGTGAAATGCTTTCGCGACGAGGATTTGCGTGCAGACCGACAACCGGAATTTACTCAGATAGATTGTGAAATGTCTTTTGTTGAGCAAGAAGATGTGCTAAATACATTCGAAGGGCTGGCAAAACATCTATTCAAAACCATTAAAGGAATTGAAATTAATAAGCCGTTCCCCCGTATGATGTATGCGGATGCCATGAAATATTACGGGTCAGATAAGCCGGACTTACGTTTTGAAATGAAGTTTGTGGAGTTGAAAGAAGCCGTTTCTGGACGTAACTTTATGGTTTTTGATAACGCTGAATATGTAGGAGGCATCTGTGCTCAGGGTTGTGCATCCTACACGCGTAGAGAATTAGATGGATTAACCGATTTCGTGAAGCGTCCTCAAGTTGGTGCTAAAGGTCTGGTTTACATTAAATTTAATGATGATGGAACAGTAAAATCATCGGTGGATAAATTTTATTCGGAAGATGATTTGAGAGAAATAGGTAAGTGTTGCAATGCAAAAGTGGGCGATTTGGTTTTAATACTTGCCGGCGAAAGAGAAAAAACTCAAAAAGCCCTTTGTGGACTTCGTTTAGAAATGGGAACAAGGCTGGGGTTGCGTGATAAAAACGTATTTGCACCACTTTGGGTTTTAGACTTTCCACTTTTTGAATGGGATGAAGAAACGCAACGGTATTATGCTAAACATCACCCGTTTACATCGCCCAAGTTGGATGATATCCAGTTACTTGATTCAAATATTGGTGCTGTTCGTGCCAATGCATACGATATGGTGATAAATGGCGTGGAACTTGGTGGCGGATCCATTCGTATTCATGACAGCGAATTGCAAAACAAAATTTTTGAACTACTTGGATTTACTCCCGAAAAAGCACAACAGCAGTTTGGCTTTCTCATGGATGCATTTCAGTACGGAGCACCTCCGCACGGTGGTTTGGCTTTTGGATTGGATCGCTTTGTGGCGCTTTTTGCAGGATTGGATAGCATTCGTGATTGTATCGCTTTCCCGAAAAACACTTCCGGTCGCGACGTGATGATTGATGCTCCGAATTTTATTGATAATGCACAGTTGGAAGAGCTGAACATAAGATTAGACTTGAAAGAAAAAATAGAGTGATTTTAGATGTTTACCCATTTTGGCGTAAATATTCGAAAATATTTTGACATGAGAGTCTTAAGATGTTTTTATTTTATGTATTTGATTGTCAGCATTTTAGTCTTTATTTCGTTCTGAATTAATGTTAATACAAATAAATTAACAAAAAATATTTGCATAAAGGTATGCTCTATTAGATATAAAGTGTTATATTTGTACTACCGTATTGTTCAGAGATTGGAAAACTCAACACTTATTTATTACCGAGACACAACGGTTTTTAATGGCGGGCTGCGCCTTCGGGTATTCCGATACGTCGGAACGGCAGATTACAAAGAAAACCGATGCCTCAAATCCTGATTTCAGGAGTTTTCTCAACAAGAACAATACGGTTTTTTTATGTTTACTTGTCTGCTCATGTCTTCAAAAAAGCAAGAAGAAATTGGCTTTTCAAAGTTTATATCAAAAATAAAAGAAGAAGGGGCAAATAAGTATTATTTTGCAAATTTTAATCAATCCTCTTCGAATCTACTTCCTTAAGAAGGTCGGGAAATATTTCTTACATATGAACTTTTTTGATAAATTCAAATTTTGCCCATCGTGCGGCTCATCAAAATTTGTAAAGAACAACGATAAATCCAAACGGTGTGAAAACTGCGGATTTATCTACTATATCAATCCTTTTGCTGCAACAGCTTCTTTTCTGCAAAACTCAGACGGCGAATTGCTCGTGTGCCGAAGAGCGAATGAACCGGCAAAAGGTACGCTTGATCTTCCCGGCGGCTTTGCCGATTTGGGTGAAACCATTGAAGAATGTGCGATACGGGAGATTGAAGAAGAAATTGGGGTCCGCCCTAAAAATCTGAGATTTATATTTTCTCTTCCAAATGAATATTTATACTCCGGGCTTACGGTGCCAACTATGGATATGTTTTTTGAAGGAATTATTGAAAATACAAATGCAATAAAACCCGATGATGATGTAGAAGAGTGTTTCTTTATACCCGTAAGAGAACTAAACCCCAAGCTTTTTGGTTTAAAATCTGTGCGGCAAGCTGTTAGAATATTTATTGATAAATCAGAAATAAAAGAAAAGAAAAAATATTTTGCTTGATGTTTTTGTTAAATATTTGTACAGTTTTTGTTGCTAAATAGTAGTTTAATTGAATTTTTCCTGTAAAAAAACAAACAATTGTCATTTTGTTATTCAAATCAGAAACCTGCCTGCCCGCCACGGCGGATAAACTCAGGTAGGTCGAAAATAAAAATATACCATATGTTCAGAAAAATAATATTGTCCGCGCTATCACTTGTAGTGTTTTTCTCAACTTATTCTCAACATTCCATCAAATTTATTCATCCTGATAATCTGTTTCATGAAGGTAAAGAACTTTTTGAACAGCGAAAATTCGCAGCGTCGTATCGATGTTTTGAAGATTTTCTGAAAACAGTCGTTCCGACCAATGCCGGAATGATTCAAGAAGCCGAGTTTTATTTGGTGAGCAATGCCTTTGAATTGCGTCAGGAAAATGCGGAAGAGATGCTACAGAAATACGTTGAAGAGCATCCGTACACACCGTATTGGGATAAGAGCCACGTTATGTTGGGAATGATGCGGTACGATGCAAAAGATTATAAGAAAGCACTGGCTTACTTCCGATTCGTGGATGAAACGAACTTGATTGAAAGTGAAAAAGTGGAATATCTTTTCAGTCGGGGATATGCCAATTTGGCTACCGGAAACAATGCCAAGGCGCTTGATATTTTTAAAACGCTGAAAGGCATGAATTCGCCACATCAGGCTACAGCAAGGTATTACACTGGCTATACCGAATATTTGATGAAAAATTATGATGCGGCTCTCACAGATTTACTTGTTGCAGAACAACATCCTGAATTTGAAGATATTGCTCCATACTATGTAGCACAAATTTACTATGCCAAGCAAAATTATCCGGAAATGGAAAAGCGTGCCGAAATGTTGTTAAAGAAATATCCGAACAGCAAAAATAATGGTGAGCTTTACCGAATGATTGGTGAGAAGGCGTATGCAGAAGGCAATTACCAAAAAGCGATTGAAAATTTGAAGCGGTACGAAAGCCTTTTCCCGCAGGTTCTTCGAAACGATATTTATTACCTTGGCGTGAGCTACCTGAAAATCAATCAGCCGGGAGAAGCGGTGAAATACCTTTCGCAGGCAACAACCACGCAACAGGATGAAATGAGCGAGAGCGCCTATTTACAGCTTGGAAATGCGTACGTAGCACTTGGTGACAAAGATAATGCCCGCATGGCTTACGAAGTGGCTACCCGCACCAATTTTAATCCGCAAGTGAGAGAAGAAGCGCTGTTTAATTACGCACTGACTTCGTATGAAACGAATGCTGCGTTTGGTGAGTCTGTTAATGCCTTTGAACAGTTTATCCATGAGTATCCGAACTCGGCGAACATTGACAAGGCGTACAATTACCTTTCAACTGTTTATTTAACTTCAAAGAATTACGGGGCAGCTTATCAGTCTATTTTGAAAATAAAAAATCTCACGCCAAGTCTTCTTGAAACCAAGCAATACCTTGAATATCAGGTGGGAACCGAAGCTTTTGCTGCAGGAAATTATTCCAGAGCGGCAGAATTCTTCACCAAAGCCTTGCAGACTGCACCCAACGGGCGTTACTTGGCTGATGCCTATTATTGGAGAAGCGAAAGTCATTACAGACTGAATGATTTTGCTCGGTCTGCAGCTGATTTGAATGCCTTTTTCAATTTGCCGCACGTAACAGTAAATCCCAATTACGTTCAGGCGTTTTACTCGCTGGGTTATGCCTATTTTCGCCAGCAGAAATACTCGGATTCACTCTCTTGGTTCTTGAAGTTTTTAGGAAACGAAAAAAATACGCAATCGCCTATGTATGTAGATGCGCTGAACAGGGTAGGGGATGCTTATTTCAGCAATCGGAACTTTGCGAAAGCAACCGAATATTATGAAAAAGCAATGAGTGACCCATCCAAAGGAGATTATGCGCTATTTCAGTCGGCTTATATGTCCGGACTTCAAAAGAACTATCAGCAAAAGATTGCCAAATTAGAACAGCTTCTTGAGCAGTATCCAAACTCGGAATACGGTGACGACGCGCTTTACGAAATTGGTCGTTCGTACGTGATGCTCGAAAATGACACTAAGGTTATTGAGTCAAATAGAAGGCTGTTAAGCACTTATCCCAATAGCGTTTTAGCACCGAAAGCACAGCTTGAAATCGGTATGGTTTATTTTAACGAAAACGATTACAACAATGCCATTTCGGTTTTCAAAAAAGTAGTAGCCGACTACCCGATGAGCGAAGAAGCCGAAACTGCACTTGAAAGCCTTGAAACGATACACATAAACACCAATAATGTAGGTAACTATATGGATTATGTGAAATCACTTGGAAGACAAGTGGATAGAAACACCGAAGTTCGTGCAGATTCTATCACATTTATGGCAGCTGAAAAACAATATATCGCCGAAAATTATAGCAGTGCAATTGTTTCTTTCACTGATTATTTGCAGCGTTATTGCCCGAATGGAAAATTCTGTACGTTGGCACAAAACTACCTGGCAGACAGCTATTATTCATCCGACAACAAAGAAAAAGCATTGGAAGAATATGCTAAAATTTTGACTCAAAAAGGTAATCCGCACATGGAAGATGCGGCTCTCCGTGCAGCTGAAATAACTTTTGACCAAAAAGATTATACGGCAGCTCTCACCTATTTCAAAAAATTAGAAGAAGTTGCTCAAACATCTGAAAATAAGAATATTGCTCGTTTGGGAATTTTGCGAAGCAGCTATATGCTTAATGATGAAGCCCAAACGATTCAAATTGCAGGTGCAATTGCTGCCGATCCGAAATCTACGACCGCGATGAAATCGGAAGCGTTGCTCAATCGTGCAAAAGTTTATGCAAAACAAAACAGACCCAGCGATGCGCTGAAGGATTTGAACGGCATCACGATTGACACACGCACGGCGATTGGTGCGGAAGCGAAATACATGCTTTCCGAAGTGTATTACAACCTGAATCAGCTGAATAATGCTGAAAAAGAAGTGCTTGACTTTGCAAAAAAAGGGACTCCGCATCAGTATTGGTTGGCTCGTAGTTTTGTAGTCCTTTCTGATGTCTATATCCAAAAAGGAGATGATTTCCAAGCGAAACAGTACCTGCTAAGTTTACAGAAAAACTACACAGTAAATGATGATGTGCAAGAGATGATTAAATTCAGGTTGAATTCCATAGATGCGCGTTCTAAGAAAAAAATAGTAAACTAATTAATTTATATTCAATGACTTTTATGGCAAAGTTTAGGCAGAAAAGATTGAGCCGATGTTCGATAATATATAAATTCTATTTTCCTAAAGATACAAAAATGACAAATCGCATAACATTTCGCTTTGAGCGCCTGTGGCAAATACTCACAGTTGCTTTATTGATTGTTTTTTCACCCAAACTCTTGTTGGCTCAAATCCCCGATTCCGTTGTAAACAAGAGCGTAACGGTGACGCGTGATTATCAACCGATGATAACCGATGTCGGAAAGGTAATAACAACGCCGAAAATTGTAGAACCATCGGTGGATAAATCAAAGCCGGTCTATTCAAACATAACGACACCGCTTTCCATAGATTATAACATCCACACGTTGTCTGCTGAAGAACTTCTTCAAAGCAAAAAGCCGGCAAACGAAGGTTTTCTCCGTTTGGGCGTGGGGTTTCCGCTCAATTCGCTGGCAGATTTTATGTATCCGATTTTGAATAATGAGCGCGATAGGTTGGACGTGTCGCTTCATCATTTGGGTGCTTTCGGAGATAAAAAACACTCTAAAACAGTCGCTTCGGTAATGTACAATCATCTATTCAAAAAATTCGACCTTTACGCCGGTGTTACGGGCAGCCACGATTATTTCAATTATTACGGACGTCCTTTTGCGTCTTTGGAACCGTTTATTATGGCTGATGTTGCCGGACTAGACCGTTTTGGACAAACATTATATCGTTTCTCTGAGAATAATACGATCAGTTTGTATAGTCTCTCAGGGTTACCTTTGAACAATACACATTGGCGTATCGGGGTTACGGTTGGGGGGCGTTCGCTTCCGTTGGCTGATAATTTGATTTTTGATGCAAGCCTGAATTACAGGTTGCTCAACCGTGTTAATGGCAAAACATCTGAGAATCAGGTACACTTGAAGGGGCTTTTTGAAGTACCTTTTGACTTAAACCGCCTTGGCATGGATGTGGATATCTATAATTTTAACTATTTAGGCGCCGAAGCTTCCTACTTGACTTTTCCGAATACCTACAGCGTGATTAAATTAAATCCCTATTACAAGCTCGTTGGTGATAACTGGTTCTTGCGTTTAGGGGCGAAGACCGGAATTTCTATCGGGAAGGCAGGGCAACTGTTTTCGCCTTCGGCAGATGTGAGCGGACAGTGGAATGTTTTACCGGAATATTTAGCGCTCTATGGCGGTGTAACCGGAGATTTAACCGTAAACTCTTGGTATAACACGTATGATGAAAACAGGTATCTCTCTTCGTTTGTCCGAATAAAAGATACTTATACGCCTGTAGATGCTTATTTGGGGGTGAAAGTGAGCCCGGTTCACAGCCTGCTGTTTGATGTTTATGGACAATATAAAATCATTAGTAACCAGTATTTCTACATCAACAAACCCTACGATAAAATAGAGGGAGCTACAGCGGATATGCCGAGAAGTTTTGACAAGGTATTTCACAATCGTTTTGACGTAGTCTATTCACAGGCAAATAGAGCATCAATCGGGTTTCGAGCTGCATGGGACTTCAAGAATCAAATCAATATCTATGCAAAAGGAGCTCACCACTTTTGGAATGTTAAAGACGAGGCAAAAGCTTGGCATTTACCGAGTTGGGATATGAATTTAGGTGCAAATATTAAAGTTGGCAACGACATAGCTGTCAATACTCAATTCTATTTCCAAGACGGACGATACGCTAAGCTTTCTGATGTGGAAGGTACGTTGATGAAACCGGTTTTTGATTGGAATATCGGTGGTTCATATGCGTACCGCGAATGGATGTCTTTGTTCTTGCGAGTCAATAATATATTGAATAAAAAATACGAGTTCTACAAGGGTTACGAGGTGCAAGGCATAAACGGCATGGTTGGAGCCGCATTTTCATTTTAGTTTATTTGAACTGCCGAAACATGCAAGCTTCGGCAGTTTTATTTTTCACCTAAAACAGTGAACAAAATTAACATTTTGTTGTTTATGAGAGTAAAGAGGAAAAATTAATTAATGATATATTATTATGGTATTCGATATTGAAATGATTAAGCGGGTGTATGCTCAGTTACCTGCAAAAGTGAACGATGTGCGGAAAAAATTAGAACGCCCATTGACACTAACCGAGAAAATACTTTTTTCACACTTATCTGTTGATGTCCCTGTAAAAAATTACAAGCGTGCCGAAGATTATGTGGACTTTGCGCCTGACCGAGTGGCTATGCAAGATGCTACTGCACAAATGGCTTTGTTGCAGTTGATGAATTCCGGAAGAACGAGCGTAGCGGTGCCTTCCACTGTTCATTGCGACCACCTGATACAAGCCTATAAAAACGCTGTAACCGATTTGGAAACGGCTAACATTACCAACAAAGAAGTATTTGAATTTCTGCGCGATGTGTCGAATAAATACGGCATCGGATTTTGGAAACCCGGAGCTGGAATTATTCATCAAGTAGTGTTGGAAAACTACGCTTTCCCCGGTGGAATGATGGTGGGAACTGATTCGCATACGCCCAACGCCGGTGGTTTGGGAATGGTTGCTATCGGTGTCGGCGGAGCCGATGCGGTGGACGTGATGGCAGGACTCCCTTGGGAGCTGAAAATGCCGAAAATCATTGGTGTGAAACTGACCGGAAAAATGTCGGGATGGACTTCAGCAAAAGACGTAATTCTGAAACTTGCCGGAATCTTGACCGTAAAAGGCGGAACCAATGCCATCATAGAATATTTTGGCGAAGGAACGCAATCGCTTTCTGCAACGGGTAAAGGAACCATTTGCAATATGGGTGCCGAAGTGGGTGCTACTACTTCCATCTTCCCGTTCGATGAAAAATCAGCCGTTTATTTGGAAGGTACGGGTAGAAAAGAAGTAGCGGACGGAGCAAGAAAGATTATGGAACACTTGCAACCCGATGCGGAAGTTACAGCCAATCCCGAAAAATATTACGACCAAGTCATCGAAATTAATCTTTCGGAGCTGGAACCGCATGTGAACGGTCCTTTTACGCCCGATGCGGCTTATGGAATTTCAGATTTCGGAAAAGTGGTAAAAGAAAAAAACTTTCCGCCGCTGGAAGTGGGATTGATTGGTTCTTGCACCAACTCATCATATGAAGATTTGACGCGGGCTGCTCATATTTTGGAAAATGCTCGCAAAGAGGGATTAGCTTTAAAAACGAAACTGATTATCAATCCCGGGTCGGAGCAAGTGCGATACACGGCTGAGAGAGACGGTATTCTGCAAATTTTTGAAGATGCGGGCGCCGTGATTATGGCAAATGCCTGCGGACCGTGCATCGGGCAGTGGAAACGCGATGGCGACAACAACCGCCCGAACTCCATTGTTAATTCCTTCAACCGCAACTTTGCAAAACGAAACGACGGAAACCCCAATACGCACGCGTTTGTGGCTTCGCCGGAATTGGTTACGGCGTTTGCCATTTCGGGAGATTTGGCTTTCAATCCGCTGAAAGATACCTTGACCAATGATAAAGGCGAGCAAGTGAAATTAGCGGAACCGAAAGGGTTTGAAATGCCGCCAAACGGGTATGCAGTTGAAGATGCCGGATATCTGGCGCCGTCTGCTGATGGAAACAAAGTTGAAGTAAACATCAATCCCGATTCAAATCGCCTGCAAAAACTTGAACCGTTTGCTGCGTGGGACGGAAAAGACTACATCGAGTTGCCGCTGTTGATAAAAGCTGCCGGAAAATGCACTACCGACCATATTTCGATGGCGGGACCGTGGCTTCGCTTCCGCGGACATCTCGATAACATTTCGGACAATATGTTAATCGGCGCTGTGAATGCGTTTAACGATAAAACCAATTCCGTTCTCGACCCCGATACGCAGACCTATTCCGAAGTTCCTGCTTTGGCACGCAAGTTTAAATCCGCAGGCATTGGTTCAATCGTGGTTGCTGAAGAAAATTACGGAGAAGGTTCATCTCGCGAACACGCCGCTATGGAACCGCGTCATCTGAATGTAAAAGTCATTTTGGTAAAATCTTTCGCCCGCATCCACGAAACCAACTTGAAAAAACAAGGAATGTTGGCGCTGACATTTGTTAATAAAGACGACTATAATAAAGTGCAAGAACGCGACAAAATCAGCATCGTTGGACTGACTGAATTTGCTCCGGGTAAAAATCTTAAAGTCGTATTGCATCACGCCGATGGTTCAAAAGATGAATTTGAAGCTGCCCATACTTACAACGAACAGCAAATCGGCTGGTTCAAGGCAGGAAGTGCGTTAAACTCTATGAAAAAGTAATTCAATGCAAAAAATAGTAAAACAAAACGATACGCTTATCGTCCCCGATAATCCCACCATCCCTTTCATCGAAGGCGACGGCATCGGAAAAGAAATCACTTCATCGGTAAAGCGCATAATCGATAAAGCGGTTGAAAAAGCATTCGGCGGAGAGAAAAAAATAGAGTGGATGGAAGTGTTGGCAGGCGAAAAAGCTTACAACCAAGCGGGCTCGTGGCTGCCGCAAGAAACGATGGATGCTTTTCGAGAATATCTTGTGGGGATAAAAGGACCGCTCACAACTCCTGTGGGCGAAGGAATCCGCTCGCTTAACGTTGCGTTGCGCCAAGAGTTGGATTTGTACGTTTGCCTTCGTCCCGTCAGGTGGTTCAAAGGCGTAACAACGCCGCTTTTAGAACCTGAAAAAGTGAACGTTACCATTTTCCGCGAAAATACCGAAGATATTTACGCCGGCATTGAATGGGCTGCCGGAACGCCCGAATTGCAAAAGGTGCTCAAATTTTTGAAGGAAGAAATGGGCGTTGCAAAAATCCGTTTTCCCGAAACCACTTCCATCGGCGTGAAGCCTGTGTCGGTAGAAGGAACGGAAAGGCTGGTGCGAGCGGCAATTCAATATGCCGTAGAGCACAAATTACCATCGGTAACCTTGGTGCACAAAGGAAACATCATGAAATTTACCGAGGGCGGATTCAAAAAATGGGGTTACGCATTAGCCGAACGTGAATTCCCGAATGAAACGTTTACCGAAAATAAATTCAACAAGATAAAAACCGAGAAGGGGCTTGAAGCAGCTGTTTCGGCATATAACGAAGCTGTGGAAAGCGGAAAAGTTTTCATCAAAGACGTGATTGCCGATGCGTTTTTGCAGAATACGCTGCTCAAACCCGAAGAATATTCGGTCATTGCCACGCTTAACCTGAACGGCGATTACATTTCCGACCAGCTGGCGGCAATGGTGGGCGGCATCGGCATTGCGCCCGGCGCAAATATCAATTATAACACCGGGCACGCCATTTTTGAAGCCACGCACGGCACCGCTCCGGACATTGCAGGGAAAAACAAGGCAAATCCTTGCTCCATGCTGCTTTCGGGCGTGATGATGCTCGAATACATGGGATGGAATAAAGCAGGAGAACTGATAACTTCAGCGCTCGAAACCCTTTTTGAGAAAGGAATTGCAACAAGTGACTTGACGCGCTTTATGAAAAACGGGCAGGCAAAAAGTACGTTGGAATTCTCCGAAGAAGTAATCCTTCAAATAGAACAATCGATTTCATAAGTAATTATATTGAAACAATAAACACATTGACTAAAATGACAGAAAAAGAATTAATCCATGAACTTTCTGAAAGCATCAAGCAAACAACCAACATTAAAAAAGAGCTATTCTCTAAGCTGCATGTAAAACGTGGGCTTCGCAATGATGATGGTACTGGTGTGCTTGCCGGACTTACGCGCGTGGGCGACGTGGTAGGTTACGAAAGAAAACCCGAAGGCGGACGAATAGCTATTCCCGGGAAATTATATTATCGTGGAATTGATGTGGAAGACTTAGTGCATGGTATTCAGAAAGAAAATCGACTGGGTTTTGAAGAAACAGCCTTCCTGTTGCTCTCGGGTTCGCTCCCAAATAAAAAAGAGTTGGAGCTTTTTCGAAAGTTAATTATGAAAACGATGCCGCTGGATCACCGTACCACTATGAATATCTTAGCGTTGCAAGGTGGAAACATCATGAATATCTTGGCAAGAAGTGTGTTGGAACTTTATGTTTATGATGAAAATCCGGACGATATTTCAAAAGACAACCTGATTCGTCAATCTATCAACTTGATTGCTAAATTCCCAACAATCATTGCTTATGCCTATCAGGTGCTTCGTCACGATAAACATGGGCGCTCACTTCACGTACGACACCCGTATCCGGACAAATCGGTAGCTGAAAACTTTATTTTTATGATGAAAGGTAAAGAAAAATACACAGAACTGGAAGTGAAAATTCTTGACTTGGCACTGATACTTCATGCCGAGCACGGCGGGGGTAACAACTCCACGTTTTCCGTGCGAGTAACCAGTTCTACCGAAACAGACACCTACTCAGCCATAGCTGCTGGTATCGGTGCGCTGAAAGGACCACTGCACGGGGGTGCCAACATTGCTGTGAAAAAGATGATGGAAGATTTGAAAAAGAACGTGAGTGATTGGAAAGATGTAAAGCAGATAGATGATTACTTGATGCGTGTGCTTAAAAGGGAGGCTCACGACAGAAGCGGATTAATTTACGGTATTGGACACGCCGTGTACACCATAAGTGATCCACGCGCGGGACTTTTAAAGGAAATGGCTGCCGAGTTAGCTAAAGAAAAAGGGCGTGAAGAGGAATACGCACTTTATGAATTGGTAGAAGAGAGAGCCATTAAAACATTTATGGAATTCAAAGGTCCTAATGCGAAGCAAACCTGTATTAACGTAGATTTTTATTCCGGTTTTGTGTATGATACGCTTGGATTGCCCGAAGAAGTGTTTACACCGCTTTTCGCTATGGCACGTATCGTAGGATGGACCGCACACCGCATCGAAGAGCTCAATTTCAGCAGCAAACGGATTATGCGCCCGTCTTACAAAAGCGTTCGTGAGATACAAGCATTTGTACCGATGGCAGAACGTTAAAACAACCGAATTGCTTTCAGGTAACCCTTATTAAAAGCACGATTTCCAGAAGATCGTGCTTTTGTTATTTACTCCTAAAATCGGTTCCTTTACTTTTATATGTCAGTTTTTTTTCCGAAATTTGCACACTCAAAAAAATGCCTTATTAGTTATTTTACCAGTGAGGTAAGGCAAATTACCGAAAAAAGAATTAGAGTATAAGATTAATCATTCTTTTTGAAACATCTAAACTCGAAATTTTGTAAATATGGATAAAAATACGATTATCGGATTTCTGCTTATAGCCGGTATCATGATTGGTTTTACATTGTTGACCCGCCCTTCCGAAGAGGAAATAGCTCGTCAAAAAAGATACAATGACTCCATAGCTATGGTGTATCAGCAAGAGCAGGCAGCACGACAATTGCAAGATTCGGTAAATAATCTCATGGCTGTTTCTGATTCTCTCGCACAAGCTACAGACTCGGCGTCGATGGCTGTTCGTCGGGATGCTTTTGGAGGATTCAGCGCATCTGCTTTTGGTGAAGAAGAATTTTACACGCTTGAAAACGAGTTACTCAAATTAGTGTTAAGTAGCAAAGGTGGACGTGTTTATTCGGCAGAACTGAAAAAATACAAAGCTCAGGAAGGCAAACCGCTTATTTTGTTTGAAGATGAGGAATCGGATTTTAATTATGTGCTTGTAACCGACAATAATCGGGTGGTAAATACTTCCGAACTTTACTTTGAACCACAGGGTGAAATTGTAAAAACGGCTGATGGGGCGCAGACACTTACCATGCGTCTTAAAACCACAGAAGAAAATGCTTACATTGATTTTATTTATACACTTCCGGCGAATGACTACATGGTGCGTTATGAGGTAAAAGCTCATAATATGGATGAAGTGATGCCGTTGTCAATCAATTCGCTGGAGATGAGTTGGAGCTCAGACATTCGTCAGCAAGAGAAAGGCCGTGTGTTTGAAGAAAGGCACTCAACGCTTAGCTACCGCTATCTGGCTGGTGATATAGAGAAACTAAGTCCTTCTAAGAATGACCAAAAAAGTGTTAGTAATGAGGTAAAATGGATTGCTTTTAAGGACCAGTATTTTAGCACGGTTCTTATTGCCGATAAGTCGTTTAGCTCTTCCATGTTGAAAAGTGAAAAAATGGGTGAGAAATCAGGTTATATGAAATCATATAGTGCTGATATGGTTATTCCGTTTGACCTATCTGGAAAAGATCCAACCGGTTTCAGATGGTATTTTGGTCCAAATCATTACAAAACTCTCGCAAGCTATGATAAAGGAGTCGACAAGTCAGAAAAACTTTATTTGCGTGAACTAATTCAGCTGGGCTGGGGAATTTTTGGCTGGGTAAACCAATACTTCGTAATTCCGATGTTTAATTTCTTCAGTAAATACATTGGTAATTTTGGTATTATCATTTTACTGATGACCATTGTTATTAAACTCCTGCTTGCACCACTTACACAAAAATCGTATTTGTCAAGTGCAAAGATGCGTGTGCTGAAACCTGAAATTGATGCAATTAACAAACGTATTCCACCTGAAAAAGCGATGGAACGTCAGCAAGCCACCATGGCACTTTATAGTAAAATGGGTGTAAGTCCGATGAGTGGCTGTTTGCCAATGTTGTTGCAAATGCCGCTACTAATTGCCATGTTTCGATTCTTTCCAGCTGCAATTGAATTGAGGCAGGAAAGTTTTTTGTGGGTAAAAGACCTCTCGGCTTATGACGCTATCTTGTCTTGGAAAGCGAATATCCCACTCATTAGTTCGATATTTAAAAATCACGTGAGTCTTTTCGCTCTGTTGATGATGATATCAAGTATCTTCTCAACAAAAATCAATATGAATAACACCACTACATCACCCGATCAGCCGGGAGCAGGCATGATGAAGTACATGATGTATTTTATGCCAGTGATGTTCTTCTTTATGTTCAATAGCTATGCATCTGGATTGACCTACTACTATTTCTTATCGTCGTTGTTCACTATTGTGCAAACAGCAATTATCCGAGCTACAATTGACGATGAAAAGCTGCTTGCTGAGCTGCAAGCCAAAAGCAAAGCCAATGCAAAAAATCCAAAGAAAAAAAGTAGCTTTATGGAGCGATTGGAAAGAATGCAGCGTGAGCAACAGAAAGCTATGCGTGAAAATGCTAAAAGAAGAAGGTAATGAGAACGCCATGTCTTACTTATTTGTTACTTAAATCAATGCTTTATGCGTTGTGTTATAAATCCGAAGTAGTTTCGTTTGTTTAGTGTTTTCTTGAAATGTGTAAGTGTAGATTCTGCAAGTTCAACCAGTACATGAACTTATTGTGGGTGTGGGGAGCATAACTTGTATGGTATTTGCAACAATAGTATAAATTCACTTATGTTCGTAACAACAAATTTAATATTATGACTAAAAAACTTTCGTTTACACTCAAAAGACAGAAGATGCTATTAATTGCTCTTTTGTTAGTACCTTTCGTTATGTATGGGCAGTATATAACCACTGCTGATAGTGTTGCGTTTTTTGATCCTTTGGCCGCTGCTGATACTTTGAATATGTCATCGATGCAAGAATCACAGGATAACGTAATTTCGGATACACAACATTTCTATCAGTGGGAAACACCTATACTGGAGAAAATAGATTTAAAAAGCATCGAACAGTATAAGGACAATCATGAAAGCTACTTGGCAGAACTTGAGTTACTTGAAGATATGTTAAAAAAGAATAAAAAAGAACTTAATGCTTACTATCAACAGGCGAAAGATCATGCCAAAGTATTGAAAAATGAGAAGAAGAACTTAAAAGAAAAACGCAAGTTTTATGAGCAGGATCAGAAACTGGCCAAACGTGAAAAGAAGTTACGTGACCGCGAGTTAAAGTTAATTAAGAAGGAAAGAAAAGCACTTAAAAAACATTCAAAAACGATGTCAAACTGGGATGTTGAAGAAAAAATGAGAAAGTTTGATGATAGAGAATACCGTATTGAAGAAGCAGAACAACGCTGGCAAGAAAAGAGAGCAGCCACTCAGCGTAATTTGGAAATATTAGCCGAAGATGAAAGGGTACTTAACCAAAGACAACTTGA
>JAAYSS010000107.1 GCA_012518275.1 Bacteroidales bacterium
AAGCTAATCAACGAGCAAAATGTTGATATTATCGTGTTAGCAGGCGATTTAATTAACAATTATGGAGCTGAAACAGAAGGGTGGGAGCCTTATTTTCATAGGTTGAAGTCCAAATCTGGGTTAATGTATGCTGTGCTTGGCAACCACGATTATGGCGATTACACCCATTGGGACACACCAGAAATGAAAATTCAGAATTTGGAAAAAACGAAGCAAAATATTCGTGATTTAGGATTTCGACTTTTGCTAAATGAGCACGAAGAGCTGATCAGCAAAGGTGATACAATTACGATTGTAGGAGTAGAAAATTTCGGTTCAGGTCATTTTGATGATTACAGCGACTTGAAAAAATCGCTCAAAAATACGGTAGTCGGACGAAAGAAAATTCTTATTTCACACGATCCCAATCATTGGAAATCAGAAGTCACCGACAAACAGCCTGATATTTTCCTCACTTTATCCGGTCATACACACGCTGGTCAGCTTGGTTTTGTGCGGAAAGGGTTTAAAATTTCGCCCGCTTCACTGATTTATCCGCAATGGGATGGACTTTACAAGCACAAAGAGCAATACATTTACGTAAACCGTGGAATCGGGTTTGTCGGTATCCCGCTACGCATCGGGGTGCCGCCAGAAATTACGGTAATTGAACTACGACAAAAACAGTAAAAAAAATCCTATTTACTCGTTCGAATAAATAGGATTTGTTAAAAAGAATTCAATAAATTTAAGCCGGATGAATTGCCTCAGAAGGACAAACATCAGCGCAAGTACCGCAATCTGTACAAATATCAGGATCAATTACATAGATATCACCTTCCGAAATTGCGTCAACAGGACATTCGCTGATGCAAGTACCGCAAGCAATACAATCTTCATTAATTACGTAAGCCATTTTTAAAAATATTTTTTGTTAATACTAATTAGTTCTGCAAAAATAAGACAAATTCCATACCTAAAAAAAGTTTTATGAGAAAAATCAATAAAAATATATTTTTTAACATAATTTTTTGGTAATATTTTGTAGCAATTCCTACAGCTTTTCCACCAATTTTTCCATCGATTTTCTTACTTTTGGCTTGCCGACAAGGTGATCTTCTTCCGCATTTCGATAGCCGAGCGCGAGCAGAACCACAGCTTCTTCCACGTCGGTATTTAGCCCGAGCAATTCATTCATTGCTTGCACGTCGAATCCTTCAATCGGCGTACTGTCAATACCGAGTTTAGCCGCTGCAATTACAGCAAAACCAAGCGCAATATAGGTTTGACGAATCATCCAACTGAATTTGTTGATTTCCGGATTTTCAATGACTTTACGGATTTTAGAGCGGTAATTGTCAATGTACTCGTCTGTTTCTTTACGCACTTGCTTCAATTCTCTCAAATAACTTTCAATATATTCTTCATCTAATTTCTTACTTGCTTTAAAAATTAGCAAGTGCGAAGCTTGTTTCACTACAATCTGCGGGCACGATTTTTCGTAAATCTCGTCCAAAAGTTCTTTGTTTTCAGTAACAATTACTTTGAATGGTTGAAGTCCGTAAGCCGATGGTGCTAAGCGGATTGCTTCAAGGATTGTATTTAAATCTTCTTCGGAAATTTTCTTTCCGGTCATTCGTTTGGTGGCGTATCGCCAATTTAACAATTTGATTAAGTCCATAGCATTTTTGTCTGATAAAAATAAAAAATGTGTAAAATCGCGCGAAAGCAATTAAACACAAAGTTTCAATTATCAAACAAATTTCAAGTAAAAATGTTTAAATAATTTCGACTAATCTTGTTCTTTTTCATTTTCTTCTTCGTTTTCTTGTGGTTTGTGCAATTCTTCAATAAACACACGTAGCAAATCCACATTTTTTAGTCCCGGTTTTATTTCAAATCGGGTGTTTAGATTCACCCCAATCATTTTCGGGTGTTCTATTTTTCGAATTTCTTTCACGTCATCCATTCCGATATTTCCGCCTAACAGAAAGTCCTTTTCACCTGTGTACTCGTACAGAATATTCCAGTTAAATTTTTGCTCGTCGCCACCATAAGGATCTGTTTTTGTGTTGAATAGATACAAATCGGCTACATCGTCATACTCTTTTGTTACTTTTAAATTATAAGCATTCATTACAGAAAAAACCTTAATCACACTTATTTTAGCTTCATCTTTTATCTGCCTGCAAAGTTTTTTATTCTCAAAACCGTGAAGTTGCACGGCATCAAAATCGTACTTATGAATGTAGGTAAGGATATTTTCAAGGCTTTCATTCACGAAAACGCCCACTTTTTTTATCTCTTTTGGAATTGATTGCAAGGTGGATAATTCTAAATTCCCAACAAATCGGGTACTTTTCGGATTGAATACAAATCCCATAAAATCAGGATTTAGTGCCAAAACTTCAAGAATATTTTCAGGATATTTCATCCCGCAGATTTTGATTTGCATACTACATGGGTTTGTAAGAAATAAAAGATATATACAATAAGAACAAAAAAAGCTTGACGTTAGTTCGCCAAGCTTTTGAATATCAGGTTATTTTTTAATGCACGTGCTCGCCGATGCCCGTAGCGTCATAGCTAAGTTCCACATCTACTGCTATATAGCTTTCATTTCCAGCTTTATCTAAGCAGTGAACCATAAAATGATAGTCGCCGGATTTTATCGGTTTCCCATTAATTTCTTTAGGAATTTTTATCTCGTGGTGATGAATTTTGGCTGATTTTTGTCCGGCAATATCAGTCCAAATTTTGGTCATCTCAAAAGGTACGCTGTCATTTGTCGTAAGTGATTTTGCTCTCATCGGCGCAACGGCGT
>JAAYSS010000012.1 GCA_012518275.1 Bacteroidales bacterium
GTTGTCTTTGAAGGACTACTTTTAATTTCAATTAGCTAATCTTCAAATTCTTCCTTCAATATCGCAAGCACTTCGTCAATGGTCTCCTCTTCAAAGTCGGTTCTATGAATTAAATCTTCACGAGGAACAGATAAGACACTCTTTGCTGTGTCATATCCGATAGCTTTTAGAGTATCTATAACCCATTGGTCGATTTCATCTGAAAATTCATCTAAATAGATATCTTCTTCATACTCAGATTCATCTATGTCTCTGAATACATCTAAGTTGTATCCGGTAAGCATGCTTGCCAGCTTAATATTTAATCCTCCCTTTCCTATTGCTTGCGAAACTTCTTCAGGTTTCAGATATATTTCAGCTCTTTTATCATCTTCATTCAATCGAATTGAAGTTATTTTTGCTGGACTTAAAGCACGAGCAATGAATAAACTTGTATTGTTGGTATAATTAATCACATCAATGTTTTCGTTTCTAAGCTCACGCACTATACCGTGGATACGAACTCCTTTTACCCCCACACAGGCTCCTACAGGATCTACTCGCTCATCGTATGATTCTACAGCAACTTTGGCTCTTTCGCCCGGTATGCGAGCTATTTTTTTAATCGTAATTAATCCGTCATGTATTTCGGGTACTTCGAGTTCAAACAATCTTTGCAAAAACACCGGAGATGTACGTGAAAGAATAATTTTTGGATTGTTGTTTTTATTCTCTACCACAGCAACTACGGCACGTACGGTTTCTCCTTTACGATAGAAATCGGTAGGTATTTGTTCTGATTTTGGTAAATAGAGTTCATTCCCGTCTTCATCCATCAAGAGCATCTCTTTTTTCCAGATTTGATAAAGTTCTGCGCTGACAATTTCACCTACCTTTTCACTATATTTTACAAAAAGACTATCTTTCTGTAGTTCTAAAATTTTGGAAGCTAAGGTCTGACGCAACGTAAGAATAGACCTGCGCCCAAATATTGAAAAATCCAATGTGTCAGTTACTTCTTCACCAACTTCGTAATCTTCGTCAATCTTTTGGGCTTCAGACAAGCCGATTTCCATATTTTTATTCTCAACTTCATCATCAGGCACAACAGTGCGATTACGATAAATCTCAAAGTCCCCTTTGTCGGGGTTAATTATTATATCAAAATTTTCATCAGTTCCGAAGTTTTTAGCAATAACATTACGGAAAGACTCCTCCATCACACTTATCAGTGTGCTTCTATCAATATTTTTCTTATCTAAAAAATCAGAAAAAATATCAACTAAGTTTGTATGCTCTTTTTTAGCCATGGCTATTTGAATCTGATAATATATTTAGTAGTTTTAATATTTTCAAACGGAATGATGTTTTCTTCTTTTACCATAATTTTTCTTTTAGCACCTTCCGGTTTTACTTTTTTTTCTTGTTCCAAAGTAATGTTCTCTTCTGAAAAGGAGATAAGTACACCGACAAGTTTTTTCCCGTCGCGCGTGATAATTTCTACTTCATTGCCTACGTTTTTTTCGTATTGTTTTAACACCTTAAAGGGTTCAGTAAGTCCGGCTGAAGAAACTTTCAGTTCATAATCTTCTATGTCTCTATCTAGTTTTTTTTCAATAACTCTTGAAAGTTCTGAACAAAAATCAATGGACACGCCTTCAAACCGGTCAATTTCAACAGTGATTCTATTGTCGATGCTAACTTTCACATCAACTAAATAGTAATCTGTTCCTTCAGTATAAGATTTAACTATCTGAACTACAGCGTCCTTTGAGATCATTTCTTTAATGGTATTTAGGAACAAAGAAGGGGACTGTTATTGTCCCCCTCGTTTATTCTATATCGGTGGCAAAGGTAAGAAAATATTTAGAAAACACAAAAAGAATACAGAAAAACATACGGTTTATATTGCAGTATCGTTCTAATTTCATAAATTTGCATTCATATTAATGATTTAGCATTTAAAAATTTAGGTTATAAAATAATAAATATTTAGTATGGGAAGAGCATTTGAATATAGAAAGGCCACAAAGTTGAAACGTTGGGGAAATATGGCACGTGTGTTCACAAAATTAGGTAAACAGATAACTATTGCAGCTCGTGAAGGTGGGCCCGATCCAGATTTTAATCCACGTTTACGTGTTTTGATTCAGCATGCAAAAAAGGAAAATATGCCTAAAGATAACGTGGAGCGTGCTATCAAAAAAGCCATGTCACGAGACGAAGCTGGTTATGAAGAGATGGTTTACGAAGGTTACGGACCGCACGGAGTTGCTATTGTTATAGAAACAGCTACCGATAACTCTACACGTACAGTAGGCAACATCCGCAGTTATTTTAATAAACATGGTGGTTCTTTGGGAACTACAGGTTCATTGGAATATTTATTTGACAGGAAATGTGTATTTCACATAGCCAAAAAGGAGGGCATTGATTTAGATGAATTGGAATTGGAGTTGATTGATTACGGGGTAGATGAGGTTAATGAGTCAGTTGGTGAAAATGGTGAAGCCGAAATTGTACTGTATGGTGAATTTACCTCTTACGCTGCTATACAAACATATCTAGAAGAAAACGGACATGAAATTTTTAGTGCCGAATTTGACAGAATACCTAATAGTTTTACAGAATTGACAGAGGAACAACGTGAATCCGTTGATAAGTTATTAGAAAAAATTGAAGAAGACGAAGATGTGCAAAATGTTTTTCACAACATAGCTAATGAGTAAAACAGGTCAAGTACAAGTATAGGGTTTAGGTGGCTTGTTTTTTCTACCTAAGGGTATGGTTTTTGAGATGCCTTCAAGTGAAATTTTGTTAACAAAAACAATATAATATGATTAATAAATGGAATTTTATAAGAAAAGATGTTTATTCACATTTTGTTGCGTTGAAATATCTTCCACGCTGGGTTGTATTGTTGGTTGATTTATTTGCTGTTATTCTTTCATTTTCAGTTGCAGCATTTATTGGTTCTCAGTTAGAAATTCGCATTCAAACCGGTATATATTTTGAACAGAATTTTTTCTGGCCTTCTTTAATTTTTATTTTTGGACAAGTGGTCTTTTTCTGGCTTTTTCATACTTATTCTGGCATTCTTAGGTATTCTGGTTTTATTGATGCTGCCAAGTTGTTCGTAGCTGTTTTTGCTAATGTTATATTGTTTATTGTTATAAACCTTATAACCACTTTTGTATTCAATATAAAAATCTATCATTACGTAACATTACTATTTTATGGAGTCTTAGCTTCTTTTTGCTTGTTTATTATTCGACTCGTCGTTAAAAATACTTTTGACTATTTCTCGGCATATGCAGTAAAAATTACTCCGACAGTAATTTACGGTACTAAGTCATCTGGTATCGCTATAGCTAAAATGCTTCGTGCTAGTGAAAATGCACCTTATAAATTAGTAGGTTTTGTTGATACAGACAAAGAAGTTACATCAAAAGTTTTGATGGGAGTAAAAGTCTATGAACTGAATGAGGAAAACATGAAAA
>JAAYSS010000013.1 GCA_012518275.1 Bacteroidales bacterium
GCAACATGCGAGAAAACTCTTTACGGGAAGAACCTGTCTTGCTTGAAGCAATATCTATATACACATCTACTAATAACCATTTGAGATTAACTGCTGTCAACCTTGTTAGCGCCGATACTTGGGCGGTAAGGCTTTTCAACTGATCAGCACTGTTTGTACTTACACGACAGTAAATACCAACTCGTTTTTCTCTCTTAGGAGGCAACGGTGGGATATAATGGATTATTTTGTTATCAACCATGACAAGACCTCCGTGGTTTCAGATTTAATAACTAACTGGAATTTCATTGTTTCTTAATATGCTTATAATTCTCATTTTCATTATAGTTTTCTCGCCTTAAAACATACTGAAATTGGAATCATTTTTGCTTTTTTTGTTTTGTCACTGCTATCGTCAACGGATTCCATAGTTTGTTGATCGTTCTGCTCAATCATTTGCTCAACAGCAAACCCGGCTTTCGCCAACGCATTTATATATGTTGATATCTTTCGGTTACATAAAATTATCTCGCTTCCATCAACGGGCATAGTAAAATAAGACTCGTCAAAATAACTCTTATTAAAAACCAACTGATCATTCTCTATCACATCTTGTCGCTGACTGCATGACCAAGCCACACAGTAATTTAGTGTGTGGTGCCAACTGAAAATAAATATGCCATCTTTTTTTAAAAAGGAAGCTATTTTATTAAATGTACCTTGTAAATCCGTTGTCCAACCTATGCCATATATTGAATAGACATAATCAAAATAGTCTTTCGGAATATCAAGATCCGCTTCCATAGGTGAACAGATAAGATTTGCGGTATATCCATTACCCCGCAAGTAAGTATCCGCATTCTCTAATTGCTTGTGAGATAAATCGACTCCCCATAATTCAGCAGCATTTCTGTCAGCGAGGTATTTGAGTGAATGACCACTGCCACAACATATTTCCAATACTTTTTTGCCGGAAACATCCTTAAACAAATGCAAATCATCCTCAGAAACAAATTTAACACCATATGTAGGAAGTGCGGTTGTACCAAACCATAAGTCTGCATTTTCGTTCCAATATTTTTTATTATTATTGATGATTTCTTTTTGTTGCATAAATAATTCCCCCTGCGCCAAATTCAAATTATGTCGAAATGCTTTATCTCCCTATTAACGTGAGTTCACATTTCAATTTAGCATCACGACTAATAAACATATTAACATATTTCAGGCATGTTGGTTAGCCTATTCTGCAGCTTAATTACTCCAATATCCAACATGCTCTGTCAACCTTGAAAAATCAAAAAAACATCTAAATCGACCACTCGCAAACACCTAACATCTATATTGACCACTCACTAACCACTAACATCTAAATCGCTCTGTCACTAGCATTGCAGCTTGTTCCGATATGTTCCCACGAAGCGAAAAAATCAAGTTTTTCACACTTCAGCATTCCATCTCGTAATCACACAAAAGGCTTATATCAAGCCTTTCCAGAAGCCCCGTTCTAAACCCTTGTTATCAATGTCACCGTCTCCACATGGCTCGATAGGATAGGCTGAATGTCTTTGCTGATTTTACGAGCGTGGGAACATATCCATAGCCTTTTCCGTTGTTTAGTCGTTTGTGGAAACATATCCATAAAACTGAAATTTGTCTCTTCTTTTACACTAACGCAGTTATCCAAAAACATATCGCTGCAACAAACGAAAGTGGTGTCATAATATACTTTTCTTTCTTACTCTTTGATACAAAATTCATAATTGTATTTAATGAAAGGTATGCAGCCATAACTATGCAAATTATCTTAGTTACTTTTTGCGAAAACCACAGTGATAAATAACCACCCATTTGTAAAATAACTATCACAAAAAATATTTGAAGAATCAATTGTGTTACTAAAACAAGTCTTAGCTTTTTAGGAAAGACCTTATATTGACCTCCCATTGTCAACTCACCTAATGGCAAGCCACATATTATCAAAACAGATAATATAATTACTACTGAAAACGCTATCGCTCCAATTATTGCTACCATATTTTCCTCCGTAAAATTCAAATTTTCCGCTTACGCTACAGGCGGGTCGAAATCCTCGTCCGTACACTTACGGATGATTCTCTTTGTTTTTTCAATAGGTAGAGGCACATTTTCTTCACTGAAATACTCAATATTCACTA
>JAAYSS010000108.1 GCA_012518275.1 Bacteroidales bacterium
AACTCATCCTTTAATTTTTCACCGATTTCTTCACCGATTTGCTCAGGCGATTTCTTCGCCATTTTTACGAAAGGGAAGACCACGAGCGTGATATCACCTTCAAATTCTTTTTTTGTTTTTTGAAATAGGATGGATTTTTTGTTTATTTTTGTTTGATAAAGCTCATTTACAGCTTTTTCAACTGCATTTTCAAGTAATACTTCTAATTTCATTGGATAGTTTTTCTTCATTTATTTTGTTTGCAAATTTACATAAAAATAGTCAATTTTAGGCAGATCGTTCAAAAATCTGAAGTGTTAAGTATTGTTAGTTTAGAATTATTTTAAAGTTAGTCTGTTGTAAAACAAAAAAATCCAAGTTTTTTTACGACCTTTGTAAAATAATTATATATTTATATAAATGAAAGCGAAGAATGAAAACAGGCGAAGAGATTTTAATCCTAACGCTGGCCGTGACGGTAAATTATTAGACAAAAAAGGTTACAAATCTGTTGTTAAAGGTGAAAAGCCTGACAGTAACCAAGATAAAACTGATGAACGAAAGCCTTTCAGTGATGCAAGAAAACGAAATGACGAGAGAATTCATTTTGGTGAAAAACGATGGTCACCGAGAAGTGATGAATCAAGCTTTCGTCGTGATAGTCGAAGATTTGGTGAGCCGAAAAGGACAAGCAAACCATACCACAGTGAAGACCAATCCGAATATGGGCATAAAAGATATAAAAGTGGAAGCCGGAAACGATACCAAAGTGATCATCTGAGCGATAAGAAACTTTCATTTCGAAAAGCGAGTGAAGTAAAGGAGAGTAAGTTTGTTGAAACACGTTTTGACAATAAGCATAAAGGCACTGTTTTTCGCCCACGCAAAAAATTCAGAAATCATGATTCAAACGCAAAATACAACAAGAAAAAACAATTTGAATACTGGCAAAAGAACTTTGACCCCACTGAACCTATCCGACTCAACAAGTTTTTGGCAAACGCCGGAATCGCTTCCAGACGTAAAGCAGATGAGTATATCCAAGCAGGTGTTGTTTCTGTAAATGGGAAAGTTGTTACTGAATTAGGAACGAAAATACTTCCAACGGATAAAGTGATGTTTCATGATCAGCCGGTAAAAATTGAACAAAAAGTTTATATCCTGCTCAATAAGCCGAAAAACTGCATAACTACTGTTGAAGATACTCACGAGCGTAAAACTGTGATGGATATTGTGAAAAATGCTTGTAGTGAAAGGATTTATCCCGTCGGGCGATTGGACAGAAATACGACTGGTGTGCTTTTGCTAACCAACGATGGTGATTTAGCCGCAAAACTAACACATCCTAAGTATGATAAGAAAAAGATTTATCATTTAGTTTTGGATCGCGATATCGAAAAAGAAGATTTTGATAAAATTCTGGAAGGCATCGATTTAGGTGATTTTCAAATTAAAGCAGATACGCTGGAATTTGTGAAAGAAGACAATATGCGTGAGTTGGGAATAGAAATTCACTCTGGACAAAATCGTGTTGTACGCCGCATTTTTGATTCTTTGGGTTACAAAGTATTACGATTAGATCGTGTTTATTTTGCCGGATTAACTAAAAAGAATCTTCGACGAGGTAAATATAGATTCCTAACCGAGCGCGAAGTGAATATGTTGAAAATGGGTGCGTATGAATAATTGCTTTGTAATTAGAAGTTTACATTCTTAAATAGGTTATAGAATTCAAAACTTAAAAACACGTCAAATAATGGGAAAGAAAAATTCAACACAAGTTCAAAAACAATCAACCACTACTACGACTTCAAAAAAGCCTAATCGGTTAGTTAAGTATATTCTAAAGCATAAAACGGCGTTTTCATTGCTTTTTGCATTGGTAGTTGTTTTTATTTGGGCTCAGTGCAATATCAGCAAGTTGAAAAAAGAAAATTTGGCTTTAACTACAGTCTGTGAATTAAAAATAGATAGTGTAGCAGTTGAAAATTACAAAACCGTGTCTAAAGTATTTTCATGGGCTGTCCGAAGTGATTTGATGCGTGGAAATTTAGATCAAGTTAATCGGTGTTTGGACAATATGCTGAAAGAGCCTTATATCAAGAAAGCGTACATTATTGACTTGGAAAAAAGCATTATTTTACTTTCGACCAATAAAGCTGAAAATGGATTACCGGTTTCTGATGTTACGCTACTTCAACCTGCACAAAACGTTGTGAAATTGAATAATTCGACTACTCGGTATATCTCGCCGATTACAGGGCTCAGTAGTGTTATTGGAATGTCGGTATTGGAAGTGGATTTTAGGTAGAAAAATTATTTTATAATGAAAAAGGAAGAGCAATTACAGCCTTCCTTTTTTGTTTTTTTTAATAATTAAGATGATTTTTCAAAATTGAAAAACTGTAACCACTAAAATACGTAAGATACAGTAAAGTAATTTGCTCTGTTTCGTATATGTGCATTGTCAGAGTTAGGTGATTGGGTGAAATTGGTGAGTGCCTGTCGGCTTGTAAAGCCTATTTTAAAAGGTTTCACTTGAAATCCAAAGCCAAAAGTTAATCCGGTTTCATTGCGATTGAATGTGTTGACGAAATCAATCTTTTCACCGTTTTGTTTTCCGTTAAACCGATAAGAATAGTAGCCACCCAAAAAAACATCGACCCCGGCGCCACCTTCCATGTTTTGCATTACAAGGCTAATCGGAACGGTGAGGTTGTTGGTCGAGATATCACCGTTTGGATGCTTTGCGTTTAATATTTCGTAATACACTTCCGGGCGTATGGCAAAACGACCGAAATTAACTTGTGACATCAACCCGATGCCGGATGAAGAAGCTGTTTTCCCGTCCGTCGCTCCGGCGGTGTAATGGTGGTAGTTCGTACCCAAATTTCCGGTGATACCGAATGTAAACAGTTGGTTTTCGCGATGTTTTTTCGCAATTTTTCCCGATGCATTAAACTCCGTATCGTTGGCAATGTGTCCTATCAGGTTAATCAGATGTTCCGTGATAAGTGTCATCCCTTCATAATCAATTAGATGTGCATCGTCTTCAGGTTTGTGATAGGGTGATTTAGTACCTGTGGTTACGGCAAGTGTAGGGACGCCTTTTATTGCAAAAGGTTGAGTATCAGTGGCTGTAAAAATGCTTCTCTCGAAGTTTTTCACGCTCACGTTGAGTCCGGCAGGAATTAGATTCGGGTTTTTCAAGAGTTCTTTGCCGTTTTTGATTGTGCCTGTTCCTGCGTAATTTACCGCTCCACTTGCCTTGTACCAACCCACCATATCAATGCTAAACATCAATTTTATATCCATATCAGTAGCACTTGTGTGATTGATAAAATGTTTTGAACCTACCAATCCGATTTCTTCCGCATCGAAAGCCACCAACATCACACTTCGTTTCAAGTTTGATTGATTCTTTTTCAATGCTTTTCCCAATTCAATTAGCGTTGCAACACCCGAGGCATTGTCGTCTGCACCGTTGTAAATCTCCCCTTTTTTTACTCCCAAATGGTCGTAGTGAGCGCCAATGACGATGTATTCATTCTTTAACTTTTCATCGTTGCCAGTAATAATTTTCACGATGTTCTGATATTTATCATTTTCTCCAAATGAATACATAAAAGTTGTATCGGGATGTATGTCTGTGTCGCTATCAGTCCATTCATTGATGATATAATTTGCCGCTTTTTGGGCGTGAATAGTGCCCGCAGCGCGCCCTTGCAACGAATCGGATGCGAGCGTATAAACATGCTTTTCGAGATTGCTTGTAAGCGATGTTTGACTTTTCGAAACGAAAAACGATAATGTGAAAAGTACAAGTGTTAGCAAAATGTGTTTGTTTGTCATTTTTTATAGAATTAGTTTTTATTATTCTACCATATAAACTTTTGCATCTATTTTAACCCATTCCCCTTTTTTGGATACTTTAGACACCCTACAAAAAAATGCTTTGCCTGCATCCATTAATCGGGAAATTACTTCATTCAAATTCTGTGGAACCCATCCTATGCGTATCTTGTTATAATAAATACCGATAGCCAATTCATCATATTTGTTTTTTGGATCGCGAATCATTTTAAGAGTAGTTTCAGGTAACAAGGATGGGTATATTTCATCTATTTCCTTGCAGAATGTTGTTCCTGCCACTATTATATCTAACAAAAATATTTCTCTTGTAAATGGGCTGATAGCATCAACTCCGCCCGTGCCGATAAAAGTAATAAGTTCCGGTGTAAGTTTTATGATGTTGGCTGCCATTCCTCTAATAGTGTGATATAGTTTTTATATTTTTCAATATCTTGACTCAATTGTGAGATACGTTCTTCCGATTTTTCATTTTCATTATCTATCCACTCTTGGTTTTGTAGATTATCTCGATGAATGAAAGGAAAAGTTTGTTCTAATTTTTCTATTTTTAATTTCAAATTTGCAATCCTTTGTCTCAAATTTTTGATACTACTTTCTAATGATTCTTCATTTATCAAAATATTTTTGTCATTTAGTTTGATTGAAGCCATTATCTGTTTTAACTCTTCGAGGTCACTTTTTTCGTAGGCAATTTGAGCTTTTAAAAAGAGAACTTTTTCAAATTCGGTTACTTGTGGATTTACATCGGGATGTAAGAGTTTTGCAATGGTGTAATAAAGTTCCCTGAGTAATTTGGAATCTTCCTTGGACAATATCGGAGCTTTTAAATATTCGTTTGCTATTGACAGTCTTCTCGCTTCTTCTGCTATTTTTTTTGCATACTCTTCAAACTCTTTTTCAATGGTTTTATCGACACTTATCAAGTTAGGTTTTTCGTTTCGATTAACATATGCTTGCAACAATTCCATTTTCCGTTTCAGCATTACCAACTCGGTTTGTAAACAAAATACTTCGTAATATTTTTGTCCTACTTTATTGAGAAATAGAGCCGTAAGAAGCGGTTCTTTATGCATGGTCATCTCTTGATGGAGCGAGAAATATTTGGCAAACTCTTGTCTTAATCGATTATATTCTTTTCTTAATTGACGCTGTTTGGGTGTAAGGTCGATATTACACATAAGTGATTTGTTTTCTAAAAGAAGCGAATTTACTAAATTTTTATTACAGAATAAACTATTTCATCATCTTTTCCACAATCACTTTTGCTATTTCTTTTTTACCTTCTGCCCTTTCAATGATTTCGCCGTTTTTGATTAAAATTCCTTGGTGGTTGGTTTCGCTGATAGCGGATAGTTGATTGGCTAAAACCAGATTACAGCTGTTTTTTTCTGCCGTTTGATTGGCAACTTGAAGCAGTTTGGACTCTGACACATCGCGAAGCAGTTTGAATCCGACAAGGAACGTGTTTGGGTTGTTTTGTTTTATCAACGGCATTACTTTTTTGGTGCGTTTCAGTCCAATGATAATATCAGAATCGGATGAGATTTTTTCGTCAGCAGAAAGCTTGCTTTGGGGATTTTCGAGCAGGGAACGGACATGGTCGTCAGTAAATTCACCTACTTTTTGCAATGCTTCAATTTCTTCGGAAAGCTTATGGATATTCACGGCGTAGCTAAATGTGAAATCGGAGATAGCCATGGAATGGATGAAATAATCAATCGAAATTTCTTTTGTCAGCTTGTCCACTGCTTGATATACGCTTTCGGCATTCGTTACAGGGATAAATGTAACGTGTTGTAAATCTGTTTTATCAAGTGGTTTGATTATTGCGTTTTCGGTGTGGATGTAATGAATATGGAAGTTTTTCTCGGAACGAGCGGTAAAATAAGCAAACACCGCTTCCAAGCAATGCCAGCCCAGCGAGCCGGTGCTGATGTTGGTTATTTTTCGGATGCCGTCAATCGGTTCCGACGTTCCGCCTGCTGAAATAGCGATGTTTATCATAAAATTTTTTAGTCAATAACTTGTCCGGCAGATTCGGTTAATCTGTCTATAATTTGGTTTTGGTCGTCCAGCAAAAGTACAACCGGCTTGTGTTCCTGTGCTTCTTCGGGCGTCATATGCGCATATGCCATCACGATGATTTTATCGCCGGGCTGTACCAAACGAGCTGCGGCGCCGTTCAGGCAGATGGTACCGCTACCGCGCTCGCCTTCAATCACGTAGGTTTCAAAACGGGCACCGTTGTTGTTATTCACGATTTGGACTTTTTCGTGCATAAATATCCCGGCTTTATCTGCCAAATCCCTGTCAATGGTAATGCTGCCGGTGTAATTTAAATTGGCTTCGGTTACCGTGGCGCGGTGAAGCTTGGCTTTAAGAAGTGTAAGTAACATATTGTTTATTTACGAATTAATTATTGAAACAATTACCCAAAAATCACATTATCAATCAATCTTGTTTTCCCGAATTTTACAGCTACAGCAGCCAAAACTTCTTTTTCGATTTTAGAAACCGGAGCCAGCGACGGGAAATCAAGGATGTTCACGTAATCGATTTCAGCCAAAGGCATTTCATTGATTTTATTGGAAATGATTTTAACCAATTTCGATGCTTCTTTTTCGCCTTTTTCAAAAGCATCTTTTCCTGCTTTTAGAGCTTGATTTAGTACGACAGCCTGTTTCCGTTCTTCGACAGAAAGATAGGTGTTTCGCGAACTCATTGCTAGCCCGTCACTTTCGCGCACGATGGGGCAGGTTATCAGCTCGATGTTCATGTGCAGGTCGTTTATCATTTTCATAAGCACGGCTGCTTGTTGAGCGTCTTTTTGTCCGAAATAGGCTTTGTCGGGCTGTACGATGTTAAAAAGCATACTTACCACCGTAGTTACGCCCTTGAAATGGGTGGGACGAGATGCTCCGCAAAGCACTTTCGTGATGTTGCCTTCCACTTCCACGATTGTAGAACTGTCGGTGGGATACATTTCTTCTACCGACGGATGGAAAATCACGTCTGCTCCGGCATCTGTTGCCAACTTTGCGTCTCGTTCAATGTCTCTCGGGTAAGTTGCGAAATCTTCATTTGGACCGAACTGTGTTGGGTTTACGAAGTCACTGACTACTACCACATTATTTTCTTTTCTCGCTGCGCGGATAAGCGATAAGTGCCCATCGTGCAGGTAACCCATTGTGGGAACTAAACCCACAGTTTTACCTTGCAATCGCTGATTGTGCAGGTAGTTCCGAAGTTCGGATATGGTTGTTATTATCATTGTTTTAAGTTTGATACAAGTTGTTGCTTATTTATACGTATGCTCTTCTGCCGGAAAATTGCCGTTTTGTACTTCCTGAATGTAATTTTGTACGGCATCAGTAATTATCGTGTTCAGGTCGGCATATCGCTTAACAAATTTCGGCACAAAGTCGTTAAACATTCCAAGCATGTCGTTGATTACCAATACTTGCCCGTCACAATATTTTCCTGCTCCAATTCCTATTGTTGGTATGGTTAGCTTTTCAGAAATTTCTTTTGCCAAAGGTTCGGGTATCCCTTCAAGCGTAATGGCAAATACGCCCGCTTTTTCGAGCAACAGTGCATCTTCCAAAATTCGTTTGGCATTTTCTTCGTCGCGTCCTTGCACTTTGAATCCGCCGAAAGCATTGACTGATTGCGGGGTAAGTCCAAGATGCCCGACAACCGGAATTTGAGCGTCAATCACTGCTTTTACCTGATTGATAATGTTGCTTCCACCTTCCATTTTCACAGCTTCGGCACCGCCTTCTTTCACAAGGCGTCCGGCATTACGAACAGCATCTTCTGCTGATATGTGGTAGGATAAGAAAGGCATATCGCCTACTATGAGTGCGTTTTTATTGCCACGAACCACCATTTTTGTGTGGTAAATAACTTCATCAATCGTTACCGGAAGGGTAGAGCTCTGCCCCTGCATCACCATTCCGAGCGAATCGCCCACCAAAATGGAATCAACACCTGCCGAAGTTACCAGTTTTGCCATTGAATAATCGTAGGCAGTCAGCATCGTAATTTTACGCCCTTCGTCTTTGAATTTCTGAAAGGATTTTACTGTAATTTTCATTGTAAGATATTATTTAATTGAAAGTTGTTTATCATTCGCATCGTTTCTCTGCCCATTACTTTATAAAGTTCAGTTAATTCAGGCAAATTCTGTTCCAAAACTTCCAAATGTTTTTTTACCGTTTCGGCATCGCCCCGTTTTATGGGTCCCGTAAGTGCTTCCGCCGGTGTTTTTCCTTGCAAATTGTCCAGCACGCTTTTCACTAAAACCAACGACGCGTCCCCGAGTGTTCTTTCATCTATTCCTACCAAATCAAAAAGTTGGTTGGATGCATATACAAGCGTTACCAAGTAGTTTGACAAAACGGCGGCAGCGGCGTGATAAGCCGGTTTGCTTTTTTTGTCAATGATATGGTAGCTGTTGCCTGTTTCTGCAAGTATTTTCTTTATTTCTGTCAGAGCGTCTGTCTGTCCTTCGATGAAAAAAGCGGTATCTTTCAGTGCCGAAACAGCTTTCGTGATGTCGCTAAATGCTAAAAGCGGATGCGCCGAACAGATGCGATGTCCTTTTTTTTCCAAACAACCCAATGCATCGGAAGTAAGGGAACCACTGGCATGAATAAACGTTTTAGTACCCTTAATGTTCAGTCCCGAAATTTGCTCAGCTACTTTTTCAATCGAATCATCGGGTGTGGTAATCCAGATGATTTGGTTGTTATTTACCAAGCATTCAAGGTTAGAGTAAGCTGTTGAATGAGTTAGAGTTGATGCTCGTTTGGCGCTTTCCGCCGTACGGCTGAAGTATCCGCCGATATTCAATCCGTTTTCTTTGAAATATATTCCCAAAGAAGTTCCTACTTTTCCTGCTCCGACGAATGATTGCATTTTAGTTAAATAGTTAAGTGGTTAAATATTTCCATACATCCAATAGTATTTGTTATTTAACGCCAGATTTCTCAATAATTTCTTTCCCGATTTTCATCATATATTCCCTTGCGGGCTCGTATTCGTTAGGGATGATGCCGTCCAAAATAGCATCTTTTATCTTCGTTTTTATCTCTCCGACAGCATTGCAAGCCGGCAGATTAAAAGTTTCCATAATTTCCCTTCCGTTAATGGGTGGTTGAAAATTACGGATTCGGTCTTTTTCTTCTATATCCACTAATTTTTGCTTGACAAGTTGAAAGTTTTTGCGGTAGCGGCGTACCTTTTCGGGGTTCTTGGACGTAATATCTGCATTGCAAAGCAACATCAGGTCGTCAATATCATCTCCCGCTTCAAATAAAAGCCTTCTGATTGCTGAATCCGTAACTTCGTCTTCACTTAGGGCGATGGGACGCATATGAAGGTCAACCATCTTTTGTACATATTTCATTTTTTCATTGGTTGGCAGTTTCATTTTTCGAAAGATTCCCGGAATCATCCGTTGTCCGATGAAGTTGTGATTGTGGAATGTCCAACCCAGTTTTGGGTCAAAGCGTTTCGTTCGGGGTTTGCCGATGTCGTGAAGCAGAGCCGACCAGCGCAGCCACAGGTTGTCAGTTTTGGTAGAAAGTTCATCCAGTACGGCGAGCGTGTGGTAAAAATTATCTTTATGTCCCACACCTTCTTTGGTCTCAACCCCTTTCAGTGCCAGCAGTTCGGGGAAAATCAGCTGCAGTAAGCCTGTTTTTTCCAGCAAAATAAATCCGACCGACGGTTTTGGCGAAAGGATGATTTTGTTCAGTTCGTCGGCGATGCGCTCTTTGCTGATGATTTTTATCCGCTCTTTGTTACGTGCGATGGCGTCGAAGGTGTTTTCTTCCAAGAAAAAGCGAAGCTGCGAAGCAAATCGGATTCCGCGCATCATCCTTAGCGGGTCGTCAGAAAATGTGATGTCGGGATTTAACGGCGTGCGGATAACGAAATTTTTCAGGTCAAACAGTCCGTTGAACGGGTCCACCAGCTCGCCGTAGCGGTCTTTGTTTAGGCAGAGCGCCAGGGCGTTGATGGTAAAATCGCGCCGGTTTTGGTCGTCTTCGAGCGTGCCGTCTTCCACGATGGGGTTGCGTGAATCAGAACGGTACGATTCCTTGCGGGCTCCCACAAATTCCACTTCCAGGTCGCGAGTTTTGATTTGCGCGGTGCCATAGGTTTTGAAAAACGAGAGCTTGGCTTTCTTCCCTAGTTTCTCGTGAACCTTTTCCGCCAACTCAATCCCGCTTCCAACGGTAACAATATCGATGTCTTTCGACGGGCGTTGCAAAAACAAATCACGCACAAAACCGCCGATGACATAGGTTTCCAGCCCCATTTCATCTGCCGTTTCAGAAATCAATTTAAATATTTTGTCTTGTAAATGTTCCTGCATTCTCACTGTTTTTTCAGAATGCAAAATTAGTGATTTTTAGGGATTATGGCAAGAAAGGGATGATTTAATGTGAGTTTAGTCTTACCCCGAGTGAATCGCTGATAAAACGTGTAAAACTTGATAACGTGCCACTCGTCGGGGCGCGACTATAGAAAATATATCTGCCATTTATAAAATCAAATATTTGATGCTGCTAACAACAGATATTATTTTGCTGAGCGAACCACGATTAGAAATCTGTGGTAACGGGGAGCAGCGTAGTGGGGTAGTAAATGGTGGGGGTAAGGAAAACTTTCTTTACTCTAAATCATTTTCATTTATTACAAAAGTCATTTTCCAACCAGTTTTGCTGTTGCCTTTACATTCCCAATTATTAATGTTTGAAATTTCTTTTACCAAACTCTTTCCACTACTTAAAACTACTTTTACATCATTAGGTATATCCCGGAATATTCACAACCATTTTTTACAGGTCTTCCCTCTGAATGAAAATAATTGTTTGCTGATAAGGGATACACAATTACAGAATCTTTCCCCTGTGTATAAGCTGTTGTTCCTTCAAAATAAAACTTTATCGTATCTGTGGTTTTATTAATTATTGTCAAATCATAAAAGACGTTTATATCTCCACACCCACACGTAAGGACAATTATAACTATAAAAAATATCTTTTTCATAGATGTTACCTCGTTAGTGTTGCACCTTTTAACGATTATATACTTGCCGTTCTGTTATTGTTTGGATGCGTGTAGAGTCGCTCGTCAATGCTGTAACAGAGCCGTTGCAGTTGGTAAAATAGACGTAATTTCCCATATCCCTAAACCGATATACCCTGCATCCGTCGTGTTCAAAAAGATAATCAACGGTGTAGGTGCGGTTGTTGTCTGAATGCTCTGTGGCAAGTGGTCGGTTCATAAAGCACGACGTAAAAGTGAAAACGGTAATAAGTGTAAAAATGAACTTTGCTAATGTTTTCATAATGGATTGTAAGTAAAAGTTAATACATCTATATAGCATTCAAAATTAGTGCTTTTTTGTAAATAGAAAAAGTTATGTATTCATTTTTTTTTGAAAACTTTTAAAGTCATTTTCAATTGGATGAATTGATTGTCTTTGTAAAAAATTCTTATGAAGCCAACTCATCCGACAACTCGTGCTTAAATTATTATTTTTCCGATTGAAATCCCTGCCTGAAAGCTTTGAAAGCGAACCCCTTAGCTAAAGCCGTTAAAAAAAGACTTAACAAACAATTGGAATTTGACGTTCATTGCAAATTCAACCGAAAAAGACTTGACTTGGTAAGATACAAGAAAGCAATAGGATGGATGAGCAGAAAATCGGGTGTCCTTTTATGGTTTTTTGTACCAGAACGTAGATACAATTTTTAAACAAGAAACAAGATATTTATTTTTGGAAAAGAGAAATAGAATTTTAATGAAAAGTCAAAAAAAAACTAAAATGTTATTTTGCCACAGCGCATACCGTGAGATAATTTTTCTAGACATATTGTTCCAAGTAAACAAGGTCATTGAACTCACGATATAAATCAATAGTTTCTTTGGTGAGAATATCAAGTGGAAGGATGTTGGCTACCATAACGGGCATCTTGTAAATCAAGTGTTCTATCAAAAATTTCATTGCAAGGTATCCTTGCCGTTCAGGTTTTTGACCAATGAGAAAATCGATTTTACCCTTTTTTAATGCTTTGATATTGGCATCAGTCAGGTCCACGCATACCAGTTTGATGTCGTTTATCTTCTTTTTGGCTAAATAATTTGCAATCACATTTCCACGAGAGTTGAGCACCACAATTCCTTTGACGTTTGTATTTTTTGCAAAAAAATCGTCAAAAAGCTCTTCATTTTTTTGCGGTTCAGTGGCTGAAAACGGAATCTTGTATATATTGTTCTCAATATTATTTTCGGCGAGATAATCCATAAATCCCGCCTTACGAAGAATGGTAGAGTTGGCGCTTTTGTTTCCAACTCGCATTGCTTGCATGATGCCTATATCTTTTGATTTGTTCATGATGGCATTAATTAATTTGCACATCAAATAGCCTGACACATAGTGATTTGCTGAAAAATAGGCTAACGGTTTGGTTTCTTCAACGTTGGAATCAACGAAAACGTACGGTATTTTCCTTTCTTCCAACTTGCTGCAAAAATACCTTGTTTCATTCTGAAAAATAGGCCCAATTATTACGGCATCAAATTCGAGTTGGAGAGCTTCGTCGTATGTTTCCTTGCAAAGAAAGATATCATACTGATCGTACATCATTTTTTTGCAGGTGACAGCAATATTTTCGAATTCTTCAAGAGCCCTCTGTATTCCAAGATAGATACTTTCCCAATATTCGCCAGCTGAAAATTTCGGAGCAATAAAAAGTATTTTATACTTTTTGCGTAAAGAAATGCTTGACATATGCACGTTTGGGCGGTAGTTTACTTCCTTCAAAACTTTTTCAACAGCTTCACGGCTTTTTTGTGAAACATTTCCCCTGTTATGCACGACGCGGTCAACAGTACCTGCAGAAACGCCTGCAAGCTTAGCAATATCTTTAATTCTAATTCTTTTTCTTTTTTGCATTTCCTTACATTTATGATTACACAAAAATACAAACTTATTTTGATAAAAATATATTTATTAATGATAGAAAGTGAGTTCTTGACTGAAAAACCACTTTTTTCTTTACTTCTAAAAGTATATTTGACACTATGTCTTTTTTTATCAAAAATATATTTTTAGATATTTTGCATGCATTAATGTAGTATTATCATGTGTAGTATCTCAAATAAATATCACTTAAATAATTTATTATCAATTTATTATGCTTTCACGTAATTGTAATGATAAATCATACTGTTTTTATTAAAATTAAAGTCAAATCTGCTTTCTCGAAAAAATAAATTCCAGTTTTAACATTTTTTAATTTTTAATAATGGACAAATGAAAATATAAATCGTATTTTTGCAATATCAATTGTGTATGTACACAGTGATTTTAATTGTTGCTAAGTTAACAAATAAAAGGTTGTAATATGTTTTACAACTTTGTTGTTTCACAATTTTATTCTTAAAGAAGAAGTAAAACAATCAAATAATTATCTTTATTTTAAATCTAACAGAATGAGAACACATGAAAAACTATTTTATGTATTAATTTTTGTCTTGTTAGCATTTTCAAGTAAAAATGTTTCAGCATCAGTAGATGCAAATATTGAAATGCAACAAGCAGAAAAAGTAATCAGAGGTACTGTCAGTTCACAAGATGGAGAGCCGCTAATCGGGGTTTCCGTGAAAATTTTAGGCGCAACTGCAGCTGGTGCTATCACGAATGTTGATGGTGAATACTCCATTAAAGTCCCAAGTAACACACGCAGCTTGCAATTCACTTATGTAGGGATGAAGCCATTGACTATTGATATTGATGGACGAGCATCAATAAATGTTACACTAGAAGATGAAGCAATTGGATTGAATGAAGTGGTGGCAATTGGATATGGAACTGCACGAAGAAAAGACCTAACAGGTTCCGTCTCGTCGGTAAGTTCAGAGACACTTGCAGGAATTCCAGTTGCATCTCCAACCGAAGCTTTAACAGGTAAAATGGCAGGAGTGCAAGTAACTACAACAGAAGGCTCACCTGATGCAGAAATGAAAATTCGTGTACGTGGTGGTGGTTCAATCACGCAGAGCAACGAACCGCTTTTTATTGTTGATGGTTTCCCGGTATCTTCTATTTCTGATATTCCACCTACGGATATCGAATCAATTGACGTGTTGAAAGATGCTTCTTCTACAGCAATCTACGGATCTCGAGGTGCAAATGGTGTAGTTATTGTAACTACAAAATCAGGGGAAACAGGAAAGGTCAGTGTAAATTACAATGCATATTTTGGTCTAAAAAAGATAGCCAAAACACTTGATGTGCTTGAACCGTATGATTATGTAAAATGGCAATACGAATTGGCCTCATTGAAAAGTTCCAACGAAATGAATAAATATGTTTCGTTCTTTGGAAATTATCAAGACTTGGACCTTTATCAAGGAGTTCCTTTCAATGATTGGCAAGACCTAACATTCGGACGAACGGGCAACACCTTCAATCACAACCTAAATGTAACCGGTGGTTCAGACAAAATGCGTTTTTCATTCAGCTATTCCCACATGAATGATAAAGCAATCATGCAGCAATCGAGTTTTAAGAGAGATAACCTAAGCTTGAAATTAAATAACAAGATTACAAATACTCTTTCGTTGAATTTATCAGCCAGAATGTCAAATACCGATATTACTGGGGGTGGAGCCAACGATACTAAAAGTACTTACGACTCGGATAAAAGGCTGAAGTATTCTGTTATTTACACCCCGATTCCTGTTAAGAATTTGGATGAAACTGCGGGTAGTGAAGACGAAGAGCTTGGAAACTTGTACAATCCGTTAGAATCAATTGACGATAATGCGCGTGAAAAAAATCGTAAAAATTGGAATTTAGGCGCTAATCTGACTTGGGAAGCAATAAAAAATCTCCGCTTGAGAACAGAAGTAGGACTTGATGACAAAAACTATGAAGATAAGAGATATTGGGGTTTGACTACTTATTACATCAAAAACGTTCCGGCTTCTGCCAATCAGAATAAACCTGCAATTCAACTTTTAAACAGAAAAGGAAAAGCGTTGAGAAATAGTAATACTGTGAGTTACAACTTTAAAAACGACTTGCCCGAAAAGCATGGAATGGACGTAATGGTTGGACACGAGTATATTATTGAAAAGAAGAATACGCTGACAAACATTGTTCACGGTTTCCCAGAATCGTTCAGTGCTAAAGACGCTTGGAAACTTTCTACTCAAGGAGTTCCTTTCTCTACTGAAAATTTTATTAATGAAGACGATAAGCTATTATCATTCTTCGGTAGGGCAAATTACGATTTTGATAGTAAATATCTGTTGAGTTTTACATTCAGAGCTGACGCGTCATCGCGTTTCAGTAAAGAAAATCGTTGGGGCTATTTCCCATCTGTAGCCGCTGCTTGGCGTGTATCTTCCGAGCCGTTTATGGAAAACACTCGCTCTTGGCTAGATGACTTAAAATTGAGATTCAGCTACGGAACGGCAGGTAATAATAATATCCCTACAGGTCAAATGTCCCAAAACTACACATCGAGTGCCACTTCGTGGATCAATGGATTTTCCAATTATTGGGCTCCCTCAAAAACGATGGCAAATCCTGACCTCAAATGGGAAACCACTATAACACGTAACTTGGGATTGGATATCACTACATTGAACAGCAGATTAAGCGGAACGATTGAAGCATATCTGAACTCAACTCGAGACTTGCTTATCAAGTTTCCTGTTTCGGGAACCGGTTATGATACTCAATACCGTAATATGGGAAATACTGAAAACAAAGGTATTGAGTTTTCTGCCAACTACATTGCCATTGATACTAAAAATTTTGGTTTGACAATGAATGCTAATATTGGTTTCAACAAATCGAAAATTACAAACCTAGGAATGATGGACGATTTTGGAGCAGAGACTTACTGGGCTTCATCTGAAATTGGTTACGATTACTGGATTGCCGTAGGTGGTGCTGTTGGACAAATGATTGGATATCGTTCTGACGGTAGATACGAAGTAGATGACTTTGAAAGTGTTGATGAAAATGGAAATTGGAAACTAAAATCTGGAGTAGCAGATGCCTCGGCAGTAGTGGGAACTATTCGTCCGGGAAGCATGAAATTAAAAGATTTAACAGGTGAAGGAGTGGTTACAACCGATGATCGGGAAGTAATCGGCGATGCAAATCCGCTTCATACAGGTGGTTTCAATTTAAATGCACGAGTTTACGGCTTTGATTTTGGAGCCGGATTTAACTGGAGTGTCGGCAATGATATTTACAACGCTAATAAAATTGAATTTACTCAAACTGGTAAATATCAGTTTAGAAATATGATTGACATCATGGCAGACGGAAAACGTTGGACTAATTTACGTTCCGATGGAACCATTTCCAACGACCCTGCTGAACTTAAAGAAATGAACACGAATACAACCATGTGGTCACCTTACACAGCACGCATGGTGCTTAGCGATTGGGCAATAGAAAAAGCTTCTTTTTTACGCCTGAACACACTTACATTCGGTTACACATTGCCAAAAAGCGCCACGAAAGCCATTCGTGTACAAACTTTGCGTTTCTATGTTACTGGTTATAACGTGTTTGTTTTAACCAACTATTCAGGCTATGACCCCGAAGTTTCAACTATTCGAAATACAAACTTGACTCCAGGTGTTGATTATTCAGCTTATCCAAGAAGCCGTCAAGTTGTATTTGGATTAAATATTGGTTTCTAACTTATAAAAATATTCTCTAATGAAAAATCTAATTTATTATATAATAACTGTCATGCTGTTTTTGAGTGGAATAACGGCATGCGACATGGAAGCACCTACTCAATCAACGATGGATGAGTCTGTAATCTTTTCCACATATGCCCTAGCAGAGCCGGCTGTTATGGGAATACATCAATCTTTTGGAGAGACAAACTCTTATAGGGGTAGATATTTGCCATTTTATGGAATAAATTCCGATATAGAATGGATAAATAATGCACCGCAATCAGGAACCGGTATTGCTGATGACGGTAAATACTCGCTAACAGGCTATGCCCCAAGCCCTACGAACACACAAATGAATACCGTGAACAATGCATGGGCAAAATTTTACGAAGGAATCGAAAGAGCAAATATGATTATCAGGGGATTGCGTACTTACGGCAATATAGAAAAAGACCCTGCAATGGCACAATTATTGGGTGAAACACTTACACTTCGTGCAGTTATTTACCTAGATTTGATAAAAGGGTGGGGCGATGTTCCGGCTCGTTTTGAACCGATAACAACTGAAACCCTGTACCTTCCTCGTGTTGACAGAGATACCATTTACAAACACATTCTTGCTGATTTAGCTGAAGCAGAAAACATGGTAGCTTGGCCCAACGAAACCGCAGTAACAAGCAGTACGGAGAGAGTAAATAAGGCTTTTGTGAAAGGACTTCAAGCTCGAATCGCTCTTTATGCAGCCGGCTACAGTCAAAGAAAAGACGGAATTCGTAAAAGTACAGATCCAGAGTTGAGCGTTAATAAAATGTACACTTTGGCAAAAACCAAGGCGCTTGATGTGATTAACAGCGGTACAGTTTCACTAGGAACTTTCGAAGAAAACTTCCGCCGTTTGTGTCAAGATAATACAAAAGCAGGAAAAGAATCTATTTGGGAAATACCTTTTTCTGACGGACGTGGACGCGTGCTTTACACGTTTGGTGTACAACACAAAGGAATTGACCAATATACCGGTCAATCACGGGGTGGTGTGAATGGACCTGTACCAAATCTTTTCTACGATTATGATATAGATGATATTAGACGTGATATTACTTGTGTGCCTTACGAATGGTCAAATTCGAATCCGGCAAAACAAGAATTACGCTCTGTCCGCTCTTGGTGTTTTGGAAAACTTCGTTATGAGTGGATGAATCGTCGAGTAACTTCAACAAACGACGATGGAATAAACTGGCAGTATCTCCGATTGGCAGATGTGTATATGATGGCAGCTGAAGCCATTAATGAATTGGAAGGTCCTACAGCTGCAGCTCCATACTTGAAGCCAATTTTGGATCGTGCGTTACCGGCAGAAAAAGTAGCCGCATACATGTCAAAAGCTACGGCAAGTAAAGATGCATTTTTCAAAGCAATAGTAGATCAACGGGCTTTTGAATTTGCTGGTGAATCATTAAGAAAAGCTGATTTGATTCGTTGGAATTTACTGAAAGAGAAAATGGATGAAGCTAAAGTAAAAATGAACGATTTGGCAAATAGGCAAGGTGCTTATGCCGATTTACCTGAAAAACTTTATTTCAAAACAGCTGAAGATGGTGAATCATTGATTATTTACGGATTGAATCACGGTGATACAGATGAAATAGGTGTGACTTTAGGATACGATACCAATAACTGGCTGACAGAACCGGATAAACTCCCGACAACTTTGATAAATACACTATATCAAAAAAATCCGGATGAAAATCAATACTGGCCAATATGGCAAACATTTATTGATAGTAGTAATGGACAATTAACCAATTAGTAAAATGAAAAAATATAATATGAAATCGAAATCGTTAAAAAAAATAGTATACATTTTCGTGTTTTTCCTTGGATGCGGCTTGGTAGGTTGCTCCGAACCGGCAGATGAAATCACGGATATTGAATATGCACGAGCTTTTTCGCCATTTGAATTAACGGCACGCGTTAGAAACCAGATAAATGTTGAGTTAAACTGGGTGCCGGTAAAAGCCGATAGCTATGTCATTGAAGTTTTTGAAAATGACAGCTTGACATTCTCCCAAACTCCAAAGTTAACTTTTAAAGATGTGAAATCTACTGATATCCCTTTTACTATTTATGATTTAAACGGGAATACGCCATATTCTTTCAGAGTAAAAGCAATATTAAGTGGAGCAGAAGAATCTAAATGGAGTGGAGTTTTTGTAAAAACATTAGCAGAAAATATTTTCTTGCCATTTGAAGATACAGATATACAGGCAAACTCGGTTACTCTCCGATGGACTCCAACTCCCAATGTGACAAAAGTGACTGTTGAAGTTTTAGATGGACAAGTAATAGAACATGTGCTTACTGCTGAAGAAATTACATCCGGCACGGCTGTAATAAATGGTTTGACCGGAGAGACCGATTACATTGCAAAAGTTTATAAAGACAACATCCAAAGAGGAAGAACTACATTTACATCATTGATTGACGTGGGAAATGCTATACCTGTGGAAGCAACTGATGATTTTATAGCCATGCTTGCCAATGCAAATAGTGGCGATGTATTTGCATTATTCCCGGGAACTTACGGAGAATCAAGTAAATTTGTTGTTCCTACAAATGTTGAAATAAAAGCAGTTTATCCAAACGATAAACCTATTATTCAAGGGTGTTTCACGGTTGAAAATAATTCTTCGCTACTTCTCAAAGATTTAGTTATTGATGGCGCTGGACTTGCAGATGGAAATCAAGCAATTGTTTTTGTAACTTCAGATGCAAATTATGGCGAAATTAAGGTTGATGGTTGTGAAATAAAAAACCATGTGAAAGGAGTTTATTACTTGAATGTGGAAGCAACAGTCGATGCCTTGATAATAAATAATACGATAATTCATGATATTCAATGTTCCGGTGGTGATTTTATGGACAATAGAAAAGGTGCCATCAAGGAGCTTACTTTCACGAATAACACGGTTTATGGTAGTGCGGCGGCTCGTGATTTTATCAGATACGATAATACTTCGGCTGCATTTCCAGATATAGCACCAGTTATCACTATTGATAATAACACATTGGATGGAATTGCAAATAACGCTTCGAAAAGAATCTTATACGTAAGATTAGCAGGAGCTACAATTTATTTTAGAAATAATATCGTATCCAATACTGTTGGAAATTTCTCGAACCAAAGTACTACGCCAGTTCCAACTTTTTTGAATAATAACTATTTTAATGCTCCTGCACTCTTTTCAGATGGTTCTGACGTGGCAAAAGTATTCGATGATTCAGCCAGTGACTTGGACCCCGAATATGCAGCACCTGCATCCGGTAATTTCAAGGTTTCAAATCAAACAATCATTGATAATGCTATCGGAGACCCACGCTGGTTAAAGTAGAATAACATTCAAAATACACGGTTTGCGACAAACAATGTCGTGAATCGTGTATTGTAAACATCTAAAATTTTCACTTACAAATGAAATTTCTTAAAGCATTATTTATTGCCTTTTTTGTAATTTTACTTTCTGCTTGTGCATCACAGAAATCGGTTTCAAACTATCCTTATGAACATCTTTACAAGAATTTACCTTTTGAAATGCCAAAGTTAAAAGCGCCGGTTTTTCCCAATAACAAGGTAAATTTAGCTGATATGGGTGGTGTCCCTGATGGAATAACGCTGAACACGGATGCTTTCGAAAAATCGATGAAAGCACTTGCCGATAAAGGCGGTGGAACATTAGTTGTTCCAAAAGGAGTTTGGTTTACGGGACCGATTGTTTTTCGTTCAAATATAAATATGCATTTGGAAAAAGGGGCTTTGATACTTTTTTCACCTAATTTCAAACTCTATCCGATTGTCGAAACTGTATTTGAAGGGTTAGACACTCGAAGGTGTCAATCTCCAATTTCTGGTAGAAACTTGGAAAATATTGCCATAACAGGATATGGTTCAATAGATGGTTCTGGAGATGCTTGGAGACCATTGAAGAAGGAAAAGGTAACGAATAAAATGTGGAAGAAAAAAATTTCGTCAGGTGGAATTGTAAGGAATAAAAACACATGGTTCCCTTCTGAAAGCTCGCTTAAAGGTTTTGAAATCAGCGATATGAACGTTCCGCGAAAAGACTTATCTGAAGCTCAATGGCTGGAAATAAAAGATTTTTTACGCCCTGTTATGGTAAGTTTTATTGGGTGTAAAAATGTGTTTCTTCAAGGAGTTCTTTTTGAAAATTCACCCGCTTGGAATATCCATCCTTTGATGTGTGAGAATGTGATTGTTGACGGTATTTACGTGAAAAATCCGAGTTATTCTCAAAACGGGGATGGAATCGATCTTGAGTCTTGTGTAAATTCAATTGTAGTCAATAGCACGTTTGATGTGGGTGATGACGCAATTTGCATTAAATCTGGAAAAGATGAAGATGGTCGTCGTCGTGCTCGTCCTACAGTAAATTTAATTGTTGATAATTGCAAAGTATTTCACGGTCATGGAGGATTTATTGTTGGAAGTGAGATGTCCGGTGGTGTAAAAAATATTGCAGTTAAAAATTGCCAATTCCTTGGTACAGATGTCGGATTGCGATTTAAGAGCACACGCGGACGGGGTGGAATTGTAGAAAATATCTATATCTCAGATATCTATATGTTTAATATTGCGACAGAATCATTTCTTTTTGATTTGTTTTACGGGGGCAAATCAGCTTCAGAATCATTGGATGATGGTGATGTGACTCCCAAAGAAGAAGTTTATCCACCAGTTGATGAGACAACACCTATTTTCAGAAATATTTATGTAGAGAATATTATTTCTCGTAATGCACGAAGAGCATTGTTGTTTAACGGTTTACCTGAAATGAATATTGAAAATATCCATTTGAAAAATGCTTTCATTACTTCGAAAATTGGTGCAGAGTTGTCTGAATCTAAAAATATTGTTTTTGAAAACGTAACAGTAATTCCGCGAAAAGGACCTGCTTACAGCTTAAATAATGTCAAAAATTTTAAGTCAGAAAAATTGGCTTTTGATGAAAACAATACTCGAAATGCAATTCGAATTGAAGGAAAAAAGACAAAAGACATCCAATTGCCAAAATTAGCAACCGACGTTGTTGAAATTTCGTCAGAGGTAAATAAATCAGAAGTAAAATTATGAAGCTCAATTTGAAACTTATTACCGGTTTAATCGTTTTTAGCCTGTTTTTTCTTGGTTTTTCTCCAAAACAGTCAAAAATCTTGATGGCAGGTGATTCGACCATGGCAGATAAAGTATTATCAAAATCTGTGTTTGATAGTGTTTCTGGGAAAACCGTTGAGGTGCCATTTTTAGAAAGAGGATGGGGAATGTTGCTGCCAAGGTTGATAAATGATAAAGCAATTGTAAAGAATTATGCTAAAAACGGACGAAGCACACGTACCTTTATTCAGGAAGGTTTGTGGGAGGAGTTGATTACTAATACGGGGAAAGATGATTATGTGATTATCCAGTTTGGACATAATGACAGTTCGATTTCAAAAGGCGAACGATACACCAACCCGATGCAGTTTCGAATGAATTTCATTGCTTTTATTCAAGATGTGAAAGCGAAAGGAGCTACACCGATTCTTTGCACGCCCGTTGCTCGAAGAAAATTTGATAAAGCTGGTAAGTTGGTTCCAACGCACGGCGTTTATCCTGATATAATACGCGAAGTAGCTCGGCAACAGCATGTTCCATTAATTGATATGGAAAAACTGACATCTGAATGGTTAATAGCTGAAGGTGTAGAAAACTCTAAAAAATATTTTCACAAGTTCAAACCCGGCGAAAGCTTACTCTATCCAAACGGTTTGGATGACAATACACACTTCAACGAACAGGGTGCAATTATTGTTGCTAAACTATTTGTAAACGAAGTAAAAAAACAAAAAATTAAAGGTATCAAAAAATTATTTTTATAACCTGAAAATCATAACTCTTCTAATTAATACCTAACCTTGATTATCAAAGTTCAATTGAAAAAAGAACAAAAAAAATTAACAAACATTTAAATGAACAAAAAAATTTACATAATATTCTTCGCAATCTTTTCCATAGTGATGCTTCAAGCGCAAACTCCTGCATTTCCCGGTGCTGAAGGCGGTGGAATGTACACTGTCGGTGGGCGGGGTGGAGCAGTATATTATGTTACAACACTTGAAGATACAAATACAGAAGGTTCGCTACGTTGGGCAATCAACCAAACTGGAAAACGGACTATTCTTTTCAGAGTTTCAGGGCTTATCGAATTGAAATCTGATTTAAGAATTAGAAACGGAAATTTGACCATTGCTGGGCAAACTGCTCCCGGAGATGGAATTACGATAAAAAACTTTCCGGTGATTATCAGTGCCGATAACGTGATAATTAGATACCTAAGATTCAGAATGGGTGATGAAGCTGTTCCACTGTATCCTACGTATAATTGGGATGGAGGAGATGCATTGTGGGGAAAAGAAAGAAGCAACATCATCATTGACCATTGTTCTATGAGTTGGAGTGTTGATGAAACTTCTTCGTTTTATGACAATAAAAACTTCACTATGCAGTGGTGCATCATTGCTGAAAGTTTGAGAAATTCTGTTCATGGAAAAGGAAAGCACGGTTATGGTGGAATTTGGGGTGGACAGAATGCATCATTTCACCACAATATGTTTTTTAGCCATGATAGTCGGACGCCGCGCTTTAACGGAAGTCGTTATTCTGGGCAGCCAGATTTGGAAACGGTAGATTATCGAAATAATGTGATTTATAACTGGGGCAGTAACAATGCATATGGTGCAGAAGGTGGTAGCTATAACTTGGTAAATAATTATTATAAACCCGGTCCCGCATCTTCTTCGAGTTCAAAAAAAAGGTTTTTACAGCCTTATAGTAAGAGTGGCGTTTATGGAAAATTTTACTTGAGCGGAAATGTGATGACAACAAATTCCACGATTACAAATAATAACTGGAATGGAGTTGTGATGGGAAATACTTTCCCTTCGGGGACTACTTTAAATAATCTCAAATCTGAAACGGAATTTTCAGCTTATCCTGTAAATACTCACACAGCAGAAGATGCTTTTGAAAAAGTTTTACTCTACGGTGGTGCTTCGTTGTCGCGTGATACTTTGGATAGACGATATGTAAAAGAAGCAAGACTCGGTACTGTTTCAGCTATAGGTTCTAACGGAAGCACCAATGGGTTGATTGACACACAGGTAGATGCCGGAGGATACCCTACACACAGTACCTTGCCGGCTCCAAAAGACAGTAATAACGACGGAATTCCTGACGGATGGCTTGAAACAAATTTTCCTGGAAAAATTTCAACAGATGTAAATGAACAAGGTTACACTTACTTAGAAGTTTATCTGAATAGTTTGGTGGCTCAAATTACTGAAGGACAAGGTTACGAGGAGCCGCAAAATCAAGAACAGAAAATTTTATTCTGTGAAAATTCGCCTTCAGAGTTACCGGTTGTAATTCCGATAGAATTAAGTAATTTGATAACAGATGGTGCTATGAGTTACGAAGATAGAACAAGTAAAACAGATGGATGTCACTCCGAAAATAAGTTTGCATGGCGTACAAGTGACGTAACATTTACACTACCAGAAAATGCTATTTTCTCTGCTAAGTTTGCATCAAACGGAACTCGTTATGTTAATGTTTCAGTTGATGGAGAACAACTGGGAGACACTTACAAACTGAAAAATGGCTCTTGTGAATTAGTTTACTTTGACTTGAAAAATTCTCAAAATATTGCTTTGCGAATTCAAAGTTTTGGAAGCGACAGTGTAAGCTATTCGTCATTTAGTTTACCGGAATTGTGTATTAAACAAGCATCACCCACATCCGTTTCAATGACAAATATTGACAAAAAATCACAGGTAATAATTTCTAAAAACGAGATTATTGCAGATGCTCAATCCATTGAAATTTATAATATTAGTGGACAATTGATGAAACACGAGTTCAACACGAATTCGATTAATATTGATGATTTGAACAATGGTATTTATATCACACGAGTATTATTGCGCGATGGAAGCAAAGAAACTTTGAAATTTGTAAAATAAAAGAATGAAGAAATCTTTCGTATTCATATTGTTTGCTGTTGTTACACAGGTTTACGCTCAAATACCGGCTTTCCCGGGTGCTGAGGGTGGTGGAAAATTCACAACGGGCGGAAGAGGGGGCAAGGTGCTTTATGTCACTTCGTTAGAAGACAGTAAAGAAGAAGGTACTCTGCGTTGGGCAATTCGAAAGAAAGGACCAAGAATAATTCTTTTTAAAGTGTCCGGTACGATTCAACTAAAAGAAGAATTAGTAATAAACAACGGTGATGTTACGATTGTCGGACAATCTGCCCCGGGCGATGGAATTTGCATTCGAGATTACAAGTTTTCTATAAGTGCTGATAATGTAATTATTCGATATCTTCGATTTCGGCTTGGAGATGAAACAAAGCAGGTGGATGATGCGTTTTCTGGCATCAGGAATAAAAACATCATCATAGATCACTGCAGCATGAGTTGGGGCATTGACGAATGCGGTTCTTTTTATGATAATGAGAATTTTACGTTACAATGGTGTTTGTTGGCAGAAAGTTTGAAAAATTCAATTCATGGAAAAGGTGAGCACGGTTATGGTGGAATTTGGGGAGGTAAAAATGCAACTTTTCACCATAATTTACTCGTTAGCCACGACAGCCGAAATCCACGCTTTTGCGGAAGCCGATATAGTAATAAAGTTGGATTAGAGCGAGTAGATTTTCGTAATAACGTGATTTACAACTGGGGAAGTCATAGCTCTTATGGCGGTGAAGGTGGGTTTTACAATATTGTGAATAATTATTATAAGCCGGGACCCGCATCCAAAAATCGTGATCAAATGTTGGTTCCGTATGCTGATATTGGAAAGAATTCACAAGATCAAGGAGTTTTTGGACGATTCTATTTGAATGGTAATGTATTAGAAGGGAATAATGAAATATCAATGAATAACCGACTTGGAGTTAAATTAGATAAAAATTCATTTTCAAAATTTGCTCCAAGCGCATCCTTAAAAGATGTGGTTTCTACAAGAGAATTTATTATGCCATTCATCCAAACTTCATCTGCATACGCAGCCTATGAGCAAGTATTAAAGTATGCCGGAGCTTCATTGGTGAGAGATGAGTTGGATACAAGATATGTTGCAGAAGTCAGATCAGGCAAATTCACTTACGAAGGTTCAAAAGGAAGCAAAAAGGGCTTGATTGACAGCCAAAAAGATGTTGGAGGATGGATTCAATATAATTCATTGCCGGCACCATCAGACTCGAATAATGACGGAATCCCCGATGGATGGTTAGAAGAAAATTTTCCAGGGAAAAAAGCAACTGATTTAGACGAAAACGGATACACGTTATTGGAAGTATATTTGAATAGTCTCGTCCTGTAACTACAAACAAATATTCAAACTCAAACAAATGAAATTAATTTGAATTAAATCCCTACAACGGAACTAACGGCAAATACACTATGAAAAAACACTACTATTTTCTACAAATTGCAGTTGTTATGAGTTTTTTCTTTTTGGCTCATAATATTTTCGCACAAACAAAAATCGATGTTTGGGATTTTGGAGCTGAACAATTAGATGAGAATCAATATAATAATATGTTAGATGTGACAACCATCAACAGTTGGTACTCTTCTACAATTACTCCCGGTTCTGTATCCACAAGTAACGTTTTTCCTTCAAGTTTCGGTCCAGTAGGCGGATTATCTTGGAAAGGCGGGTCAAATGATCGTTTACGCTCGACTAATGAATCGCTTACTCGATACGATGAAAACTTAGGTGGAGTCTCCAATTTTGCCGGAAGACTTTACCAAAATAGTGCCGGTGTGGAACCCCCATCCCGTTATTTAACTATCGAGTTAGCCGAAGATGATGAAGTTTCATTGGTTACCCGAGCAGATGCAACTGGAAATATGAATTTTGTAAATGCTGAAACAGGACAGTATGATTCTTTTGAGATTGGTTCTACACTTGTAACGCTTAACTTTGTAGCCAAAACTTCAGGAAGTTATAGAATCTATGCTTCATCCGGGAAACCATCTTTTTATCGAATTTATAGAAAATCTGCAGAGTACGTAACATTGAGCGGAACTGTTGATGTATCACAATTAGATGTAATCCCGACAGGATATACAATCAATTTTACAAATGAAGCTGGAAAAACATGGTCTGCTGCGCCTGATGCTTCTAACAATTTCAAAATACAAGTTCCGGCTGGATTCAATTATACCCCAAGTTTAGGCAACGCGAACGGATATATTATCACAAGTAATGAAACATTGACTGTAGATGGTAATACGACGTTTAATACTGCAATTTTGAAAGTATCACTTTTTACTTTGAGCGGAAAAGTAACAGGACTTTCTGCAGAAGAAATTGCAAATATGTCATTAGTTTTCATTCCAACAGAATCACGTCCTTACAAGCCTATAACAGAATTTAATTACTCAACTGGCGAATACACAGTACAGCTGGAAGCAAATCAAGAATACTCCATTTCGGCAAAAGATATTAATGACTATTATTTGACAAATAATACAATTAATCTTGTTTCCGATGAAACGCGGGATTTAACTTTTGCAGCCAAATTAACACATAAGGTTTCGTTAATTACTTCGGGATTAGATGCTGCTCAATTAGCTGATTTACAAGTTACTTTTAATAATTTAAATGAACCCGGATACCTGTATTCATTCACTGATTTGAGCAATATTAATCTTCGCGATGGGGTCTATTCAATTTCTTGTAGCGGTTTAGACCAGTATCCAATTCAGCTGGGACTTACATCAAATTTGAAAGTAAATGGTGCAGATACTGAAAAAAATCTAACTTTTGTACCGGTTACGATTTGGTCATTTGATGACTCGGCAATTACTTCATCTACAACAGTATACAAAGGTATGTTGTTTTCAGGAGCACCATATAATGAGCAGGGTAAAGGGCATTTGGTGTTGAAAAACAGTGATACTGCAAAAATCCCTGTTTCTCCAGGTCAAAAAATTATTATTTCTTACTATTATTCAGCGAGATTTACTGTTGATGGTGGAGATGAAGTTTCTACATCGAGTGGAAGCACGAATCAGCTTGAATCACAAGAATTTATCTACGATGGAACAAGTTCTGGATTTATGACAATCGCAAATATTCCAGGTACAACTACGTATATATCAGAGGTAAGAATAGAAAAAGTTGTTCCATATAAAAAGGTAATTACAGTTGGATTTGACAAGGATTATTTGTCAATAAACGAAGCTTTAGCTGCAGTTAGGAGTATGAATAGGGATGCTAATGATACAGTGAAAATCATGATTGATCCAGGAAATTATGAAGAAATGTTAGTGATTGATGTGCCTGACGTGGCTTTAATAAATGCTGCTTCCAATCCAGATATTTCTTTGCTTAACAAGGGAGTTGATATCTCTCCAAATGCTGTGAGGATTACCAGTTATTATGGACACGGATACAATTATTTCAGCATGGGTAAAGACCAAAAATGGAATGCTGAGGTTCTGCGTGTAAACAAGGAAAATGGATATACTGAGTACAAAAATACCGGCAGTGGTACCGGAAATAATTCATATTGGAATGCAACAGTTTTGGTCACTGCACCGAGATTTTATGCTGAAAATATCATTTTCGAAAATTCTTTCAATCAATACATTTCAAAGAAGGAATCGGAAGATGTTGTAGTAGAATGGGCTTCTGGAGGTAAAGGCAAACGACCAACAGATTATGGAAATACTTCGGTTCAAAATAAAAGTTTTGTTGAAAGAGCAGCTGCTATTGCGTATACAAAAAGTGGTGATAAATCGGTATTGTTCAATTGTAGAGTTATTGGTCGTCAGGATAGTTTCTTTGGAGCTGAAGGCGCGCGGGTAGTAGCCTATAAAGGCTCTTTGATGGGAAGTACAGACTACATTTTTGGAGGTATGACCTTGACTGCATACAAGTCTGAATTGGCTATGAATACGAGCGAAGCTAGTTCTGACGTAGCCTATATTACTGCAGCACAACAAAACACATCAAGAGGTTTTCTGTTCTACGAATGCATAATTACGTCAGCATTACCCGGCACAGAAACAGCTTCAGTATACCTTTCAAAACCAGGTTATTTTGGCCGTCCTTGGCAACCAAACTCAAGTGAAGCAGTGTTTTATAATACTACAATTAATACAACTGATAATCCTAATTATTCGGGTAAATCTCTTATCATTCCAAAAGGTTGGAATAATTCTCTGGGCGGAACATCTGATAAAGTTTATGAATTTGGAACAATTGAAAAATCCGGAGTTGATAATCAAGCAAACCGTGTAACATGGTCTAAGATATTGGCATCTCCTTCACTGGATGATGGAACAGAAATAACCACTTTTAACTTCACAAAAGGAAATGATGACTGGGATCCGATTCCATCTTTGATATTAAAAGATGTTGCTTCGGGAGTCAATGAGAAAAGCAGTTCAAATTTGAATATTTATGTTGTAAATGATGATTTACACATTTCAAATTTAGTTTCAGAAACAACTGTTGAAATTTATTCCGTCGATGGTAAATTAATTCTTTCAAATAGAATTTCGGAAAATTCTATGTTCAAAATTGATAATGGTTTTTGGATAGTTAAAGCATCTGATAACCAGGGTTATAAAGTTAGAAAAATCATTGTTCATTAACTGTGTTTTCGATGAACTGTAACAAATTGAATTATTGAAAGCAAACAGCGTATAACTATTTGGCAAATAGCGTTAAACGTTAATGTTTCTTTTTCTGTGTACGAACACAAAAAATATTTAAAAAATTAGTTTCTATGAATTTTTCTTTTTACTTTTACGTAAAATATTTAAACTAACAATAAAATTATTTATTAACAAAAAAAGTATTTATTATGAAAAAAATTTTACTATTAGCATTAGTAGCAATTTCATTGAATGGATTTGCACAAACTACCAAGACATGGAATTTTAGTGAGGCTCCGTTTGGAGAAGAAGGAATGACAGCTCTTGATTTTTCTAAAACCCAGGTTATTGATGGGCTTACACTTGGTTCCGATGGTTCCAAGCTTTTTGCACTTGACGCTAACAATAAAACTTTGAATGATGTTAAATATACCCATCGTCTTAAAACTGGTGGAGGAGGATCCCCTAAAAGTGGTTCTTTAATTCCTACTACCCGTTATTTGAAAATTGATGTGGCGGGAAATAGTACAATTAAATTCGGAATGATGTCTTCCAATAAAACAGATGCGAGAATTTTGCAAATAGTTAATGCTGATGAAACTTATACTGCAGAAATTTCTGATATAATTGGGTCGAGTATTGCAGAATACACCCATGAATATACGGGCGGACCTACATCTCTGTATTTTTATTCAACGTCAGGAGGTATTAACTTCTATGTAATCTCTGCAACTAACATAGCAACTTCTTCAGTAAACAACATCGATGCAAATAAAGCTATCGTTAGTGAAAAATACTACGATGTACTTGGTCGTGAAATCCAAAGCAATTCAAATGGATTGGTAATCAGAAAAATAACTTACGATGACGGTACTACAGCTTCTCTGAAAACTTATATCAGAAAAGATAGATAATTTCCAAAGTTCGACCAATGGTAATCTTAGATTAGATTATCATTGGTTGTTTTTTTGTCTATTCAAAATTACTACAATCATTTGATGAAGAAACATCACTTCATATTTATCAGTACTATTTTCTTCTTACCTAAAATTGCTTTTTCTCAGAAAGCTAAAGTTGAGTTTATCAAGCAGGATTCCAAATTTCAACTTGGAGTATTCATAAACGGAAATTATTTTAAGACCAAAACAAAAAATTGTATTTAAACACAAATTAGTGGTGTCAGGAATTCTCACTGATGATAAAATTAATGAGATAAAAACCGATTTTTGGCGCCGTTAATTTTTTACCGTGATATTCAATGAAAAATGTATCTTTCATATTATTAATGCTTTTGATGTTTATTTCAGGCTCTATTTTTTCACAAGCTCCAACTATAATCGAATCTTCTGGTTGGCTTGAAAGTGCTTTTGTGAAATGGAAGCCTGTGGAAGGTGCTCAAAGCTACAATGTTTATTACACAGGAAATGAAAATGTAGACCAAAAAATAGATAATCAACTGATACGTGATTACGGAGATTATTTCCGTGCGGATATTTTAGGACTGAAAGCAGGAGAATACACCATAAAAGTTGTTCCCGTGATTTCTGGAACAGAAAGCATTGAAACAGAAACAGCTGTGCTTACTGTTCTTCCTCATGACCGCACAGGGTTTGCATTTTACGGAGAAAGAGTGCCGGGTGCCTACAAAGCAGATGGAACACCGAAAGACGGTGCGGTTATTCTTTACATCACAGAAAATAATAAAAATTCTGTGTCTATAAATGTTACAGGAGCCAACTCAAATCCTTGCGTGGGACTTCAAACTATTCTTGATGGTTTCAAAAAAGGGAAAGATAACCGCCCGTTGATTGTTCGACTGATTGGACAAATTACTGATCTCGACTATATGCTCGGCGGTGATATTGTCATTGAAAATAGAAGAAACGAGATGAGTTACATTACATTTGAAGGAGTTGGTGATGACGCTGTGGCTGATGGGTGGGGGTTGAGAATAAAAAACGCAGCTAATATCGAAGTTCGGAATCTCGGGTTTATGAACTGCAACAGCAATGAAGGAGACAACGTAGGATTACAGCAGGACAATACGCACATTTGGGTTCATAATTGTGATATGTTTTATGGAAATGCCGGTTCTGATGCTGACCAAATAAAAGGCGACGGCGCTCTTGACTGTAAACGATCAACGTATGTGACTTCTTCATACAATCATTTTTGGGACAGTGGAAAAAGCAATTTAGTCGGACTCAGCGAAGGTGCAGACCCGGAACTTTTCATCACATTTCATCACAATTGGTACGATCATTCCGATTCTCGCCATCCGCGCGTTCGTTTTTATTCGGCACATGTTTACAACAATTATTATGACGGAATTTCTAAATACGGCGTTGGTTCTACGCGCGGTTCGTCGGTCTTTGTAGAAGGAAATTATTTTCGAAATTGCAAACGTCCGATGATGATTTCGATGCAGGGAACAGATGTTTGGAGCGAATCAAAACAGGCTAATGACTATAGAAATGTTCCCACTTTTTCAAGTGAAGATGGAGGAATAATAAAAGCTTACAATAACCTTTTTGATTACACAAATGGTCAGCCGCGTTTTGTGGCTTACGGAGATCCTGATCCCAAGTATAATATTGGCGGAAAAATCAGTTCTACGGTTGATTTTGATGCATATGTCGTAAATAAGAGAGAAGAACAGGTGCCCGCCACTGTAAAATCAGCTTACGGTTCAAATACGTATAATAATTTTGACACTGATCCAACATTGTATGTGAAAAATCTAGCAATAGACAATCCTTCAGTTGCCAAAGAAAAAGTAATGCAGTTTGCCGGTCGCGTTCAGGGTGGGGATTTCAAATGGACATTTGACAACGCTGTTGACGATAATTCCTATAACGTGATCTCGGCACTAAAATCTGCATTGACAGCCTACAAGACAAAACTGGTGGCAGTTCAGGGAGAAACCTCTTCTTCAGTGAGCACTCAAACCCTTACTTCAATAGGAAATGTTAATCAGACTGTGCAAGCAGGAACTGCAATTGATGAAATTGTTTTCACTTGGGGAGGAGATGCAACTGATGCTTCCGTTACCGGATTGCCGGCTTCTGGAATTAGTTTTGTGAAAAATTCTACAGCAAAAACGGTTACAATTTCGGGTGTTCCAACATCTGATGTTCACTACACAGTAACAACATCTGGAATGTCTGGAATTCCTGTTTCTCAGTCTGGTACCATTAGTCTTTCGAATGAAGCATCTTCTGGCGAAATGATTCATAATTTCACCACAGATGGAAAAACCAGCAATTTCTACAACATAACCGGTAATCTTTCAACGAAATATGGTACCGTAACTTACGAGGGTCATATGTTGACACAATGTTTGAAAATGGAGTCAGCTACAAGCATCTCATTCAACACAACGGATATTTCCACTTTGACGCTTGTTTTCAATAAATCGTATTCCGGTAATGTGAAAATTGATGGCACAACGTATGAACCAGCATCCACAGCGGATGGGGTGTTGAAAATAAATAATTTGCCTGCAGGTTCTCATACGATTCTCAAAGGAAACGGTGGAAGTTATTTGTTTTACATGAGTGTAAAATACCCAACACTGTCAAGTGTCACAGAAAATAAAAACATTAACTTAGAAATTCATCCTAATCCTGTAAATAAAAAGCTGTATGTGTCGTCCGATATTGACTTTGAAAAGATTGAAATTTATTCAATTACAGGCCGGATGATAAAACAAATCACTGGAAACAGAAAAAGCATTGATTTAGGCAACATTCCCAGTGGTAACTATTTGATAAGATTCAAAACAAAAAATGGGGTAATTTCCAAAACGATAATTAAAAAATAATCATAAATGATTTTACCTTCAATTTTATAATTTGGTGGTTGTAGAATAACTATTTATTAAAATGAAAAAAGCGGTAACTCTTCTTTTTGCCTGTGCGTTTGTAATCAATCTTTTTAGTCAAAACACACTTTCAAAATCTTGGGTTTCGGACTTAGGAAACGGTAAATACAAAAATCCTATTATCCATGCTGACTATTCGGATCCTGATGTTTGCAGGGTAGGAGACGATTATTACATGACCGCTTCGAGTTTTAATGCGATTCCCGGTTTGCCGATTTTGCACTCAAAAGATTTGGTAAATTGGAAATTAATTGGACACGGAATTCAGAATTTGGAACCAAAGGATGTTTTTTCAAAGCCTCAGCACGGAAACGGTGTCTGGGCGCCATCCATTCGTTATCACAATAATGAATTTTATATTTATTGGGGCGATCCTGACTTCGGAATTTACATGGTAAAAACTAAAAATCCGGCTGGTAAATGGGAAAATCCTGTGATGGTAAAAGCTGGAAAGGGTTTGATTGATCCCTGTCCGCTTTGGGATGATGACGGCCGTGCATACGTGGTACACGCATATGCAGGAAGTCGTGCAGGGATTAAGAGTATTTTGGCTGTATTTGAAATGAATGCAGAAGGAACGAAAGCTGTTTCGCCAAGCCGTACGGTTTATGACGGGCACGAAATCGATCCAACTATAGAAGGTGCGAAATTTCACAAACGCAATGGCGAATATTATATTTTTGCTCCTGCGGGCGGAGTTGCCACCGGTTGGCAAGTAGTGATGAAATCAAAAAACATCTATGGACCTTACGAGCGGAAAGTGGTTTTGTCACAAGGAAAAACATCTATAAACGGACCGCATCAAGGTGCTTGGGTGGATACGCAGGAAGGAGAAAATTGGTTTTTTCATTTTCAAGATAAAGGGGCTTATGGGCGCATTGTCCATTTGCAACCTATGGTTTGGAAAGACAACGGATTTCCTGTAATTGGAATCGATAAAGATGGTGATGGAGTGGGGGAGCCTGTTTTAGAATATAAAAAACCAAAAGTTACAGGAAACAATCCAAAACAAACACCTGCCGAAAGTGATGAATTTTCAACCAGTGAATTGGGTTTGCAGTGGCAATGGCATGCTAATCCTGCAGATTGGTGGAGCTACTCGGATGTTCAACGTGGAATTCTCACGCTTTTCTCTGTTCCAATTCCTGAAAACTATAAAAATCTTTGGGATGTTCCAAATTTGCTTTTGCAGAAATTTCCGGCTGAAAAATTTACTTCTACACTCAAATTTAAGTTCATCCCCGATGAGCGATTTGTTGGTGAAAGGGCAGGCCTTGTTGTGATGGGAATGGATTATGCCGTTTTAACAATTGAAAAAACAAAGGATGGATTCGTCATCTCGCAGGATGAATGTATCGGAGCTGAAAAAGGAAAAGGCGAAGTGAAAAATGAAACGATTACAGCCAAACAATCTGATGTCTTGTTCCGTGTAAATGTTGGAGCGGATGCAATTTGCAGTTTCTCGTACAGTTTGGATGGTAGGAAATTTACAAAAATTGGCAAAACCTTTAAAGCTAAAGAAGGCAAATGGATTGGCGCGAAAGTAGGAGTTTTTTGCTCACGTCCAATAAGTAATAATGACGGTGGAAGGATGGAAATAGATTGGTTTAGAATTGACTAACAGCAGTTACAAGAAAACACAAAATTTGTAAATCGTATATCTTCAATGAAAAATTCAAAGTTTATATTAACTTGTATTATCCTTTTATACAGCATCGGTTTGGTTTCTCAAACTGTTTTAATTCAGGGTATTAGTCGTGATACAAGCTATACGGTTTATAGTTCTTTTGTCAAAGAGAAAAAGAAATTTCCGTTTATCCAATTAGTTGATACAAAGGCTGATGATTTGGAGATTTACAACGATATTCCTTACAAATCGATTTCTGCAGCGCGAAAACTTTCGTTAAATATTTTCCGACCGAAATCAGTTGAAAAACTTCCTGTAATTTTGATGATACACGGTGGGGGATGGAATTCCGGATCGCCCGAATTGCAAAGAGCATTGGCTGTGAATTTAGCACGAAAAAATTTCGTTACCATTACTGTCGAATACCGTTTGATTCCCGAAGCAATTTATCCCGCAGGAGTAGAAGATTTGGAAGACGCGGTGAGTTGGATAGCGGAAAATTCAGAAAACTACAATATTGATAAAAGTAAAATTGCTGTTTCAGGCTGTTCTGCCGGTGGTCATCTAGCTAATTTGCTTGGTACAAAAAATGAGAAGAAACTAATAAAAGCAGTTGTAAACATTGATGGACTTTCTACTTTCATTGAACCTGCTATCGTGGAAAGAGCGAGAAAAGCTCGTGAAACCAGTTCTAAAATGCCTGTAGATGCATTGTGGCTTGGAGGTACGTATGATGAATGTCCTGAAACTTGGAAAAAAGCATCCCCACTGTATCACGTAAATGAAAATTCTGCCCCCGTTTGCTTCATCAACAGCTCTATTCCGCGTTTCCACAGCGGTCGTGATGAGCAAATCCGACTGCTTGATATGATGAAGAAATACTCTGAAGTCCACATGTTTGAAAAAAGTCCACACACATTTTGGCATTTTCATCCGTGGCATTTATCAACAGTAAATTTCGCAGCAAATTTTTTGGATAAAATTTTCAATAACGAAAAATCCAATTTCGACAAGAAAGGATTTGATATCGTAGTTGCTCAAGATGGTAGTGGTGATTTTGCTTCAGTACAGCAAGCTATAAATGCCGTTCCAGATTTTCGCAAAAAACAGACAAAAATTTTCATCCGGAATGGCTATTACTACGAAAAAATAATTATTCCCGAAACGAAAGACAGCCTGATTCTGATTGGTGAAGATAAATTCAAGACCATCCTTTCGTTTAATAACTTTGCTTCTAAACCATCCGGGTTGGGCGATCAACTCGGAACTTCTGGCTCGGCGAGTGTATATATTTCTCCTGCAAATTTTCGAGCAGAAAATATCACGTTTGAAAACGGATCAGGTCCAGTTGGTCAGGCGGTTGCAGTGATTGTAAGGAGCGATAAGGCAAGTTTTGTGAACTGCCGTTTCATCGGCTTTCAAGACACGCTTTACACGCACAAAATCGGTAGTCGGCAATATTATAAAAGCTGCTACATTGAAGGAACGGTTGATTTTATTTTTGGCTTTTCAACTGCTTTTTTTGAAGATTGTGAGATTTTTTGCAAGAATAACGGCTATGTTACCGCTCCTTCAACTCCAAAAGACACACCTTTCGGCTATGTTTTTTATAAATGCAACATCACGGGCGAAAATCCCAAGTCCTTTTACTTAGGCAGACCATGGCGTCCTTTCGGAAATGTTGCTTTCATCGAATGTGAAATGAGCGACGTCATCAAATCCGAAGGTTGGGATAATTGGCGAAATCCGAATAATGAGAAAACCGCAAAATTTATCGAATACAAAAATACCGGCAAAGGTGGAAATTTGCAGAACAAACGGGTAAAATGGTCAAATATATTGACTGAAAAACAAGCTAGAAAATACACAAAAGAAAATGTGCTGGGTACTGATTTTTTTCATGATTAAAGTGAACGGCACAGACATTCTTGTCGATGCACAGAAATCGGTTGTTTATTTCTGTTTTTATAGCGAATAAGAATGACCGTGATTCTGAAAACAAAAATAAACAAAACAAAAACAGATAAAACAATGAAAATCAATCGTTTAATCTTATTGTTCTTTTTGAGCGTATTAATGCTTAACGCTCATTCTCAAATTATTACAGTGAAAAATAATTCTTCGGTTGTAATCAAAGATTTTGTAGCTGAAGTTCCTATAAAAAAATTAAAGCTTTCTATCGGAAATTATGTTGTAGTGTCTCAAAACGGAGAGATTGTTCCGCTTGAATTAGTTGCAGATTTGAAAGGAAATGAATTTGCTGTTTTTCCAATCAAAAAAATAGATGCTAAATCCACATTATCCTTCAAAATTCAAAAAGGAACAGCTGATAAATATCCAAAGCGGACGTATGCCGAGTTGGCACATAAAATCGGCGGGAAATTCAACGGAAACAAGTATGAAGGCGGATTTTCATGGGTAAAACCAAACTATTTGAAAGTCCCCGGTACATTCCGTGATCACGCCTATTACATCAAGTACGAAGGCCCGGGCTGGGAGAGCGATAAAGTAGGCTACCGTTTTTATCTCGATCAACGAAATGCGATTGATGCTTTCGGCAAAAAAACATCAGGGATGGTTCTTCCTGCCGTTGGCGTGGATGGGTACGACAATTACCATTTGATGGCTGATTGGGGTATGGACAACATGAAGGTTGGCAAAACTTTAGGGATTGGTTCAATCGGTTATTTTAATGGTAGTAAAGCGATTCGAATTGAAAAACGCGATAGTGCAGTTTGTTTCATACCGACGGACGGAAAAGTGCGCTCGCAGGTAAATACTACTTATTATGGTTGGGATGTTGATGAAAATATATTCAATTTAAAATCACTTATCACGATTGATGCTGGTAGTAAAGCTTCAAGAATGGAACTTTTGGCTGACAAAACTGTTGATAACCTGACTACCGGAATTATTAAAAACAAGAATGCAGAATTGATTAAATCGCCGGAAAATGATGGAGAATGGGCTTATATAGCCACATTTGGCAAGCAAAGCTTGAACGATGATAATCTTGGATTTGCTGTTTTTTATAAAAAGAAACAATTGAAAACCATTACCGAAGACGCTATTAATCATCTTGTTGTATTGCAACCCGAGAATGGCTTTGTTGAATATTATTTCATGGCTTCTTGGGAAATGGACTGGGAGAGTGCAAAAACAAGAACTTTATTCTTAAATGGCGTTGAAGAACAGCTTGTTAGGCTGAATAGTGAAATTCAAATAAAAGTAAAAAGGAGATAGTTCCCACGAGCTTTTTCTTGTCTTTATTTAAAAATTTGTTTTTTCTTATACTATCCATAAAAAAATACAACTAAAATTTTCTATTTTCTGTTTTAATTTGTACTTTTGTGGACGTACACAATTTTGAGACTCAATAGATAATTAATTAAAAAATAATATATAATGAAAAGCTTTATTCACGATGATTTTTTACTACAAAGTGATGCAGCCAAAGAATTGTATCACAATCATTCAAAGAAACAACCAATCATCGACTATCACTGTCACTTAATTCCGGAGTACATTGCCAAAGACCATCAGTTTGATAATTTGGGACAGATTTGGTTGGAAGGCGACCACTATAAGTGGCGTGCAATGCGTACGAACGGTATCGATGAAAAATACTGTACGGGGAAGGACACTTCCGATTGGGAAAAATACGAAAAATGGGTAGAAACAGTACCTTATACGATGCGGAATCCACTTTATCATTGGACGCATCTAGAACTTAAACGTGCCTTCGGGGTGGACGAACTGCTTAATCCGTCTTCCGGAAAACGGATATACGATATTTGCACCGAGCAGTTGCGTACCAAGGAATTTTCTGCACGTGGATTGATGAAGAAGTTTAACGTGAAAGTTGTGTGTACGACCGACGACCCGGTAGATTCGCTGGAACATCACATCTCGTTGAAAAATGAAGGTTTCGAAATAAAGGTGCTTCCGACTTGGCGTCCTGATAAAGCGATGGCAGTTGAAAACCCGGCAGAATATCGGAAATACGTTGAAAAACTCAGTGAAGTTTCGGGCGTTTCCATTTCAAACTTTGCCGATTTATTGCAGGCTCTACAAGTTCGCCACGATTTCTTTGCAAGTGTTGGTTGTAAGCTTTCCGACCACGGAATTGAAGAGTTTTATGCTGAAGATTATACGCAAGCTGAAATTGAAGCGATTTTCAATAAAGTTTACGGTGGTCAAGAACTTTCACAAGAAGAAATTCTGAAATTCAAATCGGCAATGCTTTACGAAGGTGCCGTGATGGATTGGGAAAAAGGCTGGACACAACAGTTTCATTATGGTGCAATTCGAAATAATAATTCCAGATTGTTTAGGCAGTTAGGTGCCGATACAGGTTTTGACAGTATCGGTGATTTCACGGTAGCCAAAACAATGAGTAAATTTCTTAATAGTTTGGACAACAACGATAAACTTGCAAAAACCATCATTTATAATTTGAATCCGCGTGATAATGACCTGATTGCTACAATGATAGGAAATTTCCAAGACGGATCGGTTGCCGGTAAAATTCAATTCGGTTCCGGATGGTGGTTTTTGGACCAAAAAACGGGTATGGAAGCACAATTAAATTCACTTTCCAATCTTGGATTATTGAGTCGATTTGTTGGGATGCTGACAGATAGCCGTAGTTTCTTGTCTTATCCGCGCCACGAGTACTTCCGCCGTATCCTTTGCAATCTTATCGGTAATGACGTTGAAAAAGGTCTTCTGCCAAAATCAGAAATGAAATTTTTGGGAGAAATGGTTGAAAACATATCTTATTTTAACGCAAAAAAATTCTTTAACTTTTAGAAAAACAAATATTATAAAAATCAATTTTGTAAATCATAAAAAACATAGAAAATGAAATTAGGAAAATTCAGTATTGGAGTGGGAGACCGTTTCTCTCATCAAGGTAAAGCGCAATTGCGGGCTATCATGAAAGCCAATAAAAGTGGTTTGGAAATTAACCCAGTTTGGAATAAATCAAATCGCGAACACACGTATGTTCACTCAGAACCGATTGATACGCGCAGAGAAGCTGACGAAGCTGTAAATGCACTTGGCTATACAGGACCATATTTTGTTGATGCCGACCATATAAACTTGAGTACGGTAGATCGTTATATAGCTGTATCAGACTTTTTTACACTCGACGTGGCTTCATTTATCGGGAAACCGAGTGCGCAAGAAGATGTTGATAAATTCATAGCATCGTGCGAAAAATACATCGGACAGCTTAAAATTCCTGGAATTGAAAAACCATTGGAAATAACTAAAGAATTACTTGAAAAAATAGCTAATAAATTCTTATCTGCTACACAACAAGCATCTGATATCTATGCTCACTTGGTAAAAGAAAAAGGTGCCGGAAATTTCATCACGGAAGTTTCAATGGATGAAGTGGAAAGTCCACAAACTCCGGTTGAAATGCTTTTTATCCTGAAGATGTTAGCAGACAAAGGCGTTCCCGCTCAAACAATCGCTCCGAAATTTACGGGTCGTTTCAATAAAGGTGTTGATTATGTTGGTGATTTAGAGCAATTTGCCAAGGAGTTTGAAGAAGACGTTTTGGTGATAGATTACGCTGTGAAAGAGTTCGGATTGCCGGAAGAGCTGAAATTAAGTGTTCACTCCGGTAGCGATAAATTCTCCATTTATCCGATTATGGCTGAAATCATCAACCGCTACGATAAGGGTCTCCATCTGAAAACAGCCGGCACTACGTGGCTCGAAGAAGTAATCGGACTTGCAAAAGCTGGGGGCGACGGTTTGGCTTTGGCAAAGAAAATTTATGCTAATTCATTGAACAGAAAAGATGAACTTTGTGCACCGTATGCAGATGTGATTGACATTGACGCATCTAAACTGCCATCAATCGAAGAAGTTAATAGTTGGACGAGTGAAAAATATCAAAATACGCTTCGCCACATCCCTGAGCACCCGGATTATAATTCTAACTTCCGCCAGTTAATACATGTGGCTTATGCCGTAGCTGCAGAAATGGGCTCAGAGTATACAATTCTGCTTGAAAAGTACGAAGATATTATTGGTAGTTGCGTTGAAGAAAATATTTATGAAAGACATTTGAAACGATTGTTTGCATTGTAATCTAAAGGTTTATTAAATTTAGCTACAAGACAAATATTTGCGTTTTTTGAAAATCCATTGTTTATTGTAAAATCAAAAATATAATTATCATGTACAAATTATTTGACATTAAAGACCGAGTGATAGCTATCACCGGCGGAACAGGCGTGCTTGGAACGAGCATGGTGGAATATCTTGCATCCCATGGAGCGAAAGTTGCTGTAATGGCGCGTAATAAAGAAAAAGGTGACAAACTGATTGAAAAAGTGAAAGCCAATGGTGGTGAAGCCATATTTTTGGTAACTGATGTAACCGATGAAGCTATTTTGAAACAGAATGCCAAAGACATCATTGCGAAATATGGAAAAATAGATGTGTTAATCAACGCTGCTGGAGGAAATATGCCCGGAGCAACCATTGGTCCGGATAATAATATCTTTGATTTAAAAACGGATGACTTCCGTGAAGTGGTTAATTTGAACCTGATGGGAACAGTTATCCCAACTGTTGTTTTTGCAGAATATATGGTTAATGCAAAGCAGGGAAACATCGTAAATATCTCGTCAGCGTCGGCATTACGTCCGCTCACGCGTGTGGCAGGCTACGGCTCGGCAAAAGCAGCTGTAACTAATTTTACCAAGTACATGGCAGGCGAAATGGCAATTAAATTTGGTGAAACATTCCGTGTAAATGCTATCTGCCCCGGATTTTTCATTACCGATCAAAACCGTGCGTTACTCACCAATCCCGATGGAAGTTATTCTGACCGTGGCAATACAATTATTGCTCACACACCGTTCCGTCGTTTCGGAGTTCCCGAAGACCTGCTCGGAACCTTACATTATTTGGTTAGCGATGCTTCTAAATTTGTAACAGGAACAGTTGCTATTGTAGATGGTGGATTTGATGCATTTAGTATTTAGAAATTGAGTTAAACCGTTAATTGGTAAAATATAAATGGAATTAATCAAGCTCAGGTTATAAACAAACTTCTACACTTAGATAAGGAGTTTTTAGTTTCGATTAACATTATTTAGATAATTATATTTTAATATTTAAATAAATAAATGTTTCTTTGTGTACGTACACAAATCTGAGCTTCAACCATTTAATTATTTCTTTTTATCATGACAATAAAAATGAATCGTAGAAGCTTTATCACTACAACAGGCACAGCAAGCGCAGGAGTACTTCTTAGTGCGCTTCCTGGAGTAACAAAGGCTCAGAGAAAAACGAATCGAAAAACAACACCCAAAAGCACCAAAACAAGAGTTGCGGTGGTAGGAACCGGATCACGCGGTACCCGCATGTGGGGAAAAAGAGTTATTGATAATTATGGCGATCTGGTAGAGTACGTTGGGCTTTGTGATACGAATATCGGCAGACTCGAGGCTTCAAAAAAGTATATGGGTGCTACTTGCAAGGTTTACACCAATTTTGACCAGATGATGAAAGAAACTAAACCCGAAATCTTAATCGTGACAACAATGGATTCAACTCATGATGAATTCATTATAAAAGGGCTGAACTACGGAAGTAATATCCTTACTGAAAAACCTATGACTACTGACGAAGTAAAATGTCAGGCAATTCTTGATGCACAACGAAAATCCGGAAAAGAAGTAATCGTAACATTTAACTACCGTTTTTCTCCCCACCGTGCAAAAATCTGGGAACTTATCAATTCAGGTGAAATAGGAGAAATTACATCGGTAGATTTCCATTGGTATTTAGATACAAGCCACGGTGCTGATTATTTCCGTCGTTGGCATAGAAAACGTGAATTCGGGGGATCGCTTTGGGTACACAAAGCATCGCACCATTTCGACCTGCTTGGCTGGTGGCTCGACTCTGAACCAGAGGAAGTTTTTGCCTATGGTGCGTTGGAATTTTATGGAAAAAACGGGAAACAACGCGGCAAAAATTGTCGAACATGTTCTTTCAAAAACAGTTGTGATTTTTACTGGGAGGTAAACAAAAACGAATACTACAAAATGCTTTACACCGACAATGAACATTATGACGGTTATCTACGCGATGGTTGTGTTTTCAAGGAAGATATTGACATATTTGATAAAATGTGTGCTTCCATCAAGTATGCCAATGGTGTTCAGGTTGCTTATTCTCTTACCGCCTACTCGCCGTATGAAGGCTATCGTATTGCATTTAACGGTACCAAAGGACGCATTGATGCTTGGATTCAGGAAAGCAATCCTGTGCATGACGGAGAATACGATGAAATCATGATTAGTCGGAATTTTGGAAAAAGAAATTACATCCGTATTCCGCAAGCCGAAGGACATGGTGGAGGCGATAAGTTGATGCACGATAAAATTTGGAAAAAAATTAAAAAAGATCCATTCAAACAAACAGCGAACCTGCGTGACGGAGCTTTTGCTATCCTTACCGGTATAGCTGCTCGAAAAAGCTGTGACACAGGTAAACCAATTAAAATTGCCGATTTGTCTGAATTGAAACCAAGGGCAAAAAAAATCTCTGATTAAAAGATTGTTTGCTTTTATATTTATTCGTCAATTAAAGAAATAATGTTCTCAAAAAGGCTATATCTGTTGTTTATCATGCCATTTTTTATGGCAATGACTTTTTCTGCTCCATTCAGGACGGATTCGCTTTATTCCAAGTGGATTATCGACTCTCGTATGGGCGATTTTAGAAACAAAGCAAAAACTGAACGGTTTTTGACACCGTATAATGCTTCAAACACAGCCACATGGGATTACGTGCCCGGCTTAGTTGCCAAGGCTATTCTAAAAGCTTGGGAACAATACAAAGACGAACCTTGGAGCACATATTACTTCATCGGAATCCAGAATTATGCGGATAATATCACGATGAAACTCGGTGACAGCAATATTGACGACCTGAATGCCGCAAAGATATTCTTTGAACTCTACAGAGGTGCTTTGGATAAAGGACAAAAAGCGAAAGCACAGAAATACAAAGCAGATGCTACTTTTTGTCGGAATAAATTAAAATATGACCATACGCGCATCCAATCACCACTGCCGGGGGCAGGAGGGTTCTGGCATAAAAGCCGGTATGTCAACCAAATGTGGCTCGACGGACTTTACATGGGTGCTGCATTTTATGCAGAATGGCAGGGAAATTTCGGTACTGAATTGAGTGAAACAGACAACCGCCAATCGTGGAATGACATTGCACTACAGTTTGATACCATTTTTCACTACACTTGGAATCCGATAAAAAAGCTAAATTACCATGCTTGGTCAGCTGAGCCGCTCAACAAAGCTTCAAGCTTCTGGGCAGATCCTGTTACCGGAAAATCTCAAGAATTTTGGGGGCGTGGTGTAGGTTGGTTCTTTGCCGCTCTCATAGATGTGCTTGAGTATATGCCTGCCAACCACCCGGCACGAACACGCTTGGTAGAGTATACCAACAAAGTAGCAGATGGATTAGCTACAAGACAAGATAAATCGGGTTGCTGGTATCAACTATTACAATATGACAGCTCGATGAAAGGCACTTCCTGCAATGTAAGCAATTACTTGGAAAGTTCCGCCTCTTCAATGTTTACGTATGCTTATTTTAAGGGAATCAGGTTAGGAATATTAAATAAAAACAAATATTTTTCCACTGCTGTAAAAGCTTATCGGGGATTAATTAAAAAATTTGTAGTGGAAGAGCCGAATGGCAAAATCAAATTGATACAAAGCTGCGAATCTGCTGGTTTGAGCAGTAAGCGAAAAGGTGATGCAAATTATTATCTCTGCGGAAACGATGTGGCTGTTCATAATGATACGGAAGGAAAAGTTTTAGGACCTTTCATCATGGCAAGTTTGGAGTATGAAAAAGCTGTAACGCAAAGTACAAATACAAAAAAAGCAAAAAGAAAGTGCTTTTTATTTTGGAGGTAGCAGTAGATAGCAAAAATAACAATGATTTGTTAGGTAGTATTAATTATAAATTCAATTATTAACTTTTTAAAATTTTTTATTATGGAAAAACATTTTACAAAATTATTTTTCATTACAGCAGTATTAATGCTTAATGTATTTAATTTTAATGGTCAAGTATTTAAATCGATTACATCAGAGCTATCGTTCGATTGTTTAAAAGAAAATATTGATGCAGCTGTTGAAGAAAACTGGGTGACATTTACTAATAATTATTCCACAAGGAAAAAGTGTGTAGAAGGTGCAATACCAAACCTTTCTAGTAATGAAAGAATTATCACTTTTAATGTTTCGAATTGTGAATCTTTCACAATAACTGGAGATGGGAATAAAGAAGAAAGGTTTTTGTCTGTAAAAATTAATGATGGTACAGCATTTGAAACTGAAAGTTGGCCCAACGGCTGTTCAACTCAAACATTTTCCACAGAAAATACAGGAGATATAACAATTTCAATATCAGGAGTAGAAGGTTCTGTTTATCTGGCAAATGTAACATTTACACCCGCGACAATAGCATCTCCAATAATTACAGATTTCGTTATCGATGGCGTCTCAGCAATAATTAATCAAGATGCTGGTACAATTACTGCTCAACTTCCTTATGGAACAAACTTATCAGCGTTAACTCCAATCGTTACAACTGCAGGCGGAGCAACAGAATATACTCCAGTCGGAGCCCAAGATTTTACAAACTCAGATGCAACTCCAATAGAATACACTGTTACCGATGGAACAAACAGCAAAACTTATAAAGTTTCCCTTACTACAGCTATTCCTCTAAAAGAAGTTACAGAAATTATATTTTCGAACTCATTTAATGCTTTTATAAATGGTGAAACAGTTACAGCTTACTATCTTGAAGGGACAGATAAACCAACAATCCAAAGCTTTGAAGCTTCTGATGGAGCAACAGTAAGTTTATCAGCAGATGGAACAAAAGTTATTGTTACAGGCGCAGATAACACCACTCGAGAATTGACGCTGACTTTAGAACCTGTAACCCCATTTGCAGCAACAACCCCACTGACATTTGATGGCTCTGAAGGAAATTGGATAAAAACAGGTTACAGTTATGATACGGAGAAAGGGTGGAGATTTGCTAAGGCAATAGAAGAAGAAACAAATAAACGTATATCTGAAGGTAAAACCCGCCTATACTTCTTTGTTGGTAATTACAATAAACTAACATTTACTTCTGGCTCCGGAGGGAACAGAGCGATTAAAGTATTTATAAATGGTGTTGAGCAGACATCGCCCACTGAAACCGGAGCATCCGGAACTTCTTTCAGTATTTCATTATCAGGTGCAACATCATATATGGTAGAAATTAGATCGAATCAAACATCAGGAGATGGTGGAGTAACTGCCCTTGTCGCTGAGCCCGAGGTGATTAGTTCCATTGAAAAAAGTCATATTTCAAATGTGTTTTATGATGGAACAACCATTCAAAATCCAAATTTCATTCAACTGAGAGTGTATGATATCTCTGGCAGATTGATTATTACTTCGAGTAAAGACATTGACATGAGTCATTGTCAAAAAGGCATTTATATAATAAAATCAGGACTAAGAGCAAAGAAAATAAACGTAAGATAAAAAATGTCACTTAGGATTAATGCCAAAAAGAAGCTGTCTAAATGGAAAAGACAGCTTCTTTTTTTTAGTTTTAAATATTAAAGATTATATAGTCGTACCTTGAGTGAATCAATTAATAACGTGAACCCATAACTTTTAACGATTATATACCTGCTGTTGTCCTATTATTGTTTGGATGCGTGTAGAGTCGCTTGTCAATGCTGTGACGGAGCCGTTGCAGTTGGTAAAATAGACGTAATTTCCCATATCCCTAAATCGATATACCCAGCATCCGTCGTACTCAAAAAGATAATCGATGGTGTAGGTGTACTTGTTGTCTGAATGCTCTGTGGCAAGTGGTTGCTCATAAAGCACGACGTAAAAGTGAAAGCAGTAATAAGCATGAAAATAAGCTTTGCTAATGTTTTCATAATGGATTGTAAGTAAACGTTAATATACCTATATGGTATTCAAAGCTAGTGCTTTTTGTGAATAGAGAAAGTTATGTATTCATTTTTTTGAAAACTTTTAAAGTCATTTTCAATTGGATGAATTGATTGTCTTTGTAAAAAATTATTATTAACCCAACTCATTTTATCACTCGTGTTTCAATCATTATTTTCCAATTGAAATCCCTGCCTGAAAGCGAACATCTTATCCAAAGCCGTTAAAAAAAGACTTAACGAACAATTGGAATTTGACGTGCCTTGCAAATTCAACCGAAAAAGACTTGACTTGGTAAGATACAAGAAAGCAATAGGATGGATGAGCAGAAAATCAGAAAGTTTATGAAAGTTTTTTGTAACAGATTCTTTAAAAAGTCAAAACAATCCCTTTCAAAAACCATTGAGTTAAAAAATTCCGTATCTTTGCACTTTAATAAGAATTAGAAATCAGAAGCTGGAAGCAGAAAACTAAAAACTGCAAATTGTAAACTACCATGAAACGAGCTATTTTCCCCGGAACATTTGACCCATTCACGATTGGGCATTACAGCATTGTAAAGCGCGGTATGGAACTTTTTGATGAAATAGTAATCGGCATAGGCGTAAACCATTCGAAAAAAACGCTGTTTGACATTGAAAAACGAATGGATATCATCAAGCAGGCATTCAACGGCAATTTACGCGTATCAGTGCAATCCTACGATTGCCTGACTGTAGATTTTGCCAAGAAAGTAGGTGCTAAGTACATCTTGCGGGGACTGCGCACAGTTTCGGATTTTGAGTATGAACACACCATTGCCAATGCCAATCGGCAGTTGAGTGGTTTGGAAACGGTGCTTTTATTTACCGAAGCAGAATATTCGTTTATCTCGTCTACCGTGGTACGTGATTTGATAAAGTACAACAAGGATATCAACGATTTTTTACCCCCGGGAGTGGAGATATAACCTAGTCGTACCCCGAGTATCTCGCTGATTAAATGTGTGAAATTTGATGATGTTATCTAGGTTGATAAATGAGCAACTCGGGGCGCGACTACTATTATGAAGTCTTTATTATTTAAGAATAATATATATGTCCAATAAATTTTACAGAAAATATAAATACAGCTTTTTGAAAGGCATAAGTGTCATTTTAGCAACTTTTTTTGTCTTTTCCCTTTCAGCCCAAAAAGAAGAAAAGTATTTCAAAATCACTAAAAACCTAAGTGTTTTCAACAGTGTTTTGCGTGAGCTGAATGCTTTTTACGTGGATACGCTGGATTATGACAAGGTAGTGCAAACCGGTATTAACAGTATGTTGGCGTCGCTTGACCCGTACACGATTTATATGCCGGAAGAGATGACTGACGATATCAAAATGATGACTTCAGGCGAGTATGCCGGAATTGGTGCGCTCATCATGCAGAAAGACGGCAACGTGGTGATTTCCGAACCGTACGAAGGAATGCCGGCGCAAAAAAATGATTTGCGTGCCGGTGACATCATCTTGGAAGTAGACGGCGTGAATGCCGAAGGCAAAACCACTTCGCAGGTCAGCGAGATGCTGAAAGGGAAAAACGGGACTAAAATTGTTGTTAAAATAAAACGTTGGAACAAGAAAAGACCGATTACTAAGAAATTTCATCGTGAACTGATTCAATTCAGCCCGATAAGCTACCACACTGTATTCGAAAACGGTACGGGCTATGTGATGCTCAATGACTTTACCGATAAAGCGGGAGCCGAATTCAAATCGGTAGTGAGCGATATGGTAAAGCAACACCAAATAAAATCGCTGATTATTGATGTACGGAATAATCCGGGTGGAATTGTGGATGAAGCGGTGAAGATTATGGGTTATTTCGTACCTAAGGGGACTCCAATTGTTTCTACCAAAGGACGTTCCAGAGAAGTTGACCGCACCTACCGAACCCCCTTTGAGCCAATCTTTCCGGATATGAAAGTAGCGGTTTTGGTTAATCGGGCATCGGCGTCTGCTTCGGAGATTTTAGCCGGAGCGATGCAGGATTTGGATCGCGGAATTGTGGTGGGAGAGCGTACCTTCGGGAAAGGGCTGGTGCAGAATATCCGCCCTGTTGCTTATGGAGGACACGTAAAAGTAACCATCGCGAAGTACTACACACCGAGCGGAAGATGCGTGCAAGCGCTCGATTATAGCCATCGGAACGAAGACGGAAGTGTGGGGAGGATTCCGGATAGCTTAACGACTGCATTCAAAACCACAAAAGGGAGAATTGTGAAAGACGGTGGCGGCATTTTGCCCGATACACTTACCACTGATTCGCGGAAATTAAACATTGCCTATTATATTTTGGTGCAGAATCACTATTTTGATTACGCCACTCGTTATGCGCAGAAGCATAACAAAATTGCTTC
>JAAYSS010000109.1 GCA_012518275.1 Bacteroidales bacterium
TAACATGACCACCAATAACGAAAGCAGCGGCATATGAAGGACTTCTAAACAAGACGTTTTCTTGTAGTAGTCCATTTTTGTCAATCGTCACCTTTTTCCTTTTTTCTTTTATTGTTGTTGGTATTGCTTCTGAATCAATTGTTTCAATGGTGCTGCCCTTAAGCACAACGAACCCCTCAGAGGTTTGGATGCAACGAGCCTCAATTAGCAGCCCGCTTTTCCTGCTTTTTCTGCTAAAGAAGAGTTGTAAATCGGTGTTTTCTAATTTGGATTGCGCATCCGAATCATGTTTTTCTGTTAGAGGTTCAAAAATGTTATGGCCAAGGGTACCCATAACTATTTTAGCATAATCAATGAATTCTTCTAATTCGCTTTGCTTTTCTTCTGTTATGTGGCCGGCGCTTGGTTCGTTTGCGTTTTTAACAGCATAACGATTTGCATCTATGGCCATGGAGCAAAAGCGATGCTCCAAATAGCTTATTTCGGTTGGCCCAAATGAATTATTAGAAGTGGTGAAAACTATAGCCTCGGTCCAATAATCCTTATTTTGATTTCGTTTATGCTCAAGCAGGCGGCACAAAACACCTTCACCACTTTTTCTTACCCCCGCTTGGCCTACATAGACCATATTGCTTTCATGATCTTCATCGGAGCCAAAAAGAAAATATACTCCACTTTGGGATAAATCTTCTCGGTCCCTACACTTATCTAGCTCTGTGCGGGGAATTTTATAAACTACCCCTGTCCAATTGGCTAAAGTACATTTTATTCTTCCGTTTGCTTTACCATCCATCAAAAACAAGTTGATACTTTTTCCGCGTTTACTCATGATATGCTCCTTGTTTAATTTAATAAAATATTACTTCGGGTCGTGTATAGTAAAACCTCCTTTCAATTCAACCTGTATATATTTTGGTTAGATTATCTCTGAGTTTCTGAGCTTTTTGAAGAAGTCAAGCCGTGGTAAGGCTACTATCCGGATAATAGCAAGATACAGAGTAGTGAAGAAAATTAGTGGTGGGAGGGCTTATTGAGTTTATTAGTTGGGTTTTGATAAAAGTTAAGCTCCTACCGGGATATTGCAAAAAGAGGAAAAAGGCAGGTAAATATAGAACAGCTTGTTGAGCGTGCTTTATTTTAACGTTGTAGTAGGTTTGGAAATTTTAAAGTAGGAAAACTTGAATTTTATAAATTCATTGGTTGGGGCTTATTTATAGTTACGAACTTCTGCTTGGGACGTCATTAAGTGAAAAGATGTTTAATGAAAAAATGCGATATAATGCGTAGCAGTTCATACTGCAGTTCCTGAAACGAACCCTATTTGAAGTTTATTTGTTGGTATTAAAGCTTTATTTGACCGTGTCATCTTAAGTATTATGAAAGCATTGATATAGAAAGGGGAAGAATATGAATTCAAGGGCGTTCGGTTGGATACAAAACCCATCGGATTTTAAAAAGTTAAAATTGGTAGTTCAAGTTTTCGATGCTGAGTCAGCGCATTATCAGAATCTAAGGGATAATATTATACCGGATGTAATCTATTTTGATTCGGATAAAAGGAAATTTATTGATTATCTAAACGCGGAGGTAGAGGAGTTCTCTTATTTAGATCTGGTTGGTACGCAGCGAAATCAGGATAACGAACCGACTAGTACCAGAGGAGATGCGGTTGCAAATTCAATTCTTCAAGTTACAATATTACCTCAAAGCGTAGAAACAAGCGGGAAAAGGTATTCTGATAATTGGACCGCGGACGGTTTTTTAAGGTGGGCTGTGAGCTTTAATTTTATAGAGTCTGATCGAGAACATGATACTTTTAAAATAACGGATCTGGGAAGAGAATTTTCTAGAACCCCCGACGATTCCGCACAGGAATTAGAAATTTTAAGAAGAGCTATATTGAGATATCCTCCAGCAACGCGAATATTATCGCTTTTGGATGTAAGCGGTGCTTGGCATACGAAATTTTACATTGGGAATGAGTTGGGGTTCACTGGGGAAAGAGGTTTCACTTCTTATGACGAATCTTTGATGATTGACTGGCTCAAATCTACAACAGATGTAAATGAGCAAAAAGCTATTCGGCAGGATGTGGAAGGGACAAGTGATAAATATGCTCGTATGATTTCGGGATGGCTAAGGAAAGTTGGCTATGTCGATCAGAGAAGCACTAAACTATCTACAGAGCAAGGAGAAATAACGGGATTTCCTGAGTATTCAATAACAGCACAAGGTATGCATGCAATACGAAGAGCTCACGGCTCTTCGAGAAATGCTAGAGTTACTAAGTTTGTAATGTGGGAGTTTTTTGCAACCACCGGGAAAAATAAAGATTATGTAAGAACAAGAAGAGCGTACATTCTAAAGATCATACAGAATACCCGTTCTTTTAATGTTTTAATGAGGCGATTGCTACAATATGGATTCAAAGATGATAAAGCGATAATAAAAAATGATCTTAGGGGCTTAAACGCATCAGGCATAAGAATTGAATTTGATGATAGTAGTATTTTTCTAAGGGACGTTTTAGTTGATTTTTCAATACCTGAATTAGATGTAACCGAAGAATTGAAGGACGCAGAGATAGAGGAAAGAAAAACGCATTTCTTGAACAATACAAATCTGCCCATAAAGTTTGTTGAGCTATTGGAGATTGCTTATGATGGCAATAGAAATAGGGATTTTGAAATTATAACAATGGAACTATTTAGAAA
>JAAYSS010000110.1 GCA_012518275.1 Bacteroidales bacterium
CCTACGGCTATTACTTCACGGGCCAATACCGGAATTTCAAATCCATCTTCGCCTTCCACGTAAACCAGATTCTGCTTCTCATCAATTCTTTTGACAATTCCTCCGCCTACATCGTTAAGAAATCGAACGTTATCTCCTATTTTTATCATACTATATTATTAAAGTTGGAAGTTGGGAACGCAAAGTCGGATTTGTAGATTCAAGTACTAAATTGAAAATCTTCCGATTTCGTTCTTCGCCCTTCCGGCTTTTCTTACTATTTTTGTGCAAATTTACTTAAATTATTTTTCTTGAACGAACAATTACATATCGAACCACTGCTGATTGAAAATTACAACTACGAGCTTCCGGATGAGCGGATTGCTAAATATCCCCTTACAGAGCGGGATTCATCCAAGTTGTTGGTTTATAAAAACAGAGCAATCAGCGAATCTGTCTTTTCAAATATCTCTGAGATACTGCCTGAAAATTGTTTACTTGTTTGCAACAACACACGCGTGATTCATGCTCGGCTTGTTTTCTACAAACCTACCGGTGCCCGCATCGAAGTTTTTTGTCTTGAACCTGCTGAACCGTCCGATTATGTGCTATCTTTTTCATCCAGAAATAATTGCGAATGGAAATGCATAGTTGGAAACGTGAAAAAGTGGAAAGAAGGCACGCTCTCTCGAAGCATTGAAATTGATGGAGAAAATGTTCAATTTTCGGCAGAGAAAGTCTTGACAAGTGGGAATACCCATCGGATAAAATTCACTTGGGATAACGATAACTATTCTTTCTCTGAAATTTTGGAGAAAATTGGAGAACTACCTATCCCGCCCTATCTGAATAGAAAAACGGAAGCCGAAGACGAAATTACCTATCAAACAGTTTATTCGAAAATTGAAGGTTCTGTGGCTGCGCCTACTGCCGGACTTCACTTTACGGAAGCTGTTTTTGAGAGTTTGAAAAAGAAGAACATTGAGTTGGAAGAGCTGACTCTTCACGTGGGAGCAGGCACGTTTCAGCCGGTAAAATCGGACGATGTCTCAAAACACGTGATGCACACCGAAACCATTGCCGTACCGCTGAAAACCATCAAAAAAATTCAAGCTAATTTAGGAAATATCATTGCCGTAGGTACAACGTCGGTACGAACGTTGGAAAGCTTATATTATGTGGGGAGCGGTTCCCTATATGAGAAGAATGAGATAAAAACGGGGCAATGGGAACCGTATTCTTTGCCGGAAAATCCAAATTCAGCATATCAAGCCCTACAAAATATCATTGATTATTTGGAGAAAACAGGACAAGATACGTTGCATGCCGAAACACAGATGTTGATAAAACCGGGATTTAAGTTTCGGATTATCAACGGAATGATAACCAACTTCCACCAGCCGAAAAGTACACTTCTGTTGCTTGTTTCGGCATTTGTGGGCGAAGATTGGAAGTGGATTTATGATTTTGCGTTGGAAAATGACTTTCGATTTTTAAGCTACGGAGACAGTTCCATACTATTTCCGCCAATTAATGAAACCGATTGATAAAAAATTCACCAAAATAATATATCGAGTAGAATAATCCTTTATTTTTCGTACTTTTGTAAACCATTTTATTAGTGAAGTTATCTTGGCTTTTCTATTTTTAAAAATAAGTTGAGATAAGTTCAGTTTTAACTTTCAATTATTTTCTTTTAGAAGTTAGGAACATTCTTTTTTATGGAAAAAATTATCATCCTTGATTTTGGTTCTCAAACCACACAGCTTATTGGTCGCCGCATACGCGAGTTAAATGAATATTGCGAAATAGTTCCCTACAATAAATTCCCCGAGGACACATCGGATGTGAAAGGGGTGATACTTTCCGGGAGCCCTTATTCCGTGTATGACCCATCGGCTTTCAAAGTAGATTTGAGCAATATCCGCAAGAAATTTCCCGTGTTGGGAATTTGTTACGGTGCTCAGCTGATGGTGCACGATGGGGGAGGCAAGGTGGAATCGGCGTCGAGCCGACAGTACGGCAGAGCAATGCTTTCTAATGTTGATTCGGGAGATCGGCTTTTTAGGGGCATCAAAGAAAATTCACAAATCTGGATGTCGCACGGAGACAGCATTACCACGCTTCCCGAAAATTTTAAGAAAATTGCCAGTTCAGGCGATTTGGAGATGGCTGCTTTTCGTATTGAAGGAGAGAAAACGTGGGGCGTCCAGTTCCATCCGGAGGTGTACCATTCGATTGACGGGATAACTCTTTTAGAAAATTTTCTCGATATATGCGGAACCACCAAGCAGTGGTCTCCCGCGTCATTCATCGAATCGACCGTGCAGGAGTTGAAGAAGAAAATCGGTAAAGACAAGGTTGTTCTTGCACTTTCGGGCGGTGTTGATTCTTCAGTTACTGCTGTTTTATTGCATAAAGCCATTGGTAAAAATCTGACATGCGTTTTTGTGGACCATGGTTTGTTGCGCAAAAATGAATTTGAGAATGTTTTGAGCGATTACGAACATCTGGGACTAAATGTGATTGGCGTTAATGCTAAGGAGCATTTTTACAAAGCACTCGAAGGAATTACCGACCCCGAACAAAAACGGAAAATCATCGGCAAAGGATTTATTGATGTGTTTGACAACGAAGCCCACAAGATAAAAGACGTAAAATGGTTGGCGCAAGGGACGATTTATCCCGATGTAATCGAGTCGCTTTCCATTACGGGAACGGTCATCAAGTCGCATCACAACGTGGGAGGATTGCCTGAAAAGATGAACCTGAAACTTTGCGAACCTCTTCGGTTGCTTTTCAAAGACGAAGTGCGTCGCGTAGGATACGAACTCGGCATGATGAGCCATTTGCTAAAACGCCATCCGTTCCCCGGACCGGGCTTGGCGGTGCGAATATTAGGTGAAATTACTGCAGATAAAGTACGCATTGTACAAGAAGCCGATGATATTTTCATCAACGGATTGCGGGAATGGAATTTGTACGATAAGGTTTGGCAAGCAGGCGTTGTATTGCTTCCGGTGAAGTCCGTAGGCGTAATGGGTGATGAACGCAGTTACGAAAATGCCGTGGCGTTACGTGCTGTTACTTCAACTGATGCGATGACAGCCGATTGGGCGCAGCTTCCGTACGATTTTCTTGCCAAAATGTCCAATGAAATCATCAACAAGGTACAAGGAGTAAACCGCGTGGTGTATGACATCAGCTCCAAACCGCCCGCAACGATTGAGTGGGAATAATCTTAGTGAATAGTTGGTAGTTTATAGTTTTTAGTAAATAGAAGTCGGAAGCCTGAAGCTGGAAGTTTTTATGTCTTTGTTCTGATAGCGCAGCAGTCTAATATATGATTGATACTCATTCACATATCTATTCCGAAGAATTTGATGCTGACCGCACCGAAGTGGTTCGGCGTGCTAAGGATGCAGGCGTTGAACGCATCATTATGCCCAATGTTGACTCAGAATCACTACAAAGGATGCTCGACACGGAAAAACAGTATCCCGATTATTGCTACGCCACTATCGGACTTCACCCGACCAGCGTGGAGGAAAACTACCGCGATGTGCTGGATTTGGTAAGGAGCGAGTTGGAACGGAGAAAATACGTCGCTGTGGGTGAAATAGGACTTGACTTCTACTGGGACAAAACTTTTATTCAAGAACAGGTAATAGCCTTTCAAACACAAGTAGAATGGGCGTTGGAATATAACTTGCCGATAATAATTCATGTTCGTAATTCGCATAAAGAAACCATTGAAGCGCTTAAACCTTTCAAGAGCAAAGGATTGAAAGGTGTTTTTCACTGCTTTACCGAAGGTAGAAAAGAGGCAGACGAGATTTTTGCCTTAGGTGATCTTCTGTTGGGCATTGGCGGTGTGGTTACCTTCAAAAATTCCGGA
>JAAYSS010000111.1 GCA_012518275.1 Bacteroidales bacterium
AAGTAAAAACTGGCGACGGGAAAAGTTTTATTATTTCACCTGGAGAACTTCAATATGCGAAAGATAATGCAGAAAAGTATAAGCTGATTATTGTTTATGATGTAGATGCGGAGGAACCTAAGTGTATGGAGTTACCAATGAGGTTTTGGGAAGATTCAAAATTTAGAAAGAGAGAAATTGTAGAAAGAATTGAATTTGAATTTTAGGTTTCTCAAAAGCGTAATGATTCTAAGAAATAGAGTGATGTTGAGGCGTATGTTCCCGACATTAATATCGGGAACATACCTGGAGTGCATGGCTCATCCACCTCGAGTGTATGGGAGAAATCAAGGAAATACGGAACACACATAACTATAGAAAGAATCCCTTTCTTCGATATGTTCCCTTTAACAGTAAAACCCCTTGATTTATTCCCTTATACTTCGGTACAATAAATCAAGGCAGACATCAAATCGGAACAATCGAGCCATGTCGAGTGCGTAGTATTGATGTCAAGGGTTGAGAAGTAAGTGTGTGAAAAGCCCAGCAGATAAGGGCTTTTTGAGATTTTAGAGCAAAAATCTGATGTGTGAAAATCGTGAAAATATCTGTCCGTGGAAACAAGTCCAAAGGCATGATTTTAAACGTGACAGAGCGATTTAGATGTCAGTTTTTGATGAGTGGTCGATTTAGATGTTTTTTGATTTTGCCGGGGTTGTGTGGTCGGGTTGGATGTTGATAAAAGGAGGAGAAATTTTTTGCGTGAAAATAGTATGAAAACAAGAAAATTATTTGATGATAAAGGTAATCCTATTTTATACGATATGAAAGATGAGTTTTCAAATTTGCTGAAGTTTAAAGAGAACGATAGCAATCTTGACAAATGGAGAAAATTTAAGTCATATAAAGTGGATGAAAATAGTGTATATGGCATTGATTGCGATGTATGTGAGTTGGCTGTGTTTATATATAATAAAACGTTTGATTTTTTAAAGAAATGCAAGAGACCAACAAAACAATATAGCAAAATAAGCATTAAAGATTTATTGAATTGTTGCATCACGAAAAAAGTTGAAGGGAGTTTAGTTGAGATAATACCATTTACAAATGTCTTTGAAACGGATATTTGTTATACTAGAGAATATAAATATCAATTGATAGTTAACACCCCTCATGGTAAAGAGTACTATCGAGGAGATGTGATGACTTCTTTCGCAAATACATATAATCATTATATTAAAAACTTTTCAGACAACAAGCATATCGAAGATGAGATAGAAAAGTTAGCTAAAAATCATCATACTATTGGAAATATGATTCCTGTCCCAACTGGTTTTAATAGTGGCCGAGCAGGGCGATATGCAAAATATGATTATTGGGATTTGACAATGATGAAAATTAAAGAATGGTATGATTATAAAGAAACGAATGATGAGCCGTTAATTGAGCTATTGCATAATGATTTAAATGCTATTAAGTACTGTAAGAATTGGCTTACCCATTTTGGTGCATGGAAGGATTTTGTAGAGAAAAATTATTTAAAAGCATTTACAGATGAGGGGGCGGTATATAAACCCTTGCAGTTTTGGTCAGGACATAGTTATGACTCTCCTAATTTACCGAGCGACGAGAATGAATTCTATAGTTATTTACAGCTTTTAAATAATCTTGTGAAAAAAAGAAATATAGAGATACTCAATTTATTAAACAAACAAAACCCCTGTCATCTGTAATGGATAGCAGGGATTTTTGCTCCTTGGGTGCCTATTCCTCAACATCCACCGTCACGCCGGACTTAAATTCCACAGAGAATTTATCCTCGAAGACAATGACTTTTTCAATCAGTCTTCGTATAAGCTGTTCATCGTATTTGTTAATGGAGGTGGGCTGCTCTCGCAGGAAAGCGTCCATATCGGCGATACGCTTCTTGACTTCGTCTCGGTTGATATTGTCCATCTGTACTTTTTGCTTTTCGTCTCGCAGACGGTAGATTTCATTTCCAACCTTCTCGTAATCAGCCTTGGATCTGGCAAGCTTCACGAGCTCTGACTGAAGTTCAGCCAGCCGCTTGTCGATGTCAGCCAGGGTTGTGTCGTTTTCATGGCTCAGGACGGTTTCGATGTTTTCCTTGAGTATGGAAAGGAAGGTGTCCTTGTCGCAGAGCGTCTGATTAATAGCACGAATCAGTACCTGCTCAATGGTGCTCTCGAGTACCGTGCGGGCATCGCAGAATTGACCGGTATTTTCCAACCTGCTAATGCAGCGCCAAACGATCGACTTTTTCCCCCGGTTGTTCCAATGAATCCTGCGGAAAAACTCACCGCAGCCACCACAGATAATCATATTTGAAAAGCTGTGCGTACTGCTGAAGGTTCTGTTCTTTCCATTTGGGCTTGTGTGGACGATGCGGCGACGGATGAGCTCTTCCTGTACCTGCATGAAAATTTCACGCGGGATAATGGCTTCATGGCTGTTTTCCACATAATACTGAGGAACAAGGCCATGGTTCTTCACTCTTGTTTTAGTGAGGAAGTCAGTGGTATATGTTTTTTGCAAAAGAGCATCACCGATATATTTTTCATTTGGATTGGCAACCCTTTTTTGGACAAAATTACTCCGAACAAGAAATTACTTTAACTACAGTTCTTATCCAGCTGATTTCAGAGTGTTTAACCCTCTATATTCCA
>JAAYSS010000112.1 GCA_012518275.1 Bacteroidales bacterium
AGAGTTACAACCGCGCCAGCTTATTCCTCTGCACGGCAGGTATTCTGTTGGTAGGTATCTTCAGCTTCTTTATGGATAAAATCGGATTGTATAGTTTTGGGATGTAGGTGCCGGAGTTAGTCGCAGAAGTTTCCTTAAAAATACCCCGCCGGCGCAGGTATTTACCTGTGCCTTGCCTGAAAGGCAATTAATAATTATTTTTAGCCGCACCCCGAGTAAGCACGCAGAATAACGCATTGCTGAAAATAATGACCGTAAGGTAATGAAACGAGAAACTCGAGGCGCGGCTTGCTTGTACACATACTGCATGTTTTTTCTTGCTCTGACGACCAACGCACGGATAAATATCCGCGCGAGCGGGGCGCTCGCCGCGAGGATTTATAATCCGAAGCTCTTTTACTATTAGGATTTATTAATCCGGATTAAAAATCCTCATAGTATTTTAAGGCGGGATTTCAAATCCCGCCCACCGGCGCCACTATTTGCTCATTTGCCCGCATATCCGTGAGGACGAGAGAGAAAAGCAATAATGAAAGAAAAAAGTTTAATAAAGAGAGGTTAATGTGCGTGAACTATGCAAAGGCCGGGAACAGAATTGAGATGCTGGATGAAATTCCTCGCAAAGCATCCTCTGATGTCTTGTTTAATGGTGTCTTTGGCGAGCTAAAAAAACTATCAAGCCACAACAATATCGTAAAAGAAGCTAAAAACGCTATTTACAAAAAAAATGCAAAGGTTGTTCTATTTGAATTTACAGAGGAAACCGAAGCTATATATTTAGAAATTAACAAGTTGCAAGTAAGATTTGGAATTAAAGCCTACTATTATTTCACGAACATAGGTAGAATATTTAAAAACTTTTAAAATGAGACGCCCCGAGCATTTGTGTTCGGGGCGAATATGTGGTGCCACTGCGCCGAGGCGGAGAGGCCCCTAATACTTCTGCAAATGTAACACTTTATTTTAAATAAAGTACCATTTAACTAAAATAATTACGTAAAACATATAAAAAATGGATTTATCTGAATTTGCTCGTCTTTTCCCGCAAAAAATGGAAGAAATAAAATCGTACATTGAAAGTAATGAGATTCGTGATATGTTTGGCATCGAAGCAGTAAACCACTTTAAGCAGTCATTTCCGGATGAAGGCTTTACCCCCGTCCTTTCGGATATGTTCTTTAAATGTATAAATTTTGTGCAATGCGTTGCTGGGATTTCTTGGCAAGCCAAGCGAAGTATCGAGCGGTAATCCCAGCTCTTGTATTATAAGGATTTTTAATCCGATAAAAAAATCAAACTACTACAACATCCAATAATCCTTTACCACCCGCATAATCAATGGCAGAACTGTAACGATAATCTTCTGCTCGGTTGACAAGTTCTGCTTTTACAGGATTTTGGTGGATATAGTTCAACTTTTGGTTGAAATAATCGTTCAGATATATGCCTTGCGCATCATTTCCTTCCTGCCAAAATTTGTAATTCGTTATTTTCTTGTCATTTTTGCCGGCATATTCAAACCGATTCAGCATCCATTTTTGCCGGCTTTCCTGTGCATCATTTATCAATGTTCTAAGTATTTCCTTGCTCGTAAACTTCTTGAAGTCCCGCCAAATATCTGAAAAAACATTTCTTCCGTCGCTCCCTGCAATGGTATGCAGATGATTGCTCATCAGCACCCACGCGTAAATAAGTAATCCTTTTTCTTTTTGGCAATACGCCAACGAATCAAGTATAATATGTTTGTATGTCGGACGGGTAAAAATATCCACCCAATCCACAACCGTGTCGGTTACAAAATAAACTTCACCTAATATGCGGTTTTGAATATCCATGATGCAAAAATAAGAATTTATATTTGAATCGGATTAAAAATCCTCATAGTATTTTAAGGCGGGATTTTAAATCCCGCCAACCGGCGCGGTCATTTGCTCATTTATCAGGCATATCCGATGGAACGGGGTAATGAGATTCGTGATATGTTTGGCATCGAAGCAGTAAACCACTTTAAGCAGTCATTTCTTTTACCCCCGTCCTTTCGGATATGTTCTTTAAATGTATAAATTTTGTGCAATGCGTTGCTGGGATTTCTTGGCTTGCTAAGAAATCGGCGGCAACGGGAATGGTACGAAGTTACATCGGTCTGTGCTTGCGTTGCATTTTCCATGTAATATCAATCATTCTTCCGCCCTCTATCTGATACAATCGTTGATTGGTAGTGGGTTTATCTAAGCCCCCTAAATGCTCGATATAAGGACCTATTTTTATGAAATTAAAAGACTCAATATTTATGGTACTATCTATGGAACTACATCCCGAGTACCAAGCCGTTTTTATTTTTCCATTAAACTTTTCTTGAATAAATGCAGCCATCAGGCACACTTCATTAGGAGTCGCATCTCCCCCCATAAAACAAACGCAGGTGATAAGCCCTCCATACCGATACAACAGAGAGGTGAGAAGAGGAAGGTCTAACTTCTCACCAATATTTTGTTGTAAATGAGGACTGTGGCAACCATGACATCGATGGGGACAATTGGAAAGATTGATAGCCAAGATTACTTCATCCGGAATTTCCTGAAAAACGATATCGTAGTTTACGTATTTCAACATACCACGAGGCTTTTCTCTTCCTGAAGATTTCCATAATATCTTCTGCTTGCTTCTTCTTGCCTGGCTGCTGAAAAATTACTTATGCGTTTCATGTAGCCAATGATACGAGTGAGATAATCTATATTTATGGAACCGCATTTCGGACACTGTTTTAAATAGCGTTTATCTATAGTTCCACAATCATTGCATACTGTATTGGGTATATTGAAAGTAAAATAATTGCAACCTTCTATAGCAGCTACTCTAAGTAGTTGTCGATACTGAGCTTTCGATAGGTGTTCTTCCAAATTCAAATGTAATGC
>JAAYSS010000113.1 GCA_012518275.1 Bacteroidales bacterium
ACACACAACATTCTATTTATTTGCGGAGGTGCATTTGACGGAATTGAGAAAAAGATTGCACAACGACTAAATACACGTGTTGTAGGATATGGTGCTTCCATAGAAACCAAAAACATAGACCGTAAAAACATGTTGCAATACATCGCACCACAAGATTTGAAATCATTCGGACTAATTCCGGAAATTGTCGGAAGGCTGCCCATTCTGACCTACCTTGAGCCCCTGGACAGAAAAGCATTGCGGAGCATCCTTACAGAACCAAAAAATTCCATTATCAAGCAGTATACCAAGCTTTTCAAAATGGATAACATAAAACTGGAATTTTCTCCAGAAGTGCTGGAATACATCGTGGACAAAGCCATCGAATTCAAGCTTGGAGCACGTGGACTTCGTGCCATCACCGAAACAATCATGATGGACGCCATGTATGAAGCTCCTTCGAAAAAAACAACTCGTTTCGTAGTAACTTTACCGTACGCCCAATCAAAAATGGACAAAATGAGCGGGCACAGACTAAAAACAGCATAATTGTTCTAAATTACCCAATTAGTTTCAAATCAAAATCCAATAAATCAGATATTTACACACTATTTCTGTAAATATCTGATTTTTTTGTTTAAAAATATTTGTTTATTAAGAATCTGTTTATAACTTTGTTTTAGAATATACACCGATATTTCTTCAAAATATTTTGTTTAAAACTTCAAATTATTTAAGATATATTTGTAAAATATTAAATTATGATGTAATTTCGTTTCGCTGAACTTTTGAGAAAATATTCATGACCACTCACACAGATCTTACCTTTCAACTTAAAAAACACTTTGGATTTGATAAATTCAAGGGAAATCAAGAAGCCATCATCAAAAATGTGCTTAAAGGGAAGGATACATTTGTGCTAATGCCGACCGGTGGAGGGAAATCACTATGCTATCAGCTACCTTCACTACTGCTGGAAGGTACCGCCATTGTAATTTCACCACTGATTGCCCTTATGAAAAATCAGGTGGATGCTATGCGCAACTTCAGTGAAGAAGATAGCGTGGCTCATTATTTGAACTCATCTTTAACACGTGCGGAGGAGGATGTGGTGAAAGATGATTTGCTCGCCGGCAAAACAAAATTACTGTACGTAGCCCCAGAATCTCTAACAAAAGACGAAAACATTCAATTACTCCACCAAATAAAAATATCGTTTTACGCAGTTGATGAAGCACATTGTATTTCGGAATGGGGACACGATTTCCGACCCGAATATCGTAATATAAGGCCCATCATCAACGAAATAGGCACGGCACCCATTATAGCCCTCACGGCAACGGCAACTCCGAAAGTACAAAGCGATATACAGAAAAACTTGTCGATGTTGGATGCTACCGTATTCAAATCTTCGTTTAACCGCCCGAACCTTTATTACGAAGTAAAGCAGAAAGATAGTGAGGTAGAAAAAGAAATCATCAAGCATATCAAAGCAAATACCGGAAAATCAGGAATAATCTATTGCTTGAGCCGGAAAAAAGTAGAAGAGCTGGCTGCAAACTTACAAGTAAATGGAATATCAGCCCTCCCCTATCACGCCGGCATGGATGCAGCACAACGAACAGAGAATCAAGACAAATTTTTGATGGAAGAAGTAGATATAATCGTTGCTACAATTGCATTTGGAATGGGGATAGATAAACCGGATGTACGCTTTGTAATCCACTACGATATTCCGAAAAGTCTTGAAGGATATTACCAAGAAACCGGACGAGGCGGCCGCGACGGAGGCGAAGGAAAATGTATTGCGTTTTATTCATACAAAGACTTAGAAAAGCTGCGTAAATTTATGCAGGGGAAACCGATAGCAGAACAAGAGATTGGCAATCAACTTCTTACAGAAACACAAGCATACGCAGAATCATCAGTATGTAGAAGAAAATTATTATTACACTATTTTGGAGAAAAATATACGCAGGAAAATTGCGGAAGTTGTGATAACTGTATGAAACCCAAAAAATTTATTGAAGGACAAGAATTGCTGGTATTAATTCTTGAAACTATTGATCTTGTTAAAGAGAAGTTCAAAACAGAACATATTGTTGATATTTTATTAGGAAACGATACTGCGGATATTATCACATATCAGCATGACGAACTGGATAATTTCGGTACAGTAATGGAAGAAGATGGGAAGCTACTCCCTGCAATAATTCGCCAGGCAATTCTTGCCGAATACATCACAAAAGATATAGAAACTTACGGCGTGCTGAAATTAACCAAAAAAGGCAAGAATTATCTAAAAAGCCCAAAACCTTTCCCAATTGTCAAAGACAATGAGTTTGATGAGGAAGAAGATGCTGTTAATACAGGAGGTCAGGGGGGAACAAGTGCTGCTGATGATGTGCTGTTTTCTATATTGAAAAGTCTACGCAAAAAACTTTCAAAGAAATTAGGAAGACCGCCTTTCGTCTTATTCCAAGACCCATCGCTTGAAGCTATGGCAACCACCTACCCCATCACTATGGAAGAATTGCAAAATATTCCCGGTGTAGGCGCAGGAAAAGCCAAGAGATATGGTGAAGAATTTTTGAAAATAATTAAAGAATATGTGAAAGAAAATGAAATCATCCGTCCGGAAGATCTTCGCGTACGTACTGTACCTAAAAAATCACAATTAAAAGTGTCTATTATTCAAGCTATTGACCGAAAAGTTGCTTTGGACGACATTGCTCTTTCCAAAGGTTTAGATATGGACGAAATGCTTGATGAAGTCGAAGCCATCGTATATTCCGGAACAAAGATAAATATCAATTATTTCTTGGATGAAGTGATGGATCCAGATAAAGTTGAGGAGATTTTTGATTATTTCAGCACAGCAAAAACCGATAAAGTGAATGTTGCCCTTGATGAGCTTGGTGAGGATGATTTTAGTGAAACGGAAGTCAGATTAGTAAGAATCAAGTTCCTTTCAGAAGTTGGTAATTAATAGAACTTTATCCTTTTCCATAAATTATTTTTGGCAAATAACTTAATTCTTTAAAAAATGCAAACACCGCGCTGGCTCAAAAATGTCTTCACATTTTATAGAGACGGATTCAAAAATATGACTGTAGGTAAGACACTCTGGGCAATAGTCATCATAAAACTTTTCATCATGTTTGTCGTGTTGAAAGTTTTCTTTTTCCCCAATTTTCTTAATTCAAAATTCGCTACCGACAGAGAAAAAGCCGAATTTGTGAGCTCTGAATTGATCGACCGCTCTACTGTCAATCCATCCAACTTTGATAAAGATAACTAAATTTAACTCTAAAATCTTTCAAATAAACACACACTTTTATGGAATTACTAAGCACATCATTGGTTGATTGGTCGCGGGCACAGTTTGCCCTTACAGCCATGTATCACTGGCTTTTTGTGCCGCTTACGCCAGGGTTAGGCGTCATTCAAGCCATTCTGGAAACTATTTATGTGAAAACCGGAAAAGAAGAGTGGAAAAAAGCCGCTAAATTCTGGATGACTATTTTCGGGATTAATTTTGCTATCGGGGTTGCCACGGGAATTATCCTTGAATTTCAATTTGGCACCAACTGGTCGAATTACAGCTACTTCGTGGGTGATATTTTTGGTGCACCGCTTGCCATTGAAGGCATTGTAGCATTTTTTATGGAAGCCACGTTTATTTCCATCATGTTTTTCGGCTGGAATAAAGTGAGCAAAGGTGTTCATCTCGCTGCTACTTGGCTAACCATCACCGGTGCCACGCTTTCAGCACTGTGGATTTTAGTAGCTAACGCTTGGATGCAACTGCCCATCGGAATGGAATTTAATCCGCTCACCGCACGTAATGAAATGGTCGATTTTTGGGCAATCATCTCATCGCCGGTAGCTATCAACAAATTCTTCCATGCCGTGATTTCAGGTTGGATTCAAGGCTCTTTATTTGTAATCGGCATCAGCGCTTGGTACATTTTGAAAAAACGGGAAATAGATTTTGCGAAGAAAAGTATCCGCATAGCAGCTATTTTCGGTACAATTTCTACCGTATTAATTATCGCTACCGGACACGGATCGGCTCAACAAGTTTCTTACCATCAGCCGATGAAACTGGCTGTGATGGAAGGACTTTACGAAGGACAGGAAGGTGCTCCGCTAATTGCAATGGGTATCGTCAACCCTAAAAAAGAATCGTACAAAGATGATAAAGAAGGTGTAATCATGGCAATGAGATTGCCGAAAATGCTTTCTTGGATTGCTTTCGGCGATGCCGATCATTACGTTCCGGGCATCAGAAACATTATTGAAGGGGGCTATACCAAACCCGACGGCACAGTGGCGCTTTCATTTGAAGAAAAACAAAAAATGGGACAAACTGCACAGATTGCTCTGAGCAACTTCAAGAAAGCCGAAGCTGCAAAAGATACTGCGGCTATGGCTGAACATAAAGCCGTACTCGACGCCAATTATAAAAATTTCGGCTACGGATACTTGACATCGCCTGAGCAGTCCATACCAAATGTACCGTTGGTATTCTACTCGTTCCACTTGATGGTGATTCTTGGCGGGGCATTTCTACTTATTTTCATAGTTGCCATGTATATGGAATGGAAAGATATGCTGTCGAAATACAACTGGCTGCTGTGGATTTTCATTCTCTTTATCCCGCTCGGATACCTTGCCGGACAACTCGGATGGATTGTCGCAGAAGTGGGACGACAGCCTTGGACTATTCAGGACATTTTGCCTGTACAGGCTGCTATTTCCGGATTGCAGACTTCGTCGGTTGTAATTACGTTTGTACTATTTGCTGTATTATTTACAGGGCTTCTTATTGCTGAAATCGGAATTATGGTAAAACAAATTAAGAAAGGACCCAAAATAGAGAATCAACTGTCAGAAACCAAAGATTCTGTACGCTGAAATTGATAAAAGCTACTTGTATTTAACTATTAAAATTTTATTCTTATGATAACATATTCATTTCTTCAACATTATTGGTGGTTTCTGATATCACTGTTAGCCGGACTATTATCTTTTTTACTGTTCGTTCAAGGTGGTCAGACAATGATTAGTTCATTAGGTAAAACAGAAGATGAGCGCCGACTTATCGTGAACGTACTCGGGAAAAAATGGGAATATACCTTCACTACGTTGGTTACGTTCGGGGGCGCATTTTTTGCTTCATTTCCACTGTTTTACTCTACCAGCTTTGGCGGTGCCTACTGGGTTTGGATGCTGATTTTATCTTGCTTTATATTGCAAGCTGTATCCTATGAATATCAAAATAGACCGGGAAACTTTTTCGGACGTAACGCGTACCGCGGTTTTCTTTTTTATAACGGACTTATTGGTACTTTTCTGCTCGGTGCGGCTATCGCAACGTTTTTCACAGGTTCTCAATTCCTTGTGAACAAGGCCAATATCGCAGAGTTTTCCGGACAGTTTGCACCGATTATTAGCCAATGGCAAAGTCCTTGGCACGGATTAGAGCTACTTTTCTCAGACCTCAGGGTATGGTTGCTGGGCTTAGCCGTATTTTTTCTGGCTCGCACGCAAGCTGTTCTTTTCTTCAAAAACCGCATCAGCAATGCTGAAATTGAAGGCAGGCTGGACAAAGCACTTGTGGTGAATGCTATTCCGTTTTTAGTGTTCTTCCTTGCTTTCTTGATTTGGACTTTGGCGGGAAAAGGTTTTGCTGTTGATCCTGCTACCGGCACCGTTTCATTGGAACAGTACAAATATTTTAACAATTTGATACAAGTTCCGGCTTTGCTTATTTTGCTTCTGCTTGGAATAGTGGGCGTACTTTACGGTATTATTTTCTCAATTATAAAAAAATCATGGAGAAAAGGTATTTGGTTTACCGGAATTGGAACGGTGATTACTGTAACCACTTTACTTTTAACTGCCGGTTTCAATAACACCGCCTACTACCCTTCCACTTACGATTTGCAAAGCTCATTAACAATATTCAATTCATCGTCAAGCTACTATACACTAAAAGTAATGGCGGTGGTTTCACTGCTTATCCCGTTTGTAATGGCGTATATTTTCTACGCATGGAGAGCTCTTGAAAAGACTCATACAACGATTGATGAAATCAATCAGAAAGATAACCACGCCTACTAAATCAATTCTAAAAATTTAGAAGTTATAAAAAATCCCGAACTGCTACGCAATTCGGGATTTTTTATCTTTTTCAACCATTAATCATCGAATAACGACATCTGACCTGTAATATCATCAATTAGCTTTTTGGGATTTATTTTTTCTTCATTTTTGTTTGATGCCTCTTCATTCGCATCCGCTGTTTTTTTATCAGATTTAGAATCATCATTAGTATCTTCTATTTTATCTGATTCACTATCCTCATTTTTTCCTGTTTCCTTTTCCGATTTCGAGCGTATTGGTTCCAGCTCATTTATTTCTTCCACCTCGTATGTTGTCAGGCGCTTACCTTTTGCTTTAAAACCTTTTACACCAATAAACTCATCAGCATCAACATCTAACGCTTCTTTAGATGCATCCTCACCACCGAACACAACTTCAATTCTCGGATAGGTTTTACCGGATATTAACACTAATTTTGAGTCGGGATTATCTCCTAAGAAACTCAATAAATTATCCGACGGCTCCAACTGGAAACGCTTCAGATAGTAATACTTTTGATCAGCATTATAGTATACCACAGTCCATACTTTATCCGGATTGTATTTTTTTACCGCTAAGACATTACTTTCAAAATGATTACTCAAATCAAAGTCTGTAGTGCGATATTCACCATTCGTTGTAATAACCAAGACCAAATCTTCACCTGAGAACTCACCAAGATAGTCTCCTCGCTTGTCGTAATTCAAGCGCAACACATCCCAATCAAACCACACATGACGTCCACCAAGTGTCGAACCTCCTTTTTGTTTCAACGTAATCCGATGAACCGCTTTTTTTGTTAAAATATTTCCTTGTGCTTGTCGTCCTCTAACGGCGATATCGCTAAAATCCTTCTCAAACACCAATTTTCTTAATCGTGGTTTTGGCTTCAAGGTAACCCGTATCACTTCAGCCTCACCATTCGGATTGGCAGTAAAATAAAACACACGAGAACCTTCTTCTCCTTTCGTAAGGTCATATTCCTTATCGCGCGTAATTCCGGTTACAGCAAAGCGTTTAATATAAAATGGTCCTTTTTTTCCACTTCGATACACAGCATTGTAAATAGTACGCTTATCATTTTTCTTGAAAACATTCAGATAAAGAATATTTTTTCCAACAAAAATTTTCTCATCTACTTTCACAATTTTATACGTACCATCTTTGAAAAACACGATAATATCATCAATATCGGAACAATTGCACACAAACTCATCTTTTTTGAGTCCCGTCCCGATAAACCCTTCTTCATAATTAACGTACAGCTTCTCATTGGCTACCACAACTTTGGTTGCCTCAATTGTATTGAAACTACGAATTTCCGTTTTCCGTGGGAAATTTTTTCCGTATTTTTCTTTCAAATTCTGGAACCAGAAAATGGTGAATTCCACCAAGTTTTTAAGATTGTATTCCAGCTCTTTAATTTTTTTCTGAATGCCAATAATGGTGTCATCAGCCTTTTTACTGTCAA
>JAAYSS010000114.1 GCA_012518275.1 Bacteroidales bacterium
ATAATTGTAATAGATATAATGCTGAGTAGTCCTATTAGGCTGTTGATGAGCTTTTTTTTACTTGCCCCTCGAAAGAGGAACTTAAAAGACAGAAAGAAAAGAAGTATTGCAAAAATGTATAAAACCAATGCAACAACTGGAGAGTATTGAGTCCTTCCGACATATTTCAAAACAAACAGTCCGTTGATAAATAAATACAATACAAGAGTTGGTATTACCTTTTTGAATGTCGAATATCTGTTTTCAATATTATGCGAAAAATGCATGACAATTAATTGATAACAAGGATTTTTACAGTTGCGCTCTCTTGTCCGTCAGGAGAAATGCAAAGTGCCAAATAAATGCCAGTACTTACTTTTTGACCAAATTTGTTTCTGCCGTCCCATGTTGCAATACTACCATTTGATTTTGTTTCACAAACAAGGTTTCCTGCAGCATCAGTAATCTTAACAGCGGAGTTTTCTATTAAACCTGCAATAGTTATAACGCCGGAAAAATCCTCTCTTACCGGATTGGGATAAACATGAGTGTTTTTAAAAACACTTTCAGCGTTAGCAGCATCACTTTGATAGGACATCAATCCGTTCCCCGTACCAAAAAACACTTCTCCGGTTACAGGATTTATGTCAATTGATAAAATTGTATTCGAAATTAATGGGCTATTCTGAGTCGTAAAATGGTGGATGGTTTCCTGTCCGTTTTCAGATACAAGATAAACTCCTGTATTCTCAGTTCCAATCCATTTACGGTTTGCACCATCGATTACCAAGGCATTTATTTGTTCGTTTTCCAATAAATAATCAGCTAAATTAGTACCGTCATTTCTTGGAATCTTTATTCTTGTGGCTGTGAAATCAGCTTCAAATGCTCGTTGGGGATTGTTGAAAATCAGTGGACCTTTGTCTGTCCCTGCCCATACTATCCCGTTTTTGTCCTGCACTAAACAGAAATACACTGTGGGTGCAATATCTACGTTTTTATCTTGATCAGGGAAAGATGAGTGGAAAATATATTGGTCGTCATTAGGGTTGTCAACTGTGCCATTGTCGTTTATTACGGCAAAACCGGCCGGCACCCGATGTTTCAAAAGCCACTTAATGTTTTTATCTTGATTTAAAATCAGTATGTTCCCTAAAGTTGCTCCTTGTAGTATTGGGGAATTAAATTTAGTCCACGTACCGTCTTTTTTGAGTACTTGAATAGAGCTGTTGACCATTGAATTTGAAAACCAGATATTGCCATCAACATCGTAAGTACCTCCGCCCATCCTCATGTACATATATGAACCAGGAAAAACTGACTCTATTGTACTGTTGTCAATATTGTGCCATTTATAAAACTCGTCATTTCTATATTCAAAAACTCCAGTTCCATACGAACTGATATAAAAATGAGTTTTGTCCTCAGGATTTACAGCAATATCTATAAAGTCGAGTACCCGCTTTCCCGTTATTGACTGGATGGGTAAATTGCTGAGATTTTTCCATTTGTTGTCTTCAAAAATCATCACAATCCCAGGTCTTAGATATTGGGCAGCCCATCTTCCACCTTGCAACACAAATAACCTCTCTCCCGCAAACTTCAACTTATACGGTATATTCACAGCCGGTCCATTCGGCAAATAAAAGTTGGTAGAATTCTCTTCTCCATTCAGCACATACTCTGCTACTCCCTTTGAATCACCAGCAAACCAGAACTTTGAAGTGTTGTTGTCGTATATACCATCTTTAATCGTATTCAAGCTGGTTATTTGTGTTTTAGAGAACTGTCCGTCAAAAACAAACGCTTCTGTATCTGTATATCCTATCAGATAAGCATCAGACACAGTAATTTCTTTGTAAATCGTAGAAACATCTAAATCACTCCATGTGTTGGATGAGTCTTTTTTGTAGAGTTTTCCACTTCTGAGAAGCACCAAATTATCACCAAAGCTTACTAATTTTTGAAAATTATCAATCCCGGGTAGATCCGACATTTTACTCCAAGACTCATAACTAATCAAATGCGGATTAGATACTGAAGCTGTGTAAACATCAGTTTCAGAAACTGCATAAATATTCTCATTGTGAATTGTTGTATTTAGCACTTTAACTTCTGAAGCATTATCGCCAATATAATAGGTGTCTTGAATTTCCACTTTCTGCATATTTAGTGTGATAATGCCAAAATTGCAAGAAAGAAAAGCCTTGTTTTCGTGAAAATGAATGTGATGCACAGTTTTATCAGCACTCATTTGCTTGTTGTAGAAGTCAGGAAGATTTTTTACACCATCGGGCGAAAGAAAGTCAATATTCCCATCATTATAAATAATTAAAAGAACTTTGTGGGCTTCATTATAGTCAATTTTTGAAATGACCGTGCCGTTCAATCCGGTCACTTTACTGTAAAACTCCATGCTTCCGTCTCTTTTATCGATAGAGAAAAGCGAGCCATCGCTTACAGCGAATACTTTATTTTCCGATTGGGCAATTTGGTCAGTATTATTATAAGCAAAGTGGGTTCGCCACTTTCCCATGGCAACCTGTGCTTGAAGTGTAGAAGATATAACTAGTAGGATAACAAACAAAAATGTTTTTTTTGTCATATTATTTAAGTATATTAAAATTAAGTATTTTAAAAACAGATTTTCTCGGTTTTTATTGTTGAGTTATTTGATATTTATTGATTTAGGTTTTTTATAAAACATTTAAAATTTTTGATAGCCAAAGCTCGATGGCTAATTTTATTCTTCAAGGATGCGTCCATTTGTGCAAAACTTTTTTCGTACCCTGCGGGAATGAAGACGGGGTCATACCCGAATCCCTTTTCTCCACATCTTTCAAACCCAATTTTGCCTTTAATGACACCTTCAAAAAACTTAGGAACACCGTCTGCTACAAAAGCAATCACGGTACGGAATTGGGCATTTCGATTGGTAGCTCCTTCCATTTCACGCAATAATTTTTCTATATTTCTCGCTGAGTCAGAAGGTTCACCGGCATATCGTGCCGATAACACTCCGGGTGCAGCATCCAGCGCATCTACTTCTAGCCCGGTGTCGTCGGCTATGCAGCTGAAACCATACTTTTCATGCACATACATAGCTTTTGCTAAAGCATTTCCTTCGAGCGTATCAGCATTTTCAGGGATGTCTTCCGTGCATCCGATGTCAGTTAATCCGACCACATCAATTGTCCCGCGCAAAATCATCTTCACTTCTTCCAGCTTATGCGCATTATGTGTGGCAAAAACAATTTTTCTCATCTGGTGTTTTAATAGAATCAACAAAGATAATTACTTTTTGGTAGAAATAAAACATTTTTATTTTCTATAAATTATTTTTTATTCTTTCACAATTTATATTTGTAACTTTGCAAGTTAATAAATATATCTACCCTAAGTTCAGAATTTTATGCGAATTAAAATAGTAAACCGCTCAAAACATGCTTTGCCGAATTATGCCACAGCATTCTCTGCTGGAATGGATTTGCGTGCAAATATTAGTGAATCCATTGAGCTTAAGCCCTTGGAGCGAAAATTGATACCAACGGGTTTGTACATTGAGTTACCTGAAGGTTTTGAAGCACAGATACGCCCGAGGAGTGGATTGGCAATTAAAAAAGGGATAACCGTGCTTAACTCGCCCGGAACGATTGATGCTGATTACCGAGGGGAAATTAGCGTGATACTCATCAATTTGTCTGCCGAGCCATTCCTGATAAGTGATGGTGAGCGAATTTGTCAAATGATTATTGCGAAGCACGAAAAAGCCGAGTGGGTGGAAGTAAAAGATTTGGAGCAAACTGAACGTGGTGAAGGCGGGTTCGGACATACTGGGGAAAAATGAAATTGAAATTCATTATATTAGCTCTGTTATCATCAATTTCTTTGGGTTTCTTTACTGAAACGCAGGCGGCTGATGTGCGTAATCCATTGACAGCTGACGAACAGGCTCGCTTCGATTACTATTTCTTTGAAGCCAATCGTCTTCGCGATATTGGTGAGTTCGATGCGCAGTTGGAGGCTTTGCGTATGTGCCTTGAAATTGATTCAACAAATGGTTCGGCACAGGCAGAAATCGGGATGCTGTACGCCCGGATGAATGAACTACCATTAGCATCGCAGGCACTGAAAAAAGCGGTGGAATCAAGTCCCAAAAACTGGTGGTATCGCGTGCAGTATATCACGCTTCTTTCCGGTCGAGAACAGAATCAGGCTGCCATAGAACAGGCGTTGGAGCTGAAAAAGCACTATCCGATGCGTGAAGAAGTTTTCACGATACTCACGTCGCTTTATAAGCAGACAGGCGAGTATGACAAAGCTATCAGAGCATTGAATCAACTTGAAAGATTCATCGGGATAAACGAGTATCTGACTTTTGAAAAATTTCAACTTTATACTATTCTCAATAAAGAAAAACAAGCAGTTAATGAATTCAATAAGCTGATTGCCAAATACCCCAAAGAAGCTCGATATAAGGTGCTTTTGGGTGATATTTATTTGGAACAGAAGCATCCCAAAAAGGCTTTCGAAATCTATCAGCAGGTGGGAAAAGATGAGCCGGATAATCCTTTTGTGTATGTTTCATTGGCAAATTATTATAATACTCAAAATCAACCTGATAAAGCGGTAGAGTCAATCGTATCAGCACTGAAAAATCCGCGCTTACCTTCGGAAATAAAGATGGAGATTCTTGGAGAATATGTAGACAGGCTACTTGCTAACCAGCAGAATATTGGTGAAACCGAAGCGCTTTTCAAAATGCTGATTGATATGTATCCACTGGAAGAAAAGCCATATGCTTACTATGCCATGTTTCTTCAAAACCAAAAGCGAGAATTAGAAGCGCTTGCCGAACTGGAAAATCTGATTAACATCAATCCTAAAAATCAAGGAGCTTGGGAAGCCGGGTTGCGGATATTAAGTGAAAAACAGGATACTATCGGTGTGCTGAATTTTACTGAACGGGGTATAAAAGAAGTACCTGAGCTTGCGGAACTTTATTTCTACCGTTCCATTGCACTATTTCAGCAAGAGAAATATGAAGAAGCTCTTGATGTCAACAAATTGGCAATTAAAAACTTAGAAGCATCGGCAAATAGTCTGGTAATAGGAAGTTTTTATGCGCAAATGGGTGACATTTATTATAGGTTAGAAAAAAGAGATAAATCTTTTGAAAGTTACGAAAAAGCGCTGGAACTAAACCCAACAAATGTGTATGTGATGAATAATTATGCGTATTTTCTTTCGGAAGAAAAAAAAGATTTGCGTAAAGCCGAGAGAATGAGTGGCAAAACTGTCGAGTTAGAGCCCAACAACAGTACTTTTCTGGACACATATGCATGGATTTTGTATCAGCAAGGTAATTACACCCTTGCAAAATTATACATCGACAAGGCTGTGAGCAACATGAAAGAGGATGAGGAGTCTGATGTGATTTATGACCATGCCGGAGATATTTATTCGGCTTTGAACGATAAGGGAAAAGCGCTTGAAATGTGGGGAAAAGCACTTTCTGTCAATAGCGAAAATGCTGATATTAAATTAAAAATAGAAAAAGCTAATGTAGAAAATTTATGAGAAATTTATTAAAAATAAAAAATATTCTGGTTTTATTGCTTATAATTTCACTGTTTGCGGCATGTAAAACGTCTAAATCAATTCCTAAGCAAGAACAACCTATGTTGGAAGCTGACCATACACTCACACCGAGTGAAATGGTTATGCTGATTCAGAAAAATCAGCCGGCGTTCCGTACTGCCAATGCCAGTAAAATGTCAATTTTTGTCGATTTTAAGGAACGTCAGTTGGATGTGAAAGCTTCCTGCAAAATAGTCTCGGACTCAGCCATTCATTTGTCAATTCAGCCTTTTTTTGGTGTCGAACTATTTAAGCTGGAAATGACCCCAACGGAAATGCTTGTGATTGACAAAGCTAATAAAAGATACTACCAAAGTAATTACGGTATTTTTAAAAGCCGTTTTGGGGTTATTGTAAATTACGATGCCATTCAGTCGTTGATAAGTAATCGCCTGTTTGTTTCCGGCAAAAGAGGTTTTTCACCCGATGATTTTAGTTGGAAAACTAATGACTCAATCAATAATACATTGCATGTCCAGGCTAAAACGATGTATCAAGAAGTGGCGGTTGACCTTGCATTGGGTAGAATTGCCGAAGTACTTTTACAGACCAACGATAATTCTAAGTGTTTGAAAACCAGTTATTCGAATTTCAAAGACTTTGACGGATTTGTGTTTCCTGAAAAAATAAATATTGATGGTGTTCGGGGTACTTCCAAAGCTTTGTTTCATTTTACAGTAGAGGAAGTAAAATTTGATGTGCCCATTCAGATGAAACCGATGAGCTTATCACGTTACGGCAGAGGTGATATCAATGCATTATTTCGAAAATAGATAAAAATTTTTCGCATGAGAAAACTAATATTTCTTTTTACATTATTCAGCTTTTTCTGTGTTTCACTTGTTTCAGTAAAAGCTCAAACCGTTGGTGAGCTTAGGAAACAACGAAAAGAGATTCAAGAGCGCATTAATGCAACAAATAAACTTTTACAGCAAACGAAAAAAGACGAAAAAAAGTCACGTAATCGCCTGAATACGTTGAAAAGAAACATGAATGATAGAAAGAAGCTGATTAATTCTTACAATTTGGAAATAAATGCACTGAATAGAAAAATAGATAAGTTAACGAGTGAAAGGAAAGCTTTGGAAGCACAGTTGGAGAAGCAAAAGCAAGACTATGCCAAGCTGATTCAAAACACACAGATGAACCGAAATTCTTATTCAAAACTGATGTTTCTGCTTTCTGCTCGCAATTTTGACCAAACTCTGCGGAGAGCTCGATATTTGCAAGAATTTGCTGATTATAAAAAAGAGCAGGTAAAGCAAATTGAGTCAGTGAAAAAGCAAATAGAAATAAAAACTGCCAGCTTAGATCAAAATAAAGCGGAGAAATTAAAAGCATTAAAAGCCAAGGAAATTGAGAATGCCAAGCTGATAAAAGAGGAAGGCGAAGAAAAGGTGTTGTATGCTGAATTGCAAAAAGAAGAGAAAAAGCTGACGGCAGAATTTAGGCTGCATCAACGAAAAAGAGATCAAATAGACAATCGGATTCAAGAAGTAATTGCTGAAGAAATCAGAAAAGCAGAAGCAAGGCGGAGAGCAGAGGAAGCTCGTAGAAGAGCGGCTGAAGTAAGACGTAAAGCCGAAGAAGCTAAATTAGCGGAAGCGTTAGCAAAGAAAAATGCTTCGAAAACCGCAAAATCTGCCACTCAACCTTCGGAAACACAGCAAACAACGACGGCACAAGCTACTGCACCCGAAGAAACGCCGACAAAGACAACTTCCCCAGCGGTTGAAAAACCCCGTCCATCTGATGCTGTATCAACCATGACACGCGAAGAAAGTCTGCTGGCAGGTGGATTTGCCAATAATCGCGGACGTCTTCCTTGGCCCGTTGATCGAGGTGTTATAAGTGGTAGATTTGGTATGCAGCCACATCCCGAATTAAGGCACGTTACCATCAACAATAAAGGTACTTATTTCCGCGCACCATCCGGAACAAAAGCCAGAGCCGTGTACGAGGGAGTTGTAACGCGCCGGTTTGCATTGCCGGGTAGCGGAAGTGCTGTTATTATTCAGCACGGGAATTATCGTACCGTTTATGGAAATCTATCAAGCGTGTATGTGCGTGAAGGAGAAAGAGTTTCGGCAAGGCAGGCTATAGGGCAGATATTTACTGATGCTGAAAGCGGTCAAGCCGAATTACAGTTTCAAATTTGGCGTGGCAGTTCCATGGTTAATCCGGAAAGTTGGCTAAGAAGATAATTAAGATAAGCTCTTGAAATAAAGCATATTTTGTTTAATGCACTAAATAATTTAATAGAAAGAATTTTTACAATATAGATATGGATGAATTAAAAGAAGTAGAAAAAGGGACAGTGATTTACGATGATGAAAATATTGTAACACTTGAAGGGTTGGAACACGTGCGGCGCCGTCCGGGAATGTATATCGGGAAACTAGGAGATGGCTCACACAGTGACGATGGCATATACGTGTTGCTGAAAGAAGTGATTGATAATTCGATAGACGAATATCGGATGGGATATGGGAAAGTAATTGAAATTAAAGAAGAAAATGGAGTGGTTTCGGTGCGTGACTACGGTCGAGGAATACCTTTGGACAGCTTGGTACGTGCTGTTTCTGTAATGAATACGGGAGGAAAATTTGATTCTAAGGCATTTAAAAAATCGGTAGGTTTAAATGGTGTGGGTACCAAAGCGGTAAATGCACTATCTAGCACTTTTACAGTTGAAAGTTTCCGCGACGGAAAAGGGCGAAGAGCTGTTTTCAAACAAGGCGCATTGATTTCAGAAGAAGAAATTCCAAACCCGAAAAAAGAAACAGGAACGTATACTTGTTTTGAGCCTGATTTACAGATGTTTAAAAAATATCAGTATAATGAGGAGATTGTTGAGACCATGCTTCGGAATTATACGTATTTGAACACAGGGCTAACGATAAACTTTAACGGAACGAAAATCCTATCCAAAAACGGATTAATTGATTTGTTAAATGAAAATCTCACTTCCGAAGCTTTGTATCCAATTATCCACCTGAAAGACAAGGATATTGAAATAGCCATTACACATATTGAGCAGTACGGCGAAGAGTATTACTCTTTTGTCAACGGGCAGCATACCACACAGGGAGGAACGCATCAAAGTGCTTTTCGTGAATCCGTCGGACGTACGTTGAAGGACTTTTACGATAAAAATATGGAATTGGCTGATATCCGAAGAGGAATAGTAGCGGCTATTGCAATCGGCGTGGAAGAACCTGTTTTTGAAAGCCAAACAAAAACAAAACTCGGCTCAACCAATATCTCGAAGGATGGAATTACAGTCAATAAGTTTATCAATGACTTTATAAAGAAGGAATTAGATAACTACATGCATCGTAATCCTGATACAGCAGAAATTCTGCATAAGAAAATTTTAGAGGCTGAAAAAGAGCGGAAAGCCATTGCCGGAGTAACGAAGAAGGCTCGTGAACGCGCAAAAAAAGTAAGCCTTCATAATAAAAAGCTTCGTGACTGTCGTTATCACTACAACGATACACGCGTAAAAGACGAAGCGAAAAATCAATTGATGCAGGAGTCTGCTATCTTCATTACTGAGGGCGATTCTGCTAGCGGAAGCATTACTAAAAGCCGCGATGTGAACACACAGGCAGTTTTCAGTCTTCGGGGTAAGCCGTTGAATAGCTTCGGATTAAATAAGCGTGTGGTGTACGAAAATGAAGAATTCAACCTGCTCCAAGCGGCACTAAACATCGAGGATGGCTTAGACGGTTTGCGTTACAACAATGTCATCGTGGCTACCGACGCCGATGTGGACGGAATGCACATTCGCCTGTTATTGATAACGTTTTTCTTACAGTTTTTCCCCGAATTGATTAAAAAAGGGCATGTGTACATTCTTCAAACACCACTTTTCCGTGTTCGGAATAAAAAGGAAACCCGCTATTGTTACACAGAGGAAGAGCGTTTGAAAGCGATAAAAAGTTTAGGGCCAAAACCTGAAATAACCCGATTTAAGGGACTGGGAGAGATTTCCCCTGAAGAATTTAAGCACTTTATCGGAAAGGATATCCGTTTGGAGCAAGTAAAACTTCGCCGTGAAGATGCTGTGCAAGATTTGCTTTCGTTTTATATGGGGAAAAACACGAACGAGCGACAAGAGTTTATTATTGATAATCTGGTAGTGGAAGAAGATGTGTAGTGCTAATGAAAGATTGGATGAAAAGTACATGCACTACGCTTTGGATGAAGCTCGCAAGGCTTTGATACGCGGTGAAGTGCCGATAGGCGCAGTGATTGTGTGTGGAGGACGTATCGTTGCACGCGGTCATAATCTTACCGAAACACTCAACGATGTAACCGCTCACGCTGAAATGCAAGCAATTACTGCCGGGGCTAACTTTTTGGGTGGAAAATACTTGACCGACTGCACTCTTTATGTCACGTTAGAACCCTGCGTGATGTGTGCAGGGGCGCTCGGTTGGTCGCAAATCAGTAGAATTGTGTACGGAGCATCTGATGAAAAACGTGGTTACAGCCATTTTGCACCAAATGCTCTTCATCCGAAAACAGAAGTGATTTCTGGCGTGCTCAAAGAAGAATGCGCCAAACTTGTAAAGGAGTTTTTTAGAAAAAAAAGATGAAAATTATTCTCTAACTTGCCGTGCAAAACAAGAAAAATGATATGATGAAAAGAATAATAACAACTATCACTATTGCCTTTTATTGCATAATATTCTCTAATGCTCAATCCTGGATACGTGTCAATCAAATCGGCTACTTGCAAGACGATGTAAAAGTGGCAGTTTGGGTAAGTAAAACTACTGATGAAATTTCAAAATTTGAGTTGCTCGACCGAAACACGGGACGTGTGATCTATTTTGGGGACAAAGTAAAACAAACCGGTAAGCAACATGCTTTTAGCTCGTCGGCACGCTTATATTTTTCTGAATTTAAAACCCCGGGAACGTACGTGGTGCGAGTGAATGACGTTGTGTCAGTTCCTTTCAAAATCGGAGATGATATTTATGCCGGCGCAGCTGATATTCCGCTAAAATACATGCGCCAGCAACGTTGCGGATATAATCCTTTCTTGAAAGACAGTTGTCACACCAACGACGGCATAACTGTGGGCGATCCCGAAGGCAAACGCGACGGACTTTACTATGATACCAAAGGCGGTTGGCACGATGCTTCCGACTACCTTCAATACGTAACTACTTCTGCTAATGCTGTTTATCAAATGCTTTTTGCATACACACAACATCCCGATGCTTTCGGGGATAAATACGATGCAAATGGGAACGAAGGAGAAAACGGAATTCCAGATATTTTAGATGAAGCAAAATGGGGACTCGACTGGCTGGTAAAAATGAATCCGGACAAGGATACCTATTTCAACCAGCTTGCAGATGATCGAGACCATGTCGGAATGACTATACCTTCGGAACAGAAAGTAGATTACGGATGGGGTGCAGGCAAGGCTCGACCCGTTTATTTTTGCAGTCCGAAACCGCAAGGACTTCGTGAAAATAAAAATCGAAGTACAGGACTTGCTTCTACTTTGGGAAAATATGCGTCATCTTTTGCGTTGGGTTCCAAAGTGTTGGCAAGATATTACCCCGATTTCGCTAAAATGATTGAGCAAAAGGCGAAAGATGCTTACCGAAAAGGGAAGGAGAACCCGGGCGTGTGCCAAACGGCTTGCTGTGTATCACCTTATTTCTACGAAGAAGACAACTGGGCAGATGATATGACATTGGCGGGAGCCGAAATATTCTCTATTACAAAGTCCATCGATAATCTCAATGAAGCGGTAAACTACGGTCGCTTAGAGCCTGTTACGCCGTGGATGGGAGCAGACTCGGCGCGTCATTACCAATGGTATCCCTTTATTAATCTGGGACATTACCACTTGGCAAAGCAAAATGTAAATTCTCGTGTAAGCAAAGAGTTTATCCGAAATATGCGAAGCGGATTGCAGCGAGTGAAAGAACGTGCCGAGGGTGATGCTTTTATGAACGGCGTGCCGTTTATCTGGTGCTCAAACAATCTGACTGTGGGATTGATAACTCAGTGCCGACTTTATCATGAGCTCACAGGTGACGATAGCTTTTTGGAAATGGAAACATCTATGCGCGACTGGCTCTTCGGCGTAAATCCGTGGGGAACGGGCATGATTGTGGGCTATCCCGTACACGGCGATACGCCAAGTGACCCGCACTCAGCTTTTACGAAGTTGCGGAATTACCCGGTTACCGGTGGAATTGTAGATGGACCTATTTATGCACCAATTTTCAGGTCGTTGCGGGGTGTGCATCTGGCAAAAGAAGACGAATACGCAGCGTTTCAGTCGGATTACGTGGTGTATCACGATGATTTTGCCGACTATTCGACCAATGAACCCACAATGGACGGAACGGCATCGCTGACCTATTACCTGGGCTATCTGAGCAGTAAGGCGACCGCGAAGAAAAGGGTCTTAGGTGGAATTCTGCGTGGAAACCCGATGGAAAAGAAGATTGCACTGGTTTTTACGGGACATGAATTTGCCGATGGTGCCAAGACCATTTCCAAAACTTTGAAAAGGCGGCGAGTTAAAGGGAGCTTTTTCTTAACGGGCGACTTCTATCGGAAATACCCCAAAATATCTCGAAAGCTACAAAAAAATGGGCATTACATGGCGCCACACTCTGACAAGCATTTGCTTTATGCCGATTGGGAGCAACGGGACAAAACATTAGTCAGTAAAGATGCCTTTGTAAAAGATTTGAAAGATAATTATTTGGCAATGGAGAACATCGGGTTGAAAATAGAAAGTCCGCGGTACTTTATTCCGCCTTTTGAGTGGTACAATCAGCAAATCAGTGATTGGAGCAAAGAAATGGGAGTGCAAGTTGTGAACTTTACGCCCGGCACAGTATCACACGCTGATTACACCACACCCGACATGAAGAACTACCGCTCATCTGAAACCATTTATAACAATATTCTTCAGTACGAAGCAGACCATTCTTTAAATGGTTTTCTACTATTGATTCACATCGGAGCGCATCCTGATCGGACAGATAAGTTTTATAAGCGATTGGACCTGTTAATCAAAACGCTGGCAGCAAAAGGTTATGAGTTTGTACGAGTAGATGAGATGATGGAGTAATACTTTTTAATTCAAATTATTTTAAAAGCCAAAAAACCTTAATATCTAAACTTCACTACAACCAGTTCACTCTGGCTTCCAATCCGATATTGTGGTCCCCAGATACCTAATCCGGACGTGATATAATAGTGTGTGTTGCCTTTCTTCAGGTAGCCGTAGCTTTTTTCAAAAATCATACTCACAATTAAATTAATGGGGAAAAACTGCCCTTTGTGTGTGTGACCAGAGAATTGAAAATCGATATTGTTTTCTTCTGCTTCGTGTAAATTGTAAGGCTGGTGATCAAGTAAAATGGTTGGTATGGAAGCATCCATATTGTGAAGTATTTGATTGATTTCCAGTCTTTTTGGGTTGATGTGATCCTTTCGTCCTAAAAGGTAAAAGCTGCCGTTAATCAGTTCCACGCTATCCTTTAGCAATTTGATGTCGGATTTTTGGAAAAAGTCAGCAATTGCTTTGCTACCTTCACCGTAATGCTCGTGATTGCCTTCTACAGCATACACACCAAACGGAGCATTGATTTGCCGTAGTTCTTCATCCATTTTTTGAGCAATCACGGGTTTCAATGAGCGGTCAATTAAATCGCCGGCAATAAGCACTAAATCCGGATTATGCGAATTTATCATCTCTACGTATTTTGTCAGCCGTTTTTTGTCAATATAACTTCCAAGATGAACATCGCTGATAGCTATAATTTTCACCTCCTTGTTTTGTAACGGTTTGGAAGATTGTATGTCAAGATTTACCGTTTGTGGATTGTTAAATCTGATGTTCCCGATAACCATTGTCATGATAACTATTCCAAAAATAAAAACACCCGACCATGCTCTAAATTTAGTTATATCAGGAATGAAGTGAAAAAAATGATTAAGTAAACGGATAATATCAACCAACAAAAATGATAAAAAAAGGTAACTGGAAAGTATCAGAAAACTGTATCCAATAAAGCAGATAAATTTTGCTGGTAAAGGTGGTAAGAAATCGCTTAGGAACATTCCGACAAAAAGCGAAAAGAAGGAAAAGGTCATTACTGAAATGTAAATCCACCTTACAGCAGGTATAGTTGCAAAGGACTGATTGCCACGTATAAATGTGTAAATTACCAAACTCAGCCACAGTGGAAGAATTAGTATAATAAAGATGTATTTCATTTTTAGATTAATGGATTTTTAGCGTAAGATGATTAGATAATTGCCCGAATTACGAAGTTGGTCTGCTGTAGGTAAACTCAAATTTAAATGTTAAGAACTGCTTGTACATTAATTATAATAAATATAAGTAGATAATAAAAAAGTTTATCCTAAATCCTGGATTTAGGGGGTTTTAAAGGTTTCCACTCAGCCACTTTCTCATTTCATCCGTTGTTTTTCCTTTTCGACGGGCATAGTCATTCAATTGTTCATCGTCTATTTTTCCTATCGCAAAGTAGCGCGACATCGGATGTGCAAAGTAAAGTCCGGTAACTGACGCGTTGGGATACATAGCGCCGTGCTCGGTTAATGATACACCTATTTTGTTGAATTTCAAAATTTCATCCATTTCAAAAATAATGGACTGATCTGGTAGAGATGGATAACCTATTGCCGGGCGGATGCCTTTGTATTTTGTTTTTAGCATTTCTTTCACAGATAGGTTCTCATTCGGCGTGTAGCCCCAAAATTCCGTACGTACTTTCCGGTGCAGCCACTCGGCAGTAGCCTCGGCAAGACGGTCAGCAAGGGTTTTTATCACGATAGCTGTGTACAATTCTTCCTTCTTTTCATACGCTTTCGCCATCTCATTGGCTCCTAGCACGGTATTGGCAAATGCTCCCAAGAAATCGTTTCTCTCTGCCAAAAAGTCGGAAAGTGAATAACAGAATCCATCTGCAGAAGGTTTCTGCTGGCGCAATGTAGGTAACGTAATTTTGCCGCCTTCGGTTTCTATCACGATGTTGTCGTCTTCGGAATAAGCAGGTAGAAGCGCATAAACCGCATTGATTTTTAGTCGGTTGTTTTCTACTACATCGTGCAGCACCTCTTGCGTATCGCTAAAGAGCTTTAGTGCTTCCTCGGCTTTCGGACGGTCTTTAGCATCAAACCGAGTCAGCCATTTCGCTTGGCAGGCAGGGCAGTGGTGAGCTTGCTCAATCCCTTCATACCGTCCGGATAACCTCCAAGCCAGAAAGTAGAACCGCCAATCAATAAACTCCACGATTTCTTTCAAATTGATGTCGTGCAGATAATAAATCCCAATCTGATTAGGTGTTATAGGGGTATAAGTCATTGTGCGTGTGTTATTTAAAGTGTTTGTGGTGCGTTGTTGGTTAGAACCAATCCTTCTTTTTGAAGTACCATATCATGAATGCCGCTACAAGAATCATTAGCCCCCACATGGCAAAGTACCCATAGCGCCAGTTAATTTCAGGAAAGTATTTGAAGTTCGTTCCGTACACGCCGACGATGAATGTTAGCGGGATGAAGATTACGGAGATGATGGTTAGCAGTTTCATGATGTCGTTTAGGCGCGTGGTGGCAGACGAATGATAGATATTCAGCAGGTCGTAAAGCATTTCGCGGTAGCTGTCTGCTAATTCGTTGGCTTCGTTGATATTGTCTTGTAGTTCTTTGTAATTGACCCGGTTTGATTTTTGAATAAATTCCGTTTCCATTTTCGCAAGTGTGAGTATCATCTCGCGTGTCGGCTTGATGATTCGCCGCAGGTAGTTGAGTTCTTGTTTGTAACTGGTGATGATAGTAGGCATCTGCTTGTCAAACGTGTCGGTCATTCGGTTCTCCAAGTTTTCAATGCGTTCGCCCAGCAGGCTCAGGATGTAGATGTAATTGTCAATTACCACGTCGAGTAGTGCAAATGATAGATAATCAGCGCCTTTTGTTCGAATTTTGCTTTTGTGTCTCCGTATTCGTTCACGAACGGGGTCGAATACGTCTCCGCCGGATTCCTGAAAAGAGATGATGAATTTATCCAGCACAAGCAGGCTTAAATTCTCCGCAGAGAGTTTATTCTCTTTGTTGATTTGGAGCATCTTAAGGGTTACGAACAGTCCGTTCTCAAACTCCTGTACTTTTGGGCGTATCAATGGGTTCATGATATCAGCCATGATGTTTTGGTCGATGCCGAATGCAGCTACCAGTTTCTCCATCAGTTCCAAGTTATCTAATCCGTTTACGTTCAGCCAAGTGGTGGACTTTGATTTTATTAATGGGGTCAGCTCCTCCACCTCTTTTATTTCAGCTTCGTTCAGTGCATTTGAGTTATAATCCATCACGAACATGCTGGCGTGGTCTGTTTTTTTCAGTCCTCTGAACACCATTTCGTACGGTGAACGTCCGATGTCTTCTTTTCTTCTGGGTATAGTTCTTGACATAATTAGTTGGGGTTGATGATTGTAGCAAATTTATATCAAATGTCTATGTTGTGGTAGTTGATTCCGTTCACATAAAAGCGAACAGCGGAGATAAACAGCGGAATACCCATTGTAATATACATCAGAGCCAGGTATTTTGGTGAAATGACTGCCGTTGTTCTCAGTACGATGCCCATTGTAATCATCAGTCCCATCATCAGATAGCCCTTCCAGTTAAAAAATGAAAATGCGCAAGGGTAATTATTGGGAAGATTTTTAATGCGGTTGGTGTGCTTTGCTGAAATTTTATCGAACAAAAAATAATAAAAAAATCCACCGGCAATAGTACAAGCAATCAGCTTGACAGCGAGCCGGTTCGTATCATCAAAAAGCATCATTCCGCCGCGTAGGAGCAACATTACGCCGGCAAAAGTCCATACCCCACCTGCCAAGAACAGCAAGGCACGTTTGGGGATGCCGGGCTTGAACCGATGCAGTATTGAATTTCGTTTTTCCATTCCGAAAGCAAAAGTACAAATAAATTGGGATTAAACGCAGGATATTATAAATCTGTTAAGTTTTTTAGTTGTTAGCTGGAATGGCTGCAAACTCGTATTTATTTCGTATTTTTGTAGAAAAAACAGTCGCATGAAGCAAATACTCATCATTAACGGACCCAATCTCAACTTACTGGGCAAAAGAGAGCCGTCCTTGTACGGGAGTCAAGACTTTGAAAGCTTTTTAACTGAGTTGAAATCCGAATACAACGAAGTGGAGCTGAGTTATTTTCAGTCCAACGTAGAAGGCGAAATCATCAATAAACTTCACGAAGTTGGATTTAATTTTGGTGGAATTATTCTCAATGCAGGTGCTTACACACATACATCAATCGCCATTGCCGATGCGGTTCGAGCTATTCAAACACCTGTAATCGAAGTACATATATCCAATGTCTTTGCCCGAGAAAGCTACCGTCATCACTCTTACCTTTCCGAAGTTTGCAAAGGGGTGATTGTGGGTTTTGGGTTGGATTCATATAAGTTAGCAGTAACTGCATTGATGATGGGTTTTGTCAAATAATGCGCGAAGCACAACCAATACGAATAAAACAAATGAAACAAGAAAAGTTTACTAAAATAGTAGCTACCATCAGCGATAAACGTTGCGATGTGGACTTCATTCGTCAGCTGTACGAAGAAGGAATGAATGTGGTGAGAATGAATTCAGCACATTTAGACCGAGCCGGTTTTATGAAAATCATCAATAATGTGCGCGAAGTAAGCCTTCGTATTCCGCTTTTGATTGACACAAAAGGTCCCGAAGTACGTACTACTGTGGCAGAAAATGACAAGATAGAACTCAAGGCCGGTGAATTGATAAAAATAAAGGGTGATATAAATAGCATTTCAACCAAAGAATGTATTACAGTAAGCTATCCACATTTTGTGCGAGATTTGCATGTAGGCGACGAAGTGCTGATTGACGACGGTGAAATTGACTTGAAAGTGGTATCTAAAAATGATGAGCATCTGACCTGCGTTGTTCAAAATGACTGCTCACTTGGAAGTCGGAAAAGTGTAAACGTGCCCGGTGTACGCATCAACCTGCCTTCGATAACCGATAAAGACCGCCGAAATATACTTTTTGCCATTGAGCAAAACCTTGATTTTATAGCACATTCGTTTGTTCGCTCAAAGCAAGATTTAATTGATATTCAAGAAATTCTTGACAAACATAACAGCGAAATAAAAATCATAGCGAAGATAGAAAATCAGGACGGTGTAGATAATATTGATGAGATTATAGAGCATTGCTACGGCGTCATGGTAGCTCGTGGCGATTTAGGGATTGAAGTTCCGCAAGAGCGTATCCCCGGTATTCAGCGTAAACTTATTCGCAAATGTGTGCAGGCTCACAAGCCGGTCATTGTTGCCACACAAATGCTTCATTCGATGATTGAGTTCCCCCGCCCGACCCGTGCAGAAGTTACTGATGTTGCCAATGCCATTTACTACCGAACTGATGCATTGATGCTTAGCGGAGAGACTGCCAGCGGAAAATATCCGATAGAAGCGGTGCGAACCATGTCGAAAATTGTGCTCGAAGCCGAAAAAACCAAAATGCCCGAAAATGACATCCCGATTGCATACGGACGGGGAGATATTTCTGCCTTTTTGGCACATGCTGCTGCCGAAGCCGGCGCCAATATCGACATCAAGGCGTTGATAACAGACTCGTTCAGCGGGCGAACGGCGCGCACATTAGCATCTTATCGAAGTTCCGATATGATAATCGCATTTTGTTATAAAGAACGCACTTCACGAGAGCTTGCTTTGTCGTATGGAGTGTATTCGTATTATAAAGAAGAACTTCTAAAAGATGAAAAAACGTATTTTTCTACGCTTCTTCAAAATCTAATTAAACGTAATATTATCCAAGAAGATGATATCCTTTGCTACCTAAGCGGACCTAGGAGCGGTGATTTTGGAACGACATTCTTAGAAATAAACACGGCTAAAACATTATTAAGTGAAATCGATAACTATACATTAAAAAAATAAGCAACAAAGAACAAATCAATGATGTTTTTGGTTAATTATTGCGATAAACAATTAAATTTTGGGTAGAATTTAAACTTTTGCTCGACTTAATTGTCTTATCTCTTAGTTATAAATTTTTGCTGGATTATTTTCAGTGTTCAAAAAACATCTTTATGAAACGGTTTGTTCTTGGATTCTTTCTAACTTTTTTGTTTTTACCTGCTTTTTCGGCAGTTACAGTTACCGGCCGTGTTATTGACGCTTCCAACCGCCAACCTATTGAATTTGTAATCGTATCTATAGTCAATCCTTCTACTCAAAAAACCGTAGGTGGAGCTTTGACCGATGAGTTTGGTGTATTTAATATTTCTAATATTCAGCGTGGAGATTACGAATTGAGCATCAGCTTTGTAGGATACGTGTCATATTCCGACAAACTGAAAGTACAAGACGTAGAACTTTCGTTGGGTGATATCCTGTTGAAAGAAAATGCACAAGAACTAAAAGAAGTGCAAATAATTGGGCAGGGCATGCAGATGCGCTTTGATATAGACAAAAAAGTATTCAGTGTTGACCAAAATATCGCTTCAGCAGGTGGCTCTGCTACGGATGTGCTTCAAAACATTCCCGCTATAGAAGTCGATAGTGAAGGTGATATTTCACTTAGGAATAATTCCAGCGTAGAGATTTGGATTGATGGAAAACCATCCGGATTAACTGCCGACAACCGTGCCCAAATCTTGCAACAAATGCCGGCTGAGAACCTGGAAAGCGTCGAAGTAATGACTAATCCCTCGGCGAAATTCAACCCCGAAGGAACTGCCGGGATTATAAATCTGGTAATGAAGAAAAACCGAAAATCCGGTTATTATGGAAGCGTTTCCGCCGGAGCTACGCTCTCAAATGGTAAACCAGGATACAACGCTGGAGCGAGTATCAATTACAACGTTGGAAAATTTGATGTGTATGCCAATATTGGCTATAGACAAAGGCGTAGATTCGGGAAAGGATTTACTGACCGTCTGAACTACAATAACGGTGACACAACGCAGTTGACGCAAAACAGTACAAACACATTTAATATGGGTGGTGTGTTTTTTAGAGCCGGCGTGGATTATCGTATTAATGATAGGAATTCCATCGGAATTGGTGGCATGGGACATATGGGTACACCAACTATAGACACCGAAACCGATTACTTGCTGATGCATAAAGCGTCGAATACAAAATTACGTGATTACTACCGTTTAAATAAAGGTTCACACAAGCATCAAGGGAGCAACTTTAACCTATATCATAAAATTGATTTTGATGATAAAGGTTCGAACTTGATGACAAACTTAATTTACTCCACTCATAGCAATTTGTCTACGCAGCATTATCAGCACATCGACAAGCTTATCTCCGATAATGAGCAAGATATAAAGCAGCAAGCAGATGGGAACAATGGTAGATTTGAAGCAAAATCAGATTTTACTTGGAAGTTTACAGACAATAATCGAATGGAGTTGGGATGGAGTAGCCGTTGGAACGAACGCCTAAGCGAAGCCGATGCCTATGATTTTATACGCAATAAGCCTATTGAAGCCTACTACAATAAATTTGACTACGACGAACAAATCCACGCGTTGTACGGGACTTACGGTACAAGGATAAATAATTTTTCGGCGCAAGCCGGATTGCGGGGGGAATATTTCTTCAGCCGTTCAACCACCACTCCTGCTCCGTCTGAGAATAGCAAGCAACCCGTTGAAAACAAATATTTCCAGTTGTTTCCGAGTGTGTATCTAGCTTATTCGCTACCCAATAACAACGAGATTCAATTGAACTATACGCGCCGAATTGACCGCCCGCGCGGACGGATGATTAACTCATTCCGAGACTATTCAGACTCGACGAATATCAGTTATGGGAATCCGGCGTTAAAACCGGAAATAACCTCCGCATTTGAGCTGAACTACATTAAAAATTGGGACGACCATACACTCAGTTCGTCGCTTTATTATCGCTTTAACAATGACGACATCGAGCGGGTCAGCTTTATCCGGAACGGACAGATGGAAAGCACTTTTATGAACCTGACCAAAGAACATGACTTTGGTGTGGAGCTGATTTCGCGAAATAAATTGTTCAAAATTCTGAATCTGACTTCTACCTTGAACATGTACTACAACAAACTGGACGGTTCGGTGTATGAAAATCCGCTATATCCCGACGTACGTGTTGAGCTGCCAGAATTGACAAGCTTTTCTTGGGACGCACGAATGATTGCCAACTTGATGTTTTCCCCTACTTTATCAGGACAAATAACTGGAAGATATCGCTCGGCTGAGTTGTTGGCACAAGGTGAGCGCCACGCTCGTTATTCGATGGATGCCGGGCTGCGGAAAACATTCTTCGATAAAAGGTTGAGTCTTAATTTCAACATTAGAGATATATTCAATACTCGCGGATTCAAGGGTACTACCTGGGGAGATGGGTTCTATCAATACTCAGAAAGACAGCGTCGTGGAAGAATGTTTGGTTTGACCTTAACATATAGCTTTGGAAATATGAGACCGAAAAAGATAGAGCGTCCTTCATCTCTTGAAGGAATGGATAATGGTGCTGGAGAAATAGATATGGATTAATGTTTAATTACAACAAATTTGGATGTGATGGTAGCTAAGCTACACCACAAATGCTGATGGATTTATAACAACAAACATCAGAGAGAAAATAAATTGCTACCCGCATTAGTCGTATAAATTTGCATAAAAACATATAAAAAAAGAGACTATTCTTTTTAGGACAGTCTCTTTTTTTATTGCTAGTAAGTGATTAAATGTTATTTCATTACTTCAAACTCTACGCGACGATTAGCTTTACGTCCTTCAGCAGTATCGTTTGTAGCAATTGGTTGAGATTCACCATAACCTTCTGTTGTGATAACAGAACTAGAAACACCTTGAGAAACTAAGTAGTCAGCAACAGCTTGTGCACGGCGCTCTGATAGTCCTTGGTTGTAAGATTCAGGACCTGTGCTGTCTGTGTGACCTTTAACTCTCAATGAACCCCAAGTTGG
>JAAYSS010000014.1 GCA_012518275.1 Bacteroidales bacterium
TACGGACGCCAGTAATGCCAATAGCTTGGGTAATAACCCCAGTAGTAAGGCGAGTGCCATCTGTAATATCTTGGTCCCCAGAACCAAGAGAAGATAGGTGGTACATAAACGTAAACTGGTTCAATGATATAGTAGGGTCCATAAATGTACGGATCACCAATTATTTGCACATAGTGCCTGCGGTTTTTTTTACGTTCAACAACTATAGAAGCTACGTCTTGGAACATATCTTGTCCAACAACTGCCTGTAGTACTACAAGGTGTGAATTCCCTTTAGAAGTTTCTACTACACGAAGGTAATCTACTTGCCCGTCGCGGTTCAAATCAAGGTTGTTGATACCGGTTTCATAATCGTTAATTCTTCTCTCAAATTCTTCCAAATTGCGAGAATCTGCGAATACGTTGGCTACAGCTCTCAAATCAAGGTTGTAGCTTATATCTGAATTTTCGGCTTCTACAGTTACATTTCTATCAGAGTAGTGTCTTGAACTTCTTCCATATCTATAATCATCGTCGTAGCCGTATGATTGAGCGTAAGTAGAGCATGAGGTTAAAATAAAGGCTGAAACTACGAAGGCCAACATGCTTGTAAATCTAGTTTTCATAGTTGTATGTAAATTAAGTGTGAAGATGAATTTTATTTATTTAACTAATACTCGAGTACTTAGAATAAAACAATTTCTATGCCAATAAGTTGTTTTGTGTTCAATTAGTTGATTTATAGCGCATTGGTAGATTTGTTAAAATGGAATATTTATACATTCCCGTTTTGTGTTTTTCTTGATTTTTGTATTATTAAAATGTAACTGAACTTTAATATAATTTTTAGAACAAGCAGTAGCTTATGATTGTTTACTATTAATACATATGTATCAATTATTTAAAATCAGTACAATTAAAGAAAAATTTCTTTAATTGCTTTTCTAAGTGAAAAATTAGTAGTAATTTTGCTCGCTGAAAAAAGAATAATCAATCAAATAAATTATTTAATTTTAATCACTAATGGCAAATTTAGATTTAAGCAAGTATGGGATTCAGAACGTGAAAGAAATCGTTCACAACCCGTCGTATGATCAGCTTTACGCTGAAGAAACAAAACCAGGATTGGAAGGTTTTGAAAAAGGACAAGTAACAGAATTAGGCGCTGTAAACGTTATGACCGGTATATATACCGGACGTTCTCCTAAAGATAAATTTTTTATCGAAGACAGCGTTTCAAAAGATACCATCTGGTGGACATCTGATGAATATAAGAATGACAACAAACCGTTACCTCAATCCTCTTGGATAGAATTGAAAAAAATTGTTGGTAAACAACTCTCTAATAAGAAATTATTTGTGGTTGACACATTCTGTGGTGCAAACGAAAATTCTCGCCTTAAAATCCGTTTCATCATGGAAGTGGCTTGGCAAGCGCATTTTGTTACAAATATGTTCATTCGCCCAACTAAAGAAGAATTGGCAAATTACGGCGAACCCGATTTCGTTGTTATCAACGGTTCAAAAACCGATGCAGGTGAAAATTGGAAAGAATTAGGATTGAATTCTAAAACATTCACCGTGTTTAACTTAACAGAAAAAATGCAACTTATTGGTGGAAGTTGGTACGGTGGTGAAATGAAAAAAGGTATGTTCTCTTACATGAACTATCTATTACCATTAAAAGGTATTGCTTCTATGCACTGTTCTGCAAATACGGACTTAAACGGCGAAAATACGGCTATTTTCTTTGGCCTTTCAGGAACCGGGAAAACTACTCTTTCAACAGACCCGAAACGTCTGTTAATCGGTGACGACGAGCACGGTTGGGACGATGATGGCGTATTTAACTTTGAAGGCGGATGCTACGCAAAAGTTATCAACTTAAGCAAAGAAGCTGAACCCGATATTTACAACGCCATTAAGCGCGACGCTTTGCTTGAAAACGTAACGGTTGATAGCGAAGGAAAAATTGATTTCAACGATAAATCAGTTACAGAAAACACACGCGTTTCCTATCCGATTTATCACATTAACAACATCGTGAAACCGATTTCTAAAGGTCCGGCTGCAAAACAAGTTATCTTCTTGTCGGCCGATGCTTTCGGTGTTTTACCTCCGGTGTCAATTCTTACTCCTGAGCAAACAAAATACTATTTCCTTTCAGGATTTACCGCTAAATTAGCAGGAACTGAGCGCGGCATTACTGAACCGACTCCCACGTTCTCAGCTTGCTTTGGTGCTGCTTTCTTATCGCTTCATCCAACTAAATACGCGGAAGAATTGGTGAAAAAAATGGAAAAATCAGGTGCGAGAGCATACTTGGTAAACACAGGTTGGAACGGAACAGGAAAACGTATTTCCATTAAAGATACGCGTGGCATCATTGACGCGATTCTTGATAAATCAATCGATAAGGCTGAAACAAAAGAGATGCCTTACTTTGGATTTAAAATTCCTACTGCATTGCCGGGTGTGGATTCCAGTATCTTGGATCCTCGCGACACGTATGCAGATGCTAACGATTGGGACGTAAAAGCGAAAGATTTAGCAGAACGCTTTATCAAAAACTTCACTAAATTTACCGGTAATGATGCAGGAAAAGCTCTTGTAGCCGCTGGTCCAAAATTGTAATTTAGTATAATTGTTTATATGAAAAATCCCGTATCGAAACGATGCGGGATTTTTTTATATTGTCTGATTTTGGTTGAAAACTACTACAAGCTATCCCCAAAATCTTCTTTAAATTTGGCAACCAACTTCTGGGGCCAATCACCAATCGGTTCCAGCCCGCCCATAAAGAAGCGAAGCACAGGCGGCTCATAAACAAAGCGAAGCCCGCCAATCAATTCGCGGTTGTCATAAAGCCACTTTAGCCTATCAATCACGAATTTAATTTGAGAAAGCGTGAAAACCCTGCGTGGCACTGCCAAGCGAAGAAGCTCCATGTCGGCATAGGTCTCATTTCCGTACTCATCTCGCTGATTAGATACAGAGCCCCGCTCCATGCCCCGAATTCCTGAAATCAAGAACAAAGCGGCAGCCAACGATCCAGCCGGATATTCCGACTGCGGGATATGCAGACAAAACTCCATGGCATTAACATGAGCACCGAGCACACCAGCTGGTTTCACCATCGGAATTCCGTACGCATCAAGTGAATCGACCAAATACTTGATAAAGGTCGGACTTTGACTGATAACCGTTTCATCCAGCGTTTCGTAAAGTCCTACTGCCATACTTTCAATTTCTCGAACGGAAATCCCGCCATAGGTTAAAAATCCCTCGAATAACGGAACAAATGCTTCCATCTCTCGGTAAATTTCTTCACTGTCGGTACAAATTCCACCACCACGAGAAGAACTTAACTTGCGAGCAGAGAAATAAACAATATCTGCCATCTCGGTCATCACTTTTATCACTTCGCCGAGGTTGCTGTCCTTGAATTCTTCCTCACGTTGAAGCACCAAGAAGGCATTTTCGCCCAAAAGGCTAGCGTCAAGCACAAGGCGGATTCCATATTTGTCAGCTACTTCACGAACTTCGCGTAGATTTTGTATCGAGAAAGGTTGTCCACCAATCAGGTTGGTAGATGCTTCCATGCGGATGAAAGGAATGTTTTTCGCACCATGAAGTTCAATGATTTCTTCCAATTTTTCAATATTCATATTTCCTTTGAAAGGATGTGTGGAATTCATCACATATGCTTCATCGTAAAGCAATTCGGCAATTTTACCTCCATTTTCTGTGATGTGCGCCATCGCAGTAGTAAAGTGGTAGTTCATTGGAACTAAATTTCCTTTACGAACGTAAACTTTGGAAATGATATTTTCAGCCGCACGTCCTTGGTGTACAGGAAGTAAATACTTTTTACCCAAAACGTCTTGGACAGCTTTGTGTAGCCGCACGAAACTTTGTGAGCCGGCATAAGCATCATCAGCACGCATCATGGCTGAGAGTTGTTCGTCACTCATAGCATTTGTACCACTGTCGGTCAACATATCCAGAAAAACATCTTTTGTGCTAAGCCTAAATGTGTTGAATCCGCCTTCGTAAAGAGCCTCAAGGCGTCTTTCGATGGGTACAAGATAAAGTTTTTGAACTATACGGGCTTTGTGAAGTTCCAGTGGAATATCTTCTTCGGAATAGAATTTAATTTCTTGCATAATAATAAGTGTGTGATGTTTTGCAATGATTTTGACAAAGTGAATAAATTTAGAACTATTGTTGTCATATAGTATATATTGTTTGCAAATATACGAAATATTTTGTGGAATATATCGGAATTAATTTACAAATTAATAAAAGAAAGATTTGTAAGTTTGCACCTCCAAGCAGACCTGTATTTTTCCACATTATACTTTTGATAAAAAAAATAAAATGAGTAGCTTTGCAACTGATAAAAGTGTAGAAAAAGAAATTCCGAAACATTGATTGAGCAACAAACCATAGACCGAATAAATGATGCTGCTCGTATTGAAGAAGTAGTGAGCGATTACGTTTCTCTTCGTAGACGGGGTGTAAACCTGGTTGGGTTATGCCCGTTTCATAACGAAAAAACGCCGTCTTTTACCGTATCACCTGCCAAGGGGATTTTTAAATGTTTCGGGTGCGGGAAAGGGGGAAATGCTATTCATTTCATAATGGAACACGAGCAACTCTCGTACGTGGAAGCGCTGAAACAGCTGGCTCGGAAATATCACATCGAAGTGATTGAAAAAGAGCTGACTCCTGAGGAACAAGCACTGAAAAACGACCGAGAGAGTATGCTTTTGGTAAATGATTTTGCTCAAAAGTATTTTATCAATATTCTTCACAATCATATTGACGGAAAAGCTGTTGGATTGAGTTATTTTCGGGAGCGAGGATTTCGTGACGACATCATCCGAAAATTCCAACTCGGCTATTGTCTCGATGAAAAGGATACTTTCACGAAGGACGCCATTAAGAACGGTTATAAAAAAGAGTTTTTGGTGAAAACTGGGCTTACTTTTGAAGGAGAAAATAATTACGTGGCTGACCGTTTTCGTGGACGTGTCATATTTCCCATCCATTCGCTTTCGGGGAAAGTATTGGCGTTTGGCGGAAGAATCCTGAAAAAAGACGACAAATTAGCGAAGTACATCAATTCGCCTGAGTCGGAAATTTATCATAAAAGTAATGAACTTTACGGCATTTTCTTTGCGAAGCAAGCCATTGTTCGGCACGATCGCTGCTATTTAGTGGAAGGTTACACCGATGTGATTTCAATGCACCAAAGCGGTATTGAAAACGTTGTGGCATCGTCGGGAACTTCGCTTACACCAGGGCAAATACGCTTGATTCACCGCTTTACTGAAAATGTTACGATAATTTACGACGGCGATCCAGCAGGAATCAAGGCGTCGCTTCGAGGAATTGATTTACTGCTTGAAGAAGGGATGAACATCCGCGTGATTCTCTTGCCTGATGGTGATGACCCGGACAGCTTTGCACGCAAACACAATGCTTCTGATTTCGTGAAGTTTGTAAATGAAAATTCGGCTGATTTTATTCGGTTTAAGACTAATTTGCTTCTTGATGATGCCGGAAAAGACCCGATAAAAAGGGCGGGTTTAATACAAGATATTGTGCGAAGCATTGCCATTATTCCCAATCAAATTATTCAAGCTGAATACGTGAAGGAATGCAGTACGTTACTGGAAGTCAGTGAGCAGATTTTGTATCACGAGATAGCGAAAATAAAAAATAAACGGCTTACTGTTAAATTAAAACGACATAAAAAAACGAAATCAAAAGAGTCGGAACTACCCAAAACACAAGGCGAGAATCTAACAGTTCCCGTTAAAGAAAAATTTGCTGATGAAGAGGAACATTTAATTCGACTTTTAATGAAATACGGGACTCATACGTTATATGAATCTATCGATGAAAACGGTGAGAATCAGTCGAAAGTGAGTGTTGCCGACTATGTTTTGTACGAGCTTGAAAATGATCAAATCGTTCTGCAAAACCCGATTTATGAAAAAATAAGGCAAGAATACAAAAAGGTGTATCAAGAAGACGGATTTAATGCCGAAAGCTACTTTATTCAACATCCTGACGTTGATATCAGCCGAGTAAGTGTTGATTTACTGACTGAAAAATACACGTTGAGCAAAATTCACAATAAATACCAAAAGCCAAAAACGGATGCCGAGCGGTTGGATGAGTTGGCTCCGCGGTTTATTTTGGAATACAAGCTGGCGTTGATAATGGACAGTCGAAATGAAAAAATGCAGGAAATGAAAGCGGCTTTTGATGCCGATGATTCTATCAAAATGGAGACAATAAGCACCGATATTGAAAAAATCGATTATTTGAAACAAATTTTATCCAAAGAATTAGACAGAGTACTTAATATATTGTAAAATTCAATCTGTATGACTACTAATAATTACAACAAGTGGCGAGAAAATGCCGTGAAAGCTTCGCGCTTACTCAACTTGATTTCAGATAAAGAAAAAAATAAGATTTTGCTGATTTTAGCCGATGAAATCGAGAGAAATTGTTCGGAAATTCTGAAAGCAAATGCTTTTGATTTAGCGAAAATGGAGCCGAGCAATCCGCTTTATGACCGATTGCAATTGACACCGGAACGTGTTCAAGCCATTGCTTCGGATATTCGTAATGTGGCAGGATTACCTTCGCCGCTCGGACGCACATTGATGCAAACAACTCGTCCGAATGGGATGAAAATAACCAAAATTTCCGTTCCTTTCGGGGTCGTGGGAGTTATCTACGAAGCTCGTCCCAATGTCAGTTTCGATGTGTTTTCGCTCTGTTTCAAATCGGGCAATGTCTGCGTTTTGAAAGGCGGAAGTGATGCCCACGAGTCAAATCTTGCTATCGTGAATCTGATTAAAAGGGTTTTACGAGAAAACGGATTAGACGAACATATGGTTACGTTATTGCCTGCAGGGCGTGAAGCCACTTCTGAACTTCTGGATGCTGTGGGTTTTGTGGATGTTATTATTCCGCGTGGCGGGAAAGGATTGATAAATTTTGTTCGTCAAAACTCGCAAGTTCCTGTTATTGAAACCGGTGCCGGCGTATGCCACACTTATTTTGATGAATTTGGAGATTTGAAAAAAGGGGAAAATATTGTTTTCAATTCCAAAACCCGTCGTGTAAGCGTTTGTAATGCATTAGATTGTTTGATTATTCACGAAAATCGATTGTCAGCTCTTCCGAAACTCTGCATAAAAATGGCTGATAAAAACGTGATTATCTATGCCGATGAGTCGGCTTTTGAAGCACTTTCGGAAAAATATCCGGAAAATCTTTTGAAAAATGCGGATGAAACCAGTTTCGGAACGGAGTTTTTGGACTATAAAATGTCGGTAAAAACGGTGAAAAATGTTGATGAAGCTATTGAACATATTACAAAATATAGTTCTAAGCACAGCGAGTGCATTGTTACGGAAAATAAAAAAACAGCTGAATTATTTACTAAAAGCGTGGATGCTTCGTGTGTTTACACCAATGTTTCAACAGCATTTACAGATGGAGCACAATTTGGGCTGGGGGCGGAAATCGGTATCAGTACGCAGAAACTTCACGCCCGTGGACCGATGGGGTTGGAAGAGCTTACTTCGTATAAATGGGTAATCGAAGGCGATGGGCAAGTGAGAGATTAAAATTTCACCTAATGAGTACACTTGGAAATATTATTTGGATTGTATTTGGAGGGATATTGATTGCCATTGAATACGTGGTGGCAAGTATTACTTTGATGATTACCATAATCGGTATTCCTTTCGGCTTGCAGTCGCTGAAATTGGCAGAATTGGCGCTTTTCCCGTTTGGTAGAAAAATTGTTCATAATACAACTTCTTCCGGTTGTATTTCTACGCTAATGAATATTATTTGGTTTTTCGTGGGCGGATTACCCATTGCGCTGACTCACTTGGTGTTCGGATTGTTGTTTTACATTACAATTATTGGTATTCCATTTGGAAATCAGCATTTTAAGCTGATGAAATTAGCCTTTGTACCTTTTGGGAAGAGAATTGAAAAAATTTGATGATGATGCTTTAAGGTTACATTTCTGTTTCAAAAACATCATAATTCACTATTTTTCAAATATTTTTGTCATTATTGATTGTTATTTCAAAAAAAATGCCTTTCTTTGTCGATGAAAGAAAAGTATATTCTTCGTTTGGTTCAAAATCTTACAATTCTCTCCAAAATTAATTGAATGAAAATTGTACTTTTAACCTGTCGTTTTCTATGCTATTCTAAATTCACAATTTTATTCAATTTTTATTTTATCTATGAACATTTATTTGGGAAATCTGAGCTACAAAGTTCAGGAAAGTGACTTGCAAGAAATTCTTGCAGAGTACGGAGAAATCGCATCGTGCAAAATTATAAAAGACCGTGAAACCGGCAAATCAAGAGGATTCGGTTTTGTTGAAATGCCGAACGAAGAGGAAGCAATGAAACTCATTGAAGAACTCAACGGTGCCGAACTTGATGGACGCACAGTGGTGGTAAAAGAAGCTAAACCAAGAGTTTAAGCACAATTAGAGAAAAACTAAAGACTTCCATTTCATTTTTTGAAGTGGAAGTTTTTTTATTACAACATTTTGCGGACAAGCAGAGGTTCATCTGTGGTTATAAAGTCCACTTTCAAATCAATCATTTGCTGAATGATTTCCGGCTTATTCACTGTCCACGCGTTCACCTTAAGTCCCAAGTCGTGCGACAGCTTAACCCATTCCGGATGTGCTTGAATTACCGAATAATGGTAGTCAATTCCGCTTGCCCCAATCTCTTTCATTACTTTCGGAGACAAATCTCCGTTTAGGTAATACACTTTCGCTTTGGGATTAAGATGAATAAGTTTTGTGGTGAAATTCAGTCCGAAAGAGATATATTCTACTCTATCTTCAAGTTTCATTTTCCGAACCATTTTCAGCACTTTTTTTGTCAATAAATCTTCTTGTTCTTTTGTTCGGTGCTTTTTTAGTTCAATAATCAGTTTTATGTTTTTAGTTTTCTTGAATGTACGCAAATACTCTTTTAAAGTCGGCATATTTTCACCGTTGCTCAATTTGATAGATTTTAATATCTTGGCATCGGTGTCTTGAACTAAAATTTTACTACCATTGTAAAAAATAGATTCATCGTGATTTACTACGGGTATTCCATCACGCGATATCCATACATCTACTTCAGAGCCAAAAACAGCGATGGAATCGGCTTTTTCTAGTGCTGTTATAGAATTTTGAGCAGATCCGTCAGTTTTCCAATATCCGCGATGAGCGATGATTTGAGTTTGAGCCATGATGAATTGTGCTAAAAACAACAGCGAAAATAAAGAAACAATTTTTCTCATTTTTTCATTCTTTAAATTTCTTCAAAAGTAATTGATTAAAAGGTATTAATCAATATTGTAACAGAAAAATTACACTACAAAATGGTAAAAAAGCACATTATATTTTGTTTTTTTGTACTTTTGTGATTTATATTAAAAAATATGCGAATAGAGTCATTTAGAAATTTAGGAATTGCGGGAAAGCTGTTGATGCTGTTCTTCGTGCTGTTTTTATGTTTAATAATCGGATTGGTTGTTGTTTTTTTTGCTTTCGGCAGCTCTAATGATATTCAAACTATAAAAATCAACCAATTAATCCTTTCTGTTTTTATGCTACTGCTTCCCGCAATTATTTGTGGATATCTTTGGTACGAAAACCCGTGGAAATCTTATTCGCTTCACAAATTACCTTCGAGCAAGCTGATTCTTTTATCTATTATTTTAATTCTTTGTATCTCTCCGTTTATTAATCTACTTGGGCATATCAACGAGCAAATAAAGCTTCCTGAGTTTTTGGCAGGAGTTGAAAGGCGATTTATGGAAATGGAAGACAGCGCAAAGGAGCTTACAGACCAAATGCTTGCTGTAAACACCTTTAGTGGTCTGTTGTTCAATCTTTTGGTAATAGCTGTTATGCCGGCCGTGGGTGAAGAACTTATATGTAGGGGAACTTTGTTGAATATTTTTTCGGAGAAAAGAAATAAACACGCTGCTATTTGGATTGTTGCTGTTATTTTTAGTTTGATTCATTTTCAGATGTATGGATTTCTGCCACGAATGGTGCTGGGCGCACTGCTGGGCTATCTGCTGGTGTGGTCGGGAAGTCTTTGGTTGCCTATTTTAGTCCATTTTGTAAATAATGCAACGATTGTGCTGGCCTTTTATTTTGGACGTGAAAATGGTGTAATGGATGTAATGGAAAATCTCGGGAAAGCCGAAACTTGGGGCTATGGAATTGCAAGTGCAGTAGTTTCCGGAGTAATAATTTGGTGGATGGTAAGAACTGCAGCGAACTCAAAACTCGAAACTGAAAACTAATCTATCTCCTTTCCGCTACTATCATCAGCGCTTCTTCTTTCAGAAAATCGGGTAGTTGTATGTTCCGAAGTTGTAAACTGCGAAGCCACGGTGCTACGTCGCTTTCTTTCATCGAGTAGAAAACTTCTGAAACAGCGTCCACTTGCTGTTTTGAGTAATTTGCAGGTGAAATTCCAGCAAGAACGTCTAATTCTTCATCGTCGAAATATTCAATTTTCGTATCGATGATTTGCAAGTTATCGCGCTCGCAAACTTCGTGAGCACCACAACACTCGGGGTTTTCATTGATAACAATGTCAACCGACTCGTTTTTGCCTTTCCGATTGAAATAAGTGGCGGTAAAAACAACAAGTCCTACAAAAATCAAAAGTAAAATTAAAGCTAACATATAGAATTACAAAGATTTATATTGATAGTTTGAGAAACAAAAAGAAGTTTTTCATAAATAATGGCTTTCTGTGTTTTGAACTATAAAAAATTTTCACTCTGCAAAGTTAGAAAATAATGTCTAATATTGAATTTTTTAACGCTAAAATCTTATCTTTCACACAATAAAACAGCCTTTTATCGGTTTTTTAAGATAAGTGTTCAACCTTTTTTTAGAATTGAAAAAACTACTTCTACATAGTCCATTTTTTCTGGTTGTTTTGTTTTTTCTCGCCGGCTGTTCCACGAGCAAAAATACCAATATGTCTCGTCGCTACCATGCGATGCTGACCAAGTACAACATTGCTTTCAACGGCAATATCAGTTATAAAGAAGGGATGGAAAACATCGCCAAAGCTAACAAGGACGACTATTCAGAGCTCATCCACCTTTTCCCAATAAGCAACCATGCCAATGCAAAAAGTGCGACCGGAAATATGGACCGCGTGATAGAGAAAAGCCGAAAAGCGATCAAACTGCACTCCATCAAAAAGAAGCCCGAACGTGATTATCGCAAGATGCGCGATCCGAAATATCAGGCGTGGTACAATCAAAACGAGTACAATCCCGAGTTAAAAAAAGCTTGGCTTCAACTGGGACGTGCCGAATTTCACAAAGGCGATTTTCTCGGTTCGGTAGGTACGTTTTCATACATCACACGCCACTACGCATCTACGCTTGAAGTGGTTACGGAAGCGCAAATTTGGATGGCACGTGCTTACAGTGAACTCGATTGGCTGTACGAAGCGGAAGATGTTTTGAAAAAAATCAAAAAAGAAAATATTTCCACTCAAAATAAAGGATTATATGCTTCCGCCTGGGCAGATTTGCTGATAAAACAGAAAGAATATCGGCAGGCGATTCCGTACTTGAAAACTGCCATTGAATCGGAAAAAAAGAAGAAACAACGCGCTCGCTTCAATTACGTAATGGCGCAACTGTTGGAGCGCACCGGTGATAAACAGGGTGCCGTGAAACATTATTCGAGTGTGATTAGCTCTACACCGCCTTACGAGATGGATTTCAATGCCCGTATCAATCGTGCGCAACTGCTTTCGAAAAACACGAAGAGTATCGAAAGTGAGTTGAAAAAAATGGCTCGAAATCGAAACAACAAGGATTATTTAGACCAAATTTACACCGCGCTGGGGAATATTTTTTTGAACGAAAAAGACAGCACAAAAGCTATTGAGTATTATAATCTTGCCATTGAAAAGAGTACCCGAAACGGCGTTGAAAAAGGTGTTCCGCTGGTTACGATGGGCGATTTGTATTTCAATAAGCGAGAATACGTGAAATCACATCCATTTTACGATGAAGCATCAAAAATTTACACTAATGACTATTCTGATTTCGAGCGAATTAGTCATCGAGCAGAAATACTTGGTGATTTAGTGAAAGAGTATGAAATAGTTCATCTGCAAGATAGTTTGCAGGCTTTGGCATCAATGTCTGAAAAAGATCGTTTGCTGGCAATCAACAAAGTAATCGAGAAAGTAAAAAAGGATGAAAAAGACGCAGAAGAAAGCAAGTTGCTGGCACAAAATCCGATAGATGATGACTTCACGATGCCGATGCAACCTATCGGTGCAGGTGCCGGCGATTGGTATTTTTACAATCCGATGAATGTGAGCAATGGGAAAACGGAATTTCGTCGTCGTTGGGGAAATCGAAAGCTGGAAGATAACTGGCGACGAGCGAATAAATCAACTTCGCTTTTCGACGAAAATGAAAATCTGGCAGAAAATACTGAAACTTCGGATAGTACGATGAATTCAAGCAATGATACCATCGGAATTTCAGATCCGAACGTCCCGAAATTCAAACAAACTACGGATAAAAA
>JAAYSS010000115.1 GCA_012518275.1 Bacteroidales bacterium
ACTAAATCAAACTTACTATTAAAAATAAAAGGCGAGCATCATCACTCGCCTTTATTATTATTGTTGTGTTTCACTAAATTTGTACAATTTGTTTTGTATTTTTGTACTTTTTGATTTTCCGATTATACAAATATTAAGCACAAATTTTTCCGCTTTTTTCAAAGCTTCAATTTTTCCGACATCGAGAATTTTTAGATTTTCGGGTACAAATCCGATTATTTTTTCGTTTGAGCAGTGTTTAAGGTAGAAGTCGATAATTGGAAATTTTTCCGGCTCATGCTGCATCAGTTCAAATATTTTTGGCGACACAACCTGAATTCCAGCAAAAGCAAATTTCTGAAATGGAGTAGTGTCCATCCCTTTGGTGGGCTTAGTTTGCGATGTCTTAATGTTTACCCAGCCGTGAAGTTGTTGCGCTTCATCGAACAAGAGATAACGATTGGTCTTACGGCTGTTAACCACTAGGCTTACTAGTCGTTCAGGCTCTTTAAGATGTTGCTGATATATTTCGTTCAAGTTTACATTGGAAAGTATGTCCACGTTGTGAACAAGAAATGGTTTTCCATCATTGAAGAAGTGAGCAGCCTTTTTGATTCCTCCGCCTGTATCGAGAATTTTCTCCCGTTCATCAGAAATCTCAATGTGTATTCCGAAATTATTTTTTTCTTTGATAAAGTTAATAATTTGCTCGGATAGGTGGTGTACGTTCACAATAATTTCTTTCACTCCGGCAAGTTTCAACTTTTCCACAACGTGTTCCAAAAGCGGTTTCCCTTGAATGGGTACTAATGCTTTGGGTAGTGTATCGGTAATGGGTTTGAGCCGTGTGCCGAAGCCGGCAGCGAAAATCATTGCTTTCATAAAGTGTGAATTAGGAGTGAAACTACAAATTTAAGTATAAAAATCTGAATTGTTATTTCTTTTTTGTGAAAATATCTGGATAAGTTGAACTTGTAAGTATCTTGTAAAGGTGAAAATCGCATCTTAATTTATTCCTTTTTATTAAAAAACAACGCCTTTTCACAAAGACGCTGTTTTTTGAAAATTTATGAGAGAGTTTTATGTAATGATGTCTACAAAATTACATCTCTCTTGTTTCAATTGTATTAAGAAATGATTATTAATTGATTAAATATTTGAGTTTATGCCTCACTGTCCGGCTCAAAAAAGACCCAGCGGATGCTTGGATTCGACGCTTTAAGCGCTTTCTCGCAGGTATTGATATTTCTTACCAGCTCTTCATCTGTTTTTACGTCTTGCATTTTAGCTTTTACGGATACCATTATATAATCACCAAGTTGTAGTGTAATGAGATTTAGTACTTCCGAAATTTCTGTTTGAGCTTCTAGTAAGGATTTTATTTCATCGCGAGTTTCTTTTTCAGCACTTTGTCCCACTAACAGCCTTTTTACTTTTATCCCTAAAAATATTGAAACAACAAGCAGTAAAACTCCGATTCCAATACTTCCAATGGCATCAAAAATCGGATTCCCTGTAATGGTAGCCAGTGAGATGGCTATCAATGCAAACACAAGCCCTAATAGTGCAGCTATGTCTTCACCTAAAATGACTACTAATTCACTCTGGCGGGAGTTCTTAGCCCATTGCCAAAGCGACACACCTTTTCGTTTAACCTTATTAATTTGTGTGATGCATCCATACAGCGAAAAAGATTCCAGTATGATGCTGACAGACAATACAACAACTGCAACCATCGGACTTTTTAATCCTTCGTGTGCGCCAAGTTTGTGTGTTCCTTCATAAATGGAGAACAATCCACCCATGCTAAAAAGCATAAGCGCTACAATAAACGACCAAAAATAAATTTCTTTGCCGTGTCCGAGTGGATGATTTTCGTCAGGTTCTTTTTTTGCCTGTTTCAATCCCAAGAAAAGTAAGCCTTGGTTGGTACAATCTGCATATGAGTGAATCGCTTCGGCAAGCATAGACCCGGAGCTGGTTACTACTGATGCGATGGTTTTGGTTACGGCAATTCCAAAATTTGCCAATAAGGCAAAAAGTATAGATTTAACAGAAGCATTTTTTGTTGACATAATCTATTTTGTTTTCTATTTTGCAAATGTAAAAAAGAATTTCTGAACTTTAACTTAAAAATTAACTTATTTTGTATATTTCCGTTGTTATAATGCCTTTGAAAAGTCTCTTAATCAGGTAAATCGTCACTTGTTTTATAATTTAATACAAATGTAATACATATTACATGAATTGTAATACAAATTACATTTGTCTGTAACATAAAACATGGAATTTTGCACTGAAAATTTATGACAACAGTTTAATGAAAAGAAAAACCTTATTATTTAGCATAAAAGCTATAAAGAAAACAGTATTTACTGTTATTTTATTGTTAAGCAATTTTGCTCTGTCTGCCCAAAACGGGAGTATCAAAGGGAAAGTTATAGATGCCGCTAATGATGAACCGTTGATTGGTGCGTCAGTTACAGTAAGTGGAACAACGACAGGTGGTGCTACCGATTTTGACGGTAATTATTCCATCCCTAACTTAGCACCCGGTACTTATTCCTTAACCATCTCATATATTTCTTATAAAACCCAAACAAAAGCTGATGTGCGTGTAGAACCGGGAAAAGAAACGGTTGTTGACATTGCGTTAGAATCGGCAGATATTTCTTTAGGTGAAGTGGAAGTGGTGGCAAAGGCTAATCGAGAGAGTGAAAACATTCTTTTGATGGAACAGCGTGAAGCAGTATTAGCCACCCAAGCTGTTGGAGCCAAGGAAATGTCGCGAAAAGGTGTAAGCGATGCTGAAGGAGCAGTTGCACAAATTTCAGGCATATCAAAACAAGAAGGGGTGAAAAATGTATTTGTACGAGGTTTGGGAGATAGGTATAATGCAACCATGTTAAACGGTTTCCCTATCCCTTCTGAAGATCCGGAGTATAAAAATATAGCTTTGGATTTTTTTGGAACTGATATTATTCAGAGTGTTGGAGTGAACAAAGTTTTTACTTCCGGATATATAGGTGATGTGGGAGGGGCTATGATTGATATAGTTTCAAAAGAATTGATTAAAGATAGGTCCTTTAAGTTTGATGTGTCGTCGGGAGTTAACAGTAGCGCAATTGGTACAGATTTTATTCGTCAAGATGGCTCTAATTATTTTGGATTTGCTAATACCAAACAGCCGGCAAGTGGTAGCTATGAATTCTCAAATAGCTTGGACCCAAGCAAAGTGTCTTTCCCTTTAAATCATAGCTATGGGTTATCGGGTGGGAGATTGTTTGAAATTGGAGAAAATAGTAATCCTCTTTCATTTTTTCTTGTTGCATCATACGCAACAGATTTCTCTTATACAGAGGAGTTGGTTAAAAACACGGTGTACGATGGGACTATTTTCCAAGATCAGACAGGAGGTAAGTATTCTCAATCTACTAATCAGTTGGTCTTATCAAATCTACATTATGGTATTAATCGCAGGCATAATGTAAACTATGATTTTATGCTTGTACATGTAAATGACCAGTATATTGGGCAATATAGTGGTATGAATACTGAGAAACATCAAGATGTTGAGAATCACGGTAGTAATGGTATTGTAAAGCGACAACAGACCAATGATAATATATTGCTTGTCAACCAAGTTATGACGGATTGGCAGCTAACAGATCCTCTTAAAGTGACTGTAGGAGCGTCCTATAATACAATAAAAGGATTGGAGCCAGACAGACGAGAGAATTATTTTTCGCTACGTGAAGATGGTTACTACAATCTAACTAAAAGTAATAGAAATAAGCGTTTTTTCTCTGATCTAAAAAATAGTGATGTCAATGCCAAAACTATATTCACATACAAGTTAGGTGATCGTTTCGGTTCAGAAAATTCATTATTGCAGGCTGGTTATTTAGGTCGATTTGTGAGAGATGAGTTTAACGCTATTGAGTATAATTTTAGTCCTAACACTCCTCCGTTGTCGAAAGAAGATTTATCAAACTTAAATACGATCTTTGTTAATGGGTTAAATGATGGTACTATAACAATGGCTAAAGGGGATCTCAATATGTATAAAGTAACCAAAAACATCCATTCAGGATTTGCCGGTTTATCTTATCAAGTGTTGAAAAATATGATTGCTGATGTCGGAGTTCAGATGGACATAGTTGATTTGAGTGTTGTCTATAGGGTGCCTAATGAAGGAAATGAATCTATTAGTAAAAACTACTTTCTACCCAGTTTGAATCTTAAATATGACTTTTCTGATAAGCATGCTATCAGATTAGGGGCAAGCAAAACATATACATTGCCGCAATCGAAAGAGATAGCTCCCTATCAATATGTAAATATATCTTTTGCTAGCGAGGGAAATCCCGATATAAAACCTTCTGATAATTACAATATAGACTTGAAATGGGATTTTTATATAAGCAATAGTGAGCTTTTTTCCATTACCGGATTTTATAAATATATCTCAAATCCTATAGGTCGTGTTGATGAGGGCAACTCTGCAGGACTACTCACCTACAGTAATATCAGCAACTATGCTAATGTTGGCGGAGTAGAGTTGGAGTTGAGAAAAAATATTTTTAATAGATTTAGCACGGCTCAGGAGCATATTAACAGATTATCGGTAGGATTAAATGCATCTTACATTTACACAAATTTACTGTTAAATATTGATAACACCGAATCGAGAAATACTGGCTTAGAAGGTGCTTCACCACTTTTAGTCAATACAGATGTGTCCTATATGTTTTCGAAGAGGGAGAAAAGTTGGGTTGCTTCACTTATCTTTAAGTATTTTAGTGATAGGATTCATACGATAGGAACAAAGGGATATAGAGATATTATGGAGGAGGGGGTTCCCACACTCGATTTCGCCACTTCTTACAGTTTTAATAGAAACTTGTCCATAAAGTTGAAAGCTGTTAACTTACTTGATGCTTCCTATAAGCTCTCGCGTGAGAGTAGTACGGTAAGCGATAGAGTGGTTCTAAACGAGTTCAAAAAAGGGAGAAATATAAGTCTAGGATTTAGCTATGAATTTTAATATAAAAAGAGTAAAATTATTATCTTAACAATTTAAATTAATTAACTGAAATGAAAAAAAATTTTTTAAATGTATTAATTATTGCAATCTTTTTGGTTGCAGGTGTTGTTTCTTGCAATAAGGACAATAACAACGAAGTAGACGATCGTGCTTTAATGGTCAGAATGGCTGATGAGGGTATTCTGATAAGTGGAACCTTAACAGAGAAACTGGAATTGAAGTCAAATATTGAGTATGAACTTACAGGAAGTTTTGTTGTAGGTCCAAAAGGTGAATTGCATATTCCGGCAGGAACTGTTATTAAAGCTAATCAGGGATTTAGCAACTATATCCTTGTTTTACAAGATGGAAAAATATTTGCTAATGGAACAGCTGATAAACCTATTAAGATGACTTCTAACAGTGATAGTCCACAACAGGGTGATTGGGGAGGTTTGATTATAAATGGAAGAGCTCCATTAGCAGATCCTAATGAAGTTGGTTCTACTGAAATTAGTGCTAAACATAAATATGGTGGCAATAAAGTAGATGATAACTCAGGTGTTCTTACCTATTTAATATTGGAATATACCGGAGCTCGTTCAAGTGCTGATGTTGAGCATAATGGTCTTACTTTGAATGGTGTTGGTAATGGTACTAAAATTGAAAACATCTTTATACCTCATGGAGCTGACGATGGTATAGAGTTCTTTGGTGGTAGTGTAAACGTAAAAAACTTACTGGTTGTAAACTCGGATGATGATATGTTTGACTTTACTCAAGGTTACACCGGTACATTAGAGAATTGCTACGGAATTTGGGAGCCCGGATTTGTAAGTTCTGAAAGCGACCCACGCGGCATTGAAGCTGATGGTAATTTGGATGGTAAAAATCCGAATCATCCCAATCAATCTAATTTTACAGTAAAAAACATGACTATTGATCTCCGTCTTGCTCCTTCTACAGATGAGGGTAAATATATGCACGCTGCAATTAAGATTCGCCGCGGTGCAAAAGCGACAGTAGAGAACGCTTTGATTAAAGGTCAGGGACAACTTAGAGACCTTGTTGATATGACAGATAAGAAAGGTGATGGAAATTCAGGATCTGTAATTAACATTACAAACAAACTTTCTACTCCGATTTTTGGTAAAGAGACAAAGGGAACTGCCAATATAACTATTAAAGATGATGGTAACACAGGTTGTCCTACAAATATATTTGGTTGGACCGGATATAAATTCTAAAATTTGTATCAAGTTTTTATAAAAGGGCGCTTTAAAGTGCCCTTTTTTGTTTTTTCAAGTTTAATCTATTTGCGGTTAGGTTGTGTTTTCACTGAATTTTCGACTCATTTTGTAACACATATTAAATTTTACATTTTTTTGGCTTAAATATTGCACATGTTACAATAATGTTATATATTTGTTTCAAAATAGTTGCATATATATTACAAAACCATTACAAATGTTGCACAATTTAATATTTAGAGCCATGAAAAGAATGATTTATCTGTTGGTGATGTGTGTAATCACATTCACAGCTACTGCTCAAAGTCGCTCTGTCGGCAGTATCGTAGAAAAAGACGGAGTATATTTCACGGATGCAACTCAAACACAGCTTTACACGGGCGAGCACCGTGAATATTATGATAACGGTTCCTTAAAACTTGAAATGCAGATTAAAAATGGATCGCCGGAAGGTACTTACGTGGTTTATTTTGACAATAATAAGCCCAAAGAAATTCGTTCCTACAAAAACGGACAGTTTCACGGTGTTTGGCGGTCGTATAATGAAGTGGGTTTGTTAATCTCAGAAGCAGAATATAAGAATAACAAGAAACACGGATTGTGGAGAATTTGGGATAATAATGGAACACTTCGTTTTGAGATGCATTATAACAATGGAAATAAAGTCGGAGTTTGGAAAATGTGGGATGCCAAGGCTCAGTTAAGGGATGAGAAAAAATTTTCGTTTAATTAGTTTTTTGTTTTGAACTATAAAAAGGCATCGAAAGGTGCCTTTTTTTGATTTAAATAAAATAGTATCTTTGTATGTGGGAGTAGGAACAGACATTTTTGATGAACGACCCACTGCCAACACACAAGCATTTATTGCATCATGACAAATAAACAGAAACTTTTTGGACTTACACTCAAGCAACTGACGAAAATAGTCATCGAGCTTGAATTGCCTAAGTTTACAGCTACTCAAATAGCCGATTGGATGTACAAAAAGCACATTCATTCTATTGATGAAATGACAAATCTTTCCAAAAAAGTTCGAAACCTTTTGAATGAAACGTACGAAATAGGACTGATTGCGCCATCCAAAGTTCAAAAATCTGTTGACGGCACAAAGAAATACCTTTATCCGACAAACCAAGCAGGGAAATTTATTGAAAGTGCTTACATCCCGGATAACAATCGTGCAACGCTATGTGTGTCTACGCAGATTGGTTGTAAAATGGGCTGTTTGTTTTGCATGACCGGCAAGCAGGGCTTCCAAGGAAATCTAACCGCCGGCGAAATTGTTAATCAAATACAATCCTTGCCGGAATTTAAAAAACTGACTAATATAGTTTACATGGGAATGGGCGAACCGCTTGATAATGTAGATGCTGTGTTAGATAGCCTTGAGATTCTCACTGCTGATTGGGGATATGGCTGGAGTCCAAAACGAATTACCGTTTCTACCATCGGAATTATTCCGGCTATGCAAACTTTTTTAGAAAAAAGCAATGCCCATTTGGCTGTAAGTCTTCATTCGCCGTTTGATGATGAAAGGCAAAAGATTATGCCCATTCAAAAACTATATCCCGTTACAAAAGTGGTTGAAGAAATCAGAAAATGGGATTTAGGGCGTCAAAGGCGTGTTTCGTTTGAATATATTATGTTTAAGGGGTTAAACGATACCCCGCGACACGTCAAAGAAATAGTGCGTTTGCTGAATGGAATCAAATGCCGTATCAATCTAATTCGTTTTCATGCCATTCCGGACACATCGCTCGAAGGAACCGATTATAAAGATATGGTAGAGTTTCAGAACGCGTTGAAAGCAAAAGGGTTGATAGTTACTATTCGAGCATCGCGTGGTGAAGATATCTTTGCGGCTTGCGGTATGTTGTCAACAAAAGCATTGGTGAAACATTCATAAGAATAGAATTTATAAACACCTATATGGGTTTGCTATCTAAATAGGAATGATTATTGCGGTCTTTTTAGAGTATTTAGTGTTCAAAATGACTAACAAAAAAAGCAAATAGGTTAAAAACAGCTTCAATTCAAAATATTATGAAACAAAAGATTTTTTTATTGCTCACCATTGTAGCAATTCTATTTTCGGCTTGTAAAAAAACGGGAACAAAAGAAGAAAGCCCGATGGAAGATTCTATTAGTGTAACTACAGAAGTATCGGACAGTCACACTTCAGAGATTGCTCTTGATTGGGAAGGTGAATACAAAGGGATTTTGCCATGTGCAGATTGCGATGGCATGGAAATTTCATTATTTCTTAATCCGGATAACACTTTCACTCAAAGTACTAATTATATTGGCAAGGGTGGTCCTTACGAAGAAAATGGTACTTTCAGCTGGGATGAAGTCGGTGGAATTGTTATTCTAAAGTTTACAGACGGAAGCGAAGCTAAATACAAGGTAGAAGAGAATTCACTCGTTTTACTTGATGAGTACGGATATCCGTATGCGGGTGATGAATACGTGCTTAGGAAATAATTAGCTTGTTGTTACTTGTGTTTTTCGTACAACATTTCTAAAAAATTATCTACGCGGATATGGGGCAAAATTTCATTGTTTGTGTCAAAAGCCCAATCGGCGAGTTCAACTTTTTTTGACTCGTCCATCTGGTTTTTTATGCGTGCAAGAACACTCTCTTCGTCAATACAGTCGCGTTTCATGACACGTTGTATACGCACTTCTTGTGGGGCAGTAACTACCACTACTTTATCAACTAAGTTGTCAAAATTGCTTTCAAACAAAATAGCGCATTCCATGAAAAGAAATTTTCGAGCTCCGTTTTTTTTTATCCATAGTTTGAAATCATCTACAACAACAGGATGCACTATTTTGCTGAGTATCTGGAGTTTATCGGGATTTGGGAAAACAAGTTTTGCCAACTTTGGACGATCAAGACCATAATTGTTATAAATGTCATCGCCAAATTCAGCTTTGATTTTTGCGATAAGTTTATCATCAGTATTTTGAAGGATTCTTGCTTCTATATCGGTGTCATAAACCAACTCACCACGTCGCATCAGGAAGCGGGAAAACATCGATTTTCCTCCTCCGATACCTCCTGTAATGCCTATGACGATGGGTTGTTTCATTGTGCCTGTTTTCTATTAGAACATTTTTTATCTAATAAATGTTTATAAAAACTCGTAAAAAATTTTTCGGAGAAATCCTAAAATCCGAGACTGAATCCTAAGGTGAATGTAGTATTTTTTCCATGCAAAAATGCCGGTGTAAAATAGTCTAAAACCTCTTCCGCTGACATGCGGTTTTCGCCCACAATAACTTCCTGTTGAGCTTCATGGCCTTGAATATTGCTATTCTCAATATTTAGAACTGCATACCCGTTGTTGAATACTTCATAAACAGCCTTTAATCCTACAGTTTGGTTACTCCAGATTACGTCGCCCAGTGAAGGTTGGCTAATAATCTGTTTGATGTTTGCTCCCGGTCCACGACGAACAAAGTCGTACTCGTTGCCGTGTTTTGCGTTAAGATAAAAAAGATCTACGTCTAATCCTCGAATCGGTTTATAGCCCAGTGATGCGTAAAATTCCTGTGCGTTGTCACCCAGATAATGCCCTAATCCATAGCTGTTTGATGCATAGGTAATGGCTTCAATTGAGTGTTTGTAGTTAATAATGTTGGTGCGTGTAAATTCAATATTGGCAGTTAAGTTTTGAAGGGGAAAATTATTGAGTTTTCCGCCAATTTTGAATGAAAATGGATTGTTTTCAGGGTCGGATGGGCTGAAACGGCTGAATTTTATCTCATCAAAAAAGATAGAAGAATATAAATGCAAATGCTTGATGTTTCTAGAAGAGATATTGAAGAAGAGTTGTGAGTTTTGATTTTCAGTAGCAACTCCTTTAGTCAGCATGTGGTCGATGGATTTGTAGAAAGCAATTGGCAGAAGATAGCCGGGCTGTACGTTGTCTTCGGCATAGATGATTGAATTACCGAATGAAATATTTAGTTTTGGAATTGGGATAAACGTAAACATGTTGGCAGCGATGAATTTGTTGTGGTTGCGATACCACTTTCTGATGTCATTTTCTACGTAAAAACGGGCGCTATCCACCACGTTTGAAACTAGCCAGCCGTGAATGTAATTCATCTCGAACCATTTTGCAGGTCGAAGATTAAGTGCTATCATAGGGAATGACGGCACACGTCCAGATAAGATGTTAGCGCCATTGTAATTATCTCCCCAGACGATGTTATCTTTCATTAATCCAACTGAGCCCCAGTCCCATCCAAGCTTTATTCCGCCCCGCGAATCGCTGAAATCGCTCGGTTCCTTATATTCATAACCGGGCATATTTGTTAAGTATCGAGGTTCGGTAAGTCTTGGGTTAAGCTCTTTTGATGCGACGTGTGAAATGTCTCGTAGGCTTCCGTAAACGCTGATGTGCTTGCTAATCATCGCTTGAAAGTCAGCACCAAACCACCGACGACCTATTTGCCCATTTCCATTTATGTATAAATGCATTCCAAGAATGGGTTGAATGCGTGCACGAAAATTAGTGTCGGCGTAATTGAATATTGGCGGTAGCAGGTCTAATCTTGCTTTTTCACGTTCTATCATCGGTATGTCATAATCGGGGAGTCTGTTTTGTTCCAATGCGTATTCTTCCAAAAAGAAAGTCAGCTCTTCTCGTTGACGATTATTCAGCGAAAGTCTTTGCTCTTTCACTTCTAGTAGCTTTTTACAGATGTAGGTTCTGGAATAAGGTTTTACTACAGAGTTAATTTCTATGAAGCCGTCATTGGCAAGTTCATCTATGAAGTCATAGATACGAGTGTAAGAGATATGTTGGGGAATATCTTGTGAAAAAACGAAATTTGAAGTCATAAAAGACAGTAATAAAAAAACAAATTTTCTCATAATGTGGTTTTTTGAATAAAAGTTGTAAAAATGATTTGCTTACTGTTCACCGCTAAAATCATGCACTTCTTGCTCTTTTGAAGACTATATTTTTCAAAATTAAGAAAAAATATTTCAAGTCAGTACGAAAAGTGCCTTTATCTTCACATTCTGTTAAGTATTTCATCTCGGATGCTTGAATTTCCTCCAACGTTTTCGGCATATCCGCGTAGAAAGGCGGAAGAAGTCCGGGTTTGTGTTTCACCCGTTTTTGTTGTAATTCTTTGCAGTAAAGGTTGAAGTACTGTTGGCTCAAAGGTCTTACTCCTACCAATTTCATGTCTCTTTTCAGAAGATTGTAGAGCATTGGGAGTTCATCCAGCCAGAATTTCCGCATAAATTTTCCAATAGTAGTAATTCGTATATCGTTTTTAAATTTTCCTCCTTCTGCCAAATTTCCTTTTTGGTATATATAATCTTGTAAAAATTCAGCATAGGGATGCATCGTCCTGAATTTATATACGGTGAAAAGTTTGTTGTCTTTGCCAACTCGTTTAAGTTTGATAAGTAGTCCGTAGTTACGCTGACTTTTTGCTATAGCATTTGTCTCCCGACGTGCAATGACGTAGTTCTCGATACCTATTTTAGCTTCTTTTTCAATAGCAAAGCCACAATATCTCAATCTTCCGAGCACCTCTGTTTTGGATAGAATTCTTTTTTTTCCACCTGTCAAATCGTAGTAAAGTCGCTTTGTAAGGAAAAATTTAGGAGAAACGCGGTGAATCAGGAAATGACCAGTATAATAAATGAATGCAGTAACTTTTGAATATCGTCTAAAAATTTCTTTTTTCGTTGTGCTTTGAGATTTATAGCGGCATAAAAACAAGCCGTCGTCAGGAAGTTTTTCATTAGCAATTCCAAACATTTTATTTATTCCTCGGATGTTATTCAGCCTTTTCAATTGCATTATGGTGTCATACTCGTATAAATTTATTTTAGTAAAATCAGAAATTTTCAAATCGGTCAAAATGAGTGTGCCGGTTTTATCCCATTGTGTATTTTTCAAAATAAAGTCAAACCCATTTTTGCCCACATTTTCCAGGATTCTTTCTCTTCTTTCGGAAGCAGCATCGTCGCTAATTTTTTCAGAAGGCTGTATAATTGCTCCTTCACGCTTTTCGAAATGAAGTTCTATGTCATCATATTGCGTGGCGTACTTATATGCAAAATAGCCGAATAATGTCAAATATTCAATGATGAATACACCGATTATCAAGGTAATCAGCACGTTTTCGGAATAAGGACTTCTCGGTTGAATAAGAATAAACAGCGCCAAAAGTACGAATACAATTATAGATACATAAAAAAGTGCAAACACATGCTTGAAGAATGAGCGTGCACGGAGTTTTCTGTAACGCTGGAAAAAATAGGATGTGAGTATCCAAATGAATAAGAATACTACAAAAGGGAGAGCATATTTCTTAAATGGCTCAGTAGTGGTGAGAGGTAGAAAAAGAAAAATAAAACTGACACTCAATGTTATAATGAGTATATCTAATGCTATCAGCCATAGCTTGGGCTTATAAAAAATAGTTGATTTTAATATTTTGAAATCGTTCTGCATTATTGTAGAATGCTAAAAATCAAGTCAGTATGTCTTTCGGTTTGAATGGAGCATACGGACCATCTTTTACTTCAAAAACCGTAGTGCCAGATTCTAGCGGAATTACTGTATGCCACTGACCAATAGGTACATGTAAGCCGAACTTTCCTTCTAACGGGTCAAGAATAACTGATTCCAATAGTTCTTTCTCGTCATTGTAGTATTCCACTTTCAGTCTTCCTCGTACTAAAATGTATGTTTCAGCTGTATTCATATGTCGATGAATAGGTAAAATAGTTCCAGGTTCTAGTACGTTGAATAGTCTTTGTGCTTTTGCATCAAGGCTGTCATGTAGGTTGTAATTCATCCGCAGGCGCGGGCTTTCTTTTGCCTGCTTGGTAATTTCATCCAGTAGTTTTGTGTCGAGGAGTTGGTTCATGTGTAGTTTAATTTTATGTCTTATTCAAAAACTATTATAATACGAATATCAATGAGAATTTCAAAAACATAACGTCATGATAATTTTTCTTTGGTTAAAGTTTCTACAAGATTTACATATTTCTCAGTAATTATTTTTTTAGAATAATTTCCCGAAAGGTGTTTGTGTCCATTTTTACCCATTTCTTCTAACTCCGACCGTTTGACTGATTTGAGGAACTTCTTAATTTGTTCAATTTTAAGTTTTTCATCTTTTTCTGTTACTAAGTACGAACAGTTTTTATCTGATAAAAAGTTTATGATAGGAGTCTCCTCACCAGAACAAACGAGAGTAGGTTTTGCGCATGCCAAAATTGTATAAATCTTAGAGGGAAACCCTTGATCTTCTGTTTCCGGTGTCATAAAAATAAATTGCAAATCGGAATATGCAAGCAGCTGAGGCATCAGTTCTCTTGGTTGATAGGGTAGGATGTGGACATTCTGAAGGTTTTTTTCAGCAATGTTTTTTTGTAAAAAATTTTTTAATATCCCTTCGCCAATGACAAAAAATTCTATCGGTTCATCTTTAAGTTCAAAAGCTAAATTTATGAAAATTTGCCAATCTTGGGCAAGTCCGATATTTCCCGCATACATTAATTTTAGATTTGGTGTATTCGGGAATAAGTTTTTATCAAGTGTCAACTCATTGGAATTTAGCGGTCTATATAGCTCTGTGTCAACAAAATTTGGAATAATATGGAGCTTTGATTTGTCCTTGAATCTCGGAGAAATTGTATTGTAAAAAATTTGATCGATAGTCGTAACAACGTTAGAATTATTGTAAATATATTTTTCCATCCACTTCAGAAAAGAAATGGCAAGTTTAGATTTCATTCCATTCTGGATAATTAAATCTGGATATATCTCTTGGACGTTATAAATTGTTTTTGCTTTTTTTATTTTTCCCAAAATGATGTTTATCATTCCTAAAGTCAAAGGTGGCGAAGGGGAAAGGATAATATCAATATTTCTTTCTGTAAGACCGATTATAAAAGATACAGAATGCCAATACAAAAAGCTAAGAAGTCTTAAAAACGTGTTTTTGAATTTTTTTTGAGCTACATGCATGACTTTTATTCCATTGAAGTTACTGACAGAATAAAGTCCAAAACATTTTTTCTTAAGCGGTTGTTTTTTTATTTCGCTTTCTAAGATATTATAGTTTGGTGAGGTAGTTAAGACGACTACTTCATGACCTGCTTCTTTGAACTTTAACGCAATGTCATTGTAAAGATAGGCGGTGGATACACAGTCAGGACTGAAAACAAGTGTATGTATCAAAATCTTACTCATTCCAAACTACTCTTTTAACATAATCTGTGTATGAAATAATAATGCGTACAACTTTGTCGCTTACGTTAGGCATACTGTAGTCTGCCACTGGTCTGAAATTTCTTTTTTTTCCTATTTCTTGGTATTGCAGTTGTGTCAATCCCTGCATTACACGCTTCGGATTTAAACCTACCATCATTACGCTAGCTTCTTCCATGGCTTCGGGGCGCTCATGTGCTTCACGAATATTTAGCGCTCTGAAATTTAAAATGGATGATTCTTCTGAGATGGTTCCGCTGTCAGATAAAACCGCAAAAGCATTCATTTGTAGTTTGTTATAATCGCTTAGCGCCATCGGTTTCATTAGCTGAACATTTTTATGAAATTTTACACCTTTCTGTTCAATCATTTTTCGTGTGCGCGGATGGGTAGAAACTATTACTGGGAAGTTGTATTCCGTGGCAATTTTATTTAAAATTAGAACCAGGTTGTTAAAATTTTTCTCTGAATTTATATTTTCTTCTCTGTGTGCTGAAACAACAAAATACTTATTTTTTTTAAGGTTTAATCGTTCTATAATTACAGATTTTTCTATTTTGGGGAGGTATTGCGTCAATACTTCAAACATGGGGCTTCCGGTTTTTATAATCCTGTCAGGCCTGAGTCCTTCTGCCAATAAGTATTCTCGTGCAATATCGCTGTAAGTCAAATTGATATCTGCTGTGTGATCAACAATTTTGCGGTTGCTCTCTTCGGGAACTCGCTGGTCAAAACACCTATTACCTGCTTCCATATGGAAAATAGGGATATGTCTTTTTTTTGCTGCAATGGCACAGAGGCAGGAGTTTGTGTCGCCCAGAACCAAAAAAGCATCAGGATTTACTTCTTCTAGTATCGGATCTATTTTTATTAATATTTGTCCGGCAGTTTCGGTAGCATTTTTGCCGGCTGCGTCGAGGAAAAAATCAGGTTTGCGAAGTCCAAGATCTTTAAAGAATATTTCGTTTAGCTCATAGTCATAGTTTTGGCCGGTGTGTACCAGTATATGCTCTATAGCTTCACTTGTGTCTAACTTTTGCAGTACACAAGCCAAACGAATTATTTCGGGGCGTGTTCCGACTACGGTAAGGACTTTTAGTTTTTTCATAAGTAATCTTTTACTCCTAAAAGGAATGCTTTTTATTGTTTAAATGAATAAAATTACATACAAAAATAAGTAAAGTTATTGAAATAAGCCTTACGTGCTTTGTTAATGACTTGTTTTTTTGATATTAGAGTGGTAAAAAATAGGTGTCAGGCTTATCTTTGTCATACACTTCATTTACCCACATCACTGTTACCATATCTGTTTCGCCTAGATTCTCAATATTATGTGTATATCCCACCGGAATATCTACCACTTCCAATTTCTCACCCGATACAAAATATTCTATAACCTCATCAGAATCAATTTTTCTGAATCTAATGACGCCTTGCCCGCTGACTACAAGAAATTTTTCATTTTTTGTATGGTGCCAGTGTTGTCCTTTGACAATTCCCGGTTTTGCGATATTTATTGATACCTGTCCTCTCTCGGGGCTTTTCAGAAATTCAGTAAAAGAGCCTCTATTGTCTTTATTCATTTTCAGAGGATAACTGAATTTATCCGTAGGAAGATAGCTCAGATAAGTAGAATATAGTTTTTTTGTAAAAGCATCCCCAAGATTGGGTACCTCTAGCGTTTTTCGGCTCTCTTTGAATGAATAAATCAGTTCAGTGATTTCACCTAATTTGATTTCGTGAATAGGTTCTACATTCTCAAATTCGCCTTTCTTAGTCAATTGCAGGTTTTTGTTGTTTAATTTTTCAATAAATAAGTTTACTAAATCATCAATATAGACTAATCGCATTAAAATGTTAGGATCATTTACCTGTATTGATAGGTCATGGGCTATGTTGTGACAGAAAGTAGCAACGGCGCTATTATAATTAGGGCGGCACCATTTTCCAAATACATTTGGTAACCGATACACGTAAACCTTTACGCCGTTTTCTTTCCCATATTCGAACATTAAATCTTCACCGGCTTTTTTGCTTTTCCCGTAAGGGTTGTTCAAAGCTGCTTGAATGGAAGAGCTGATCAGTACTGGAGCTTTGTTTTTGTGTTTTTTCAGATTATCTAAGAGTTTGGAGGTAAAACCGAAATTACCTTTCATGAAATCCTCTTGATTTTCAGGTCTATTGACGCCCGCTAAATGAAAAACAAAGTTACATTCTTTTGTGAAATTATCCAATTCTTTCGGATTTGTATCAATGTCATATTCCAACACATCACTATATCCACGATTTATTAATTCAGCAGTCAAATTTTTTCCAACGAATCCTTTTGAACCTGTAATTAGTATTTTCATTTTTTAGTTATTAATTGGTGGTTTACTGATGGCTATTTATTTACTAATATCATTTTTAATCATTTCTAACTTCATCAATAATTCTTTCATCCTTTCTACATCTAATTGTACGGTGTTGTGAGAATGATAGTCATCTGTTTCGGACATTTTTTTCTGTCCTTTTACAAAATATTTGTCATAGTTCAAATCGCGGTTATCTGCAGGGACTCGGTAATATTTTCCTAAATCAATGGCTTTTGCCATCTCTTCACGTGTTACGAGTGTTTCGTAAAGTTTTTCACCATGTCGGGTACCGATTATTCGTATGGTGTTATCTGCTTGATAGAGCTGTTTTAAGGCTTCGGCAAGGACTGAAAGTGTGGCAGCAGGTGCTTTCTGCACAAATAAATCTCCGCTCTGTCCATGTTCAAAAGCATAAAGAACCAGGTCAACAGCATCATCCAGCGTCATCATAAACCGAGTCATATTGGGATCTGTTATGGTTATTTCATGTCCGGATTTAATCTGATTAATCCAAAGTGGAATTACTGAGCCTCGGCTCGCCATTACATTCCCGTAGCGGGTACAGCAAATAGTGGTTTTTACATTTTCACCTAATGAACGTGCTTTTGCAATTGCTACTTTTTCCATCATTGCCTTGCTGATTCCCATAGCATTAATGGGGTAGGCTGCTTTGTCGGTGCTGAGTACTACTATATTTTTAATGTTATGAAAAATAGCTGAATCAAGTACGTTTTCTGTGCCGATAATGTTGGTTTTCACTGCCTGCATCGGGAAAAACTCGCAAGACGGGACTTGTTTAAGCGCTGCTGCGTGAAAAACATAATCTACGCCAAGCATTGCTGTGTCAACACTACGTTTGTCTCGAACATCCCCGATATAGAATTTCACTTTGGAGTTATTTATCCGATGACGCATGTCATCCTGCTTTTTTTCATCTCGGCTAAAAATTCGGATTTCTTTGATATCTGTTTCAAGAAAACGGCTTAAAACAGCATTGCCGAAGGAACCGGTACCTCCAGTAATAAGAAGTGTTTTGTTGGCAAATAGGGACATGTTATTTTCTTATTAATTTATCCAATTTAAGTTGATACATTATTTTTGCTCCAAAATCAAATAAATAATCTTGATGTTTGTAATCTTTGTAAGTCTTTAATGGCATTGAAAAATATCCTTTAAGTTCTTCATTGGAAATTTCAAGCATAGACGCTATTTTATCAAACAAAAAGTCAGCTTCTTCCTTGTCAATAGGGTCTTTTTCTAAGCGATCCAGTGCTTCATCCCGACTCATTTGCTCTGTTAAAATCAAGCTTGAAAACTGTGGTTTCCTTACGTCAAATCCAAATCGTTTTGGGAGCCAATATCCTTCAATAAATTTTGTCATATAGGATTCAAAGTGTTTTTGTGGATAAGGGGTCCAACCATATCCTTTTTTTAATATCTCTTCTGCTTCTTTTTTCCTATAGGGAATAAGATTTAGCAGTTTTACCACTTTTACACCGTAAACGTACGGCATCAAAATTTTTCTATTAATAATGTTCGTAAAAGGATAGGTCTGCATAGGAACCGTGCCAAATTTACGAATAATATCTCTATTATGCTTTAAATCTGTGCCCCAATATGTCCAGGAACTTGGGTTGACAATTACTTCTGTAGAAATATTTCCTCCGTTAAGAATATATTTGATGCCATTTTTTTTTGCGTAATTGTCAAGCACTGAGATGAATGCAAGATCCTGTGGTACGTCCAGATGAGGTACTCCGGACTTAAAATAGGCCAATTGAAAGTCACGCACCTCATCCCAATTTACTTTCTCTACTTTCAGTTCTACCCCCAGTTTACTTACCATTTTCTTAATATTCGCTTCAGCAACGGGAGTATTCCATCCGGCATCCACGTGAAACACAAGAGGTTTTAACCCAAGCTCTTTTATTACAAAATGAAACATATATGAGCTGTCAAATCCACCACTTAATCCTAATATGCAGTCGTATTTTTTCCCCTGTCCTTTTTTCTTTATTTTTTCTACAATGCTGTTTAGTTCAGCTTCTTTACCGAGGCCCCTATTCCAGCTTGGCAAAATGTCGGTATAGTATTGATTACAGCGCTGGCAGACACCCTTCTCGTCAAACTTAATTTGCGGATCAGTGGTGTCCATTACACAGTTGGAGCAGAT
>JAAYSS010000116.1 GCA_012518275.1 Bacteroidales bacterium
GGTGGTTATAGCACCGGGGTTCCACCTCTTCCCATTCCGAACAGAGAAGTTAAGCCCGGTCACGTCGATGGTACTGCAACAAAACGCGGGAGAGTAGATAGCTGCCGTCTTTTAATAAAAGTCCTTTACAAATCCTATTTGTAAAGGACTTTTTTTGTGATAAGAAATCGGTGGGAACGTAAGCTTGTCAGCTACGGTAATTGACTAAGCCTTGTTTTTTGTTAAAAATCAATTATCGTTAGTTAAAACAGGCGGTAATTGATTCTACAATCCGATTGGAGTTTATCCCAATTAGAAACAAAAGTTAAATTTCAAAAAAATCTTTTATCTCTGGGATTATTATGTTACTTTCGCACCTTAATGAATAATTACAATCGAAATAGGCTTAGTGGACTAAAGTGGACACTTTTCGTTCTCTTTACTTGTTATATGGGAGGGATAACTTTCTTCACCCACAGCCATACGATTGATAATACCATCGTTGTTCACTCCCATCCTTATAAAAATAAACCGATAAACCATCACCATTCTTCCCCGGAATTGGTGTTGATAGATAAAATTACGCATTTCTCTTCGACGACAAATGTAGTTCCTCATTTTGATTTAAAAGAGAAGATTGTTTTCATCGGTTTTATTGAAACGAATCCATGTAACCCTTTCTTTTCTAGGCGACATAGTTCCGACCTGACTCAACGTGCTCCTCCAGCCTTGGTCGCTTAACATTCTTCTTACTTAAAACATACTTAATATACTCTTTTTTGCTTGTCCTATACGATGAGTATATGGTGTTATTATCTTATCCATTAAGAATAGCTTTAATTCTTCATGCGGATATGACATGAAAAAGGTATATATAAAATTTAATTATTAACAATCATTTAAACAAAATAAAATGAAAAAAGAAATCCTATTCTTAGCAATGTTTTTTACTGTTGCTATGAATTTCATATATGCCGAAACTAATTCGGCCAAAGAAACCGACGCCCATATTTTTGGGCACGTGCTTGATGCACAAACGAAAGAACATCTTCCTTATGTTACAATTCAATTAAAAGGAACGACCATTGGAACAACTACTGATGCTTCCGGACACTATATATTGAAAAACTTGCCTGAAGGTAAGTTTACCCTCGCTGCCCAGTTTGTAGGTTATCAATCCATCGAAAAAGAAGTTCGCATTGAGAAAAATAAAACACTGGAATTAGATTTTGAATTGAAATCGATGCCTATTTCACTGGATGAGGTTGTTGTTTCAGCCAATCGCAATGAAACATCTCGTAAGCAAGCTCCATCCTTGGTAAGCATATTGGATTTTAAAACATTTGAGCAGACAAATTCATGCGATTTAGCTCAAGGATTGAAATTCCAACCCGGACTAAGAGTGGAAAACAATTGTCAAAACTGTGGCTTTTCGCAAGTACGTATCAATGGACTGGAAGGTCCTTATTCTCAAATTTTAATTGATTCGCGTCCGATTGTTGGAGCGCTTGCCGGTGTATACGGATTAGAACAAATACCTGCTAATATGATTGAACGTGTAGAAGTAATGCGTGGTGGTGGATCGGCTCTTTTCGGCTCGTCAGCTATTGGAGGAGTTATTAATATTATAACAAGAGAGCCTTTGCGCAATTCAGGAGAATTTAGTCATACCCTTTTGAGTTATAATGGGACAGGTGCTTTGCAAAACAATACAACTTTTAATACTTCCATCCTAACGGATAATCGTAAAGTTGGTCTTATGGTATTCGGACAAAATCGAGTACGCGATGGTTTTGATTACGATCAAGATGGATTTACCGAATTACCTCAATTGAAAAATCGAACCTTAGGCTTTCGTTCTTTCTTGAAAACAAGTACTTATTCTCAATTAGGAATTGAATATCGCAATATGCACGAATTTCGTAGAGGTGGAGATAACTTAAAACGACCACCTCATGAAGCCTATGTTACCGAACAGTTGGAACATTCTATCAATGGAGGTTCATTAAACTACAAAAAAACAGATGCAGAAGGTACCAATACGTTTAACTTATATGCCTCTGCACAACATACGTTAAGGAATAGTTATTATGGAGGTGGTGACCCTGTAATCAACGAATTGCCTCTATTAAGCGATAAGCCGACTTTAGATGAGATACAAGAGTTGAATGATATTATTGATAATAATACTTCTCGCTTAGCTTCTTACGGACGAACAACGGAATTGACGATGCAGTTAGGAGGTCAATACATGCACCGTTTCCATCAGCTTCTTTTTATGCCTGCTGAACTAACTGCCGGGGCTGAATATCTTCAAGATAAGCTAAATGATGTAAGCGGATACCGTAAAAGCGGAATAGATCAAATCTCCCGCAATCTGAGCTCATTTTTGCAAAACGAGTGGAAGAATGAGCAGTGGAGTTTCTTGCTGGGCGGACGATTGGATAAGCATAATTTGGTTAAAAAACTAATCTTCAGCCCACGTGCCAACATTCGTTACAATCCCGTGGAAGATGTAAACATACGTGTGTCATATAGTGAAGGATTCCGTGCTCCCCAATACTTCGACGAAGATTTGCACGTGGATATTGCCGGTGGTGAACGATTGATAAGGATGCTAAGCCCCAACCTTAAAGAGGAACGCTCACGAAGCATCAGCAGTTCGGTAGATTTCTACCACAGTTTTGGAAATGTTTACCTCAATTTATTATTGGAAGGATTCTATACTCGACTCCGAAACCCGTTTACCTCCGTTACGCAAGGAAACGAAATTACCGTAGAGAACTCGGATGAAGGAGCAAAAGTATATGGTGTGAACTTGGAAGGGCGATTGGCGCTTGGCAATAAGTTTCAACTCCAATCGGGAGCAACCATCCAGCGTAGCTTGTATGATCATCCACGCAAATGGTGGGAGCCGGAAAACGATGAAGAGAAGGCTTTGGATAAAGTAGAAGCTACCAAAAGAATGATGCGTACCCCGAACACATATGCTTATTTTATTGCAACATGGACTCCGGTAAAGCCATTCCAAGCCGTATTGTCAGGTAACTATACGGGTTCAATGCTTGTGCCTCACAATGCAGGTAGTGGTGTGGAAGGCGTTGATCGATTCTCTAAAGTCAACATTACGGAAAAATCCAATCCTTTTTTGGAGCTGAATTTAAAACTTGCTTATACTTTTCAATTGTACAAGGAAGTGAACATTCAATTAAATGGAGGAGTTCAAAATATATTTAATTCATATCAAAAAGATTTTGATACTGGAGCAGGAAGAGCTTCTGATTATATTTATGGACCGACAAGTCCTCGTAATTTTTATACAGGATTGAAAGTTAGTTTTTGATAATTCTTGTAACAGAGAGTCTTAGTGTGTATTTAGAAGCAGATTGAGAGAATTTTCGTCTGCTTCTTTTTTAATTTATGTTTAGAAAATAAAATTGTTGATAACTTTTACCTAATAAAAGTTTTTATTTTGGAAAACTTTATACCTTTGCAAATGATAAATGGTTTTCATTTTTTCAAATTCTTGAAATGAAATTAAAAGGGAATATCGTGAGAATCGATAACAGTTCCCGCTGCTGTAAGCTCATTTGAGTTTTATTGTGCAACACCAAATATCCACTGTTTCTTAAATGATTGAGACGGGAAGGAGGTGCAATAAACGAGTAAGTCAGAAGACCTGCCATTTTCTAATAAGCATTTTGATGTCTTTCGGGTAAAAAGGCAGTCGAAGATATCGATTACATCTAAGTGTCTGTATTTCCTATTTCTTTGTTTGAGAATTAAAAGTTGATTGTGGAAGCCATCTCCTTTTACGAAAGCCCAAAATGCATTTGTTTAATTGACTTAATGTAAAAATTTTAATAGTGCATACTTATGGGAAGTAAAGAGATTAATATCGTAAAAAGAGATGGAAAACGGGCTCCTTTTTCCATTAAGAAAATTGAAAACGCCATTGCAAAAGCTTTTCTGTCGGTTGGAGCATTTGCTACAGAAGAAGACTTTATTGCTATCCTCTCTAGAATTCATGTATCAGACGGCATGACTGTAGAAGAGATTCAGAACCAGGTGGAGGTTGCTCTGATGGCAGAAAAATATTATGCTGTTGCCAAATCCTATATGCTTTATCGTCAAAAGCATACAGAAACACGAGAAGTACGTGACAAAATGACATTCCTAATGGATTACTGCAACGCTCAAAATGCAGCTTCAGGAAGTAAATTTGATGCAAATGCAAATGTTGAGCAGAAGAATATTGCTACGCTCATTGGCGAACTTCCTAAAAAGAATTTCATTCGATTGAATCGAAAACTGATAACAGACCGCATCAAAGAGATGTACGGAAAAGAATATGCCGATAAATACATCGGGATGTTGAATGAACATTTTATCTATAAAAATGATGAAACAAGTTTAGCAAACTATTGCGCCAGCATTACCATGTACCCATGGCTTTTAAATGGGACAAAGCCGATAGGAGGAAATTCCACCCCTCCAACTAACTTAAAATCGTATTGCGGAGGATTTATCAACATGGTTTTTATGGTATCAAGCATGTTGAGTGGAGCTTGTGCTACCCCTGAATTCTTGATGTATATGGATTATTTTATTCGACAAGAATATGGTGATGACTATTATAAAGATGTAACTAAAATAGTAGATCTGTCTAAAAAGCAACGTACGCTTGATAAAGTATTGTGCGATTATTTTGAGCAAATAGTCTATTCCATTAACCAACCAACAGGGGCTCGAAATTTTCAAGCGGTATTTTGGAATATCGCCTATTATGATAAGCCCTATTTTGAAAGTTTATTCGGAGAATTTGTATTCCCCGATGGGACTAAACCTTTATGGTCCTCGCTTAGCTGGTTGCAGAAGCGCTTTATGCGGTGGTTTAACAAAGAAAGAACGAGAGCCGTACTTACATTTCCGGTAGAGACCATGGCATTACTTTCAAAAGATGGAGATATGATTGATTCGGAGTATGCCGATTTTACCGCTGAAATGTATTCACAAGGACATTCTTTCTTCAC
>JAAYSS010000117.1 GCA_012518275.1 Bacteroidales bacterium
CCATGATGTTGATGTCAAAAGCTGATGAAGTTTCCAAGTGTGAACCATTTTTCAGCACTTCTTCCATTACAAATGAAAAATGAGAGCTTTTGGTACAGTAGCAGTAGTGGTAATCACCGTCGTAGTCAACCTTTGCCATAGCTACATTAAACATACGTCGGGCGCGTTGGATATTTTCCGATATTTTAGGTAAATAAGCAATCCTTAAAGGGGTCCCATACTGTTTAATGATGTCCATCAGGGGTATGTCGTTCCAGTTAAGTTCTCCATCTTCTACTGTGAATTCATCATTAGGAAATTCAAATGTCTGCTCAATGAGGTCAATGTATTTATTTTTCATATCAAAAAAAGATAATATAAGTTAGTTAAATGTGGTTCTACTTGTCAGTTTAAGTTGATTAGATTCTTGTCATATTTGAAATCGGGTGCAAAGATAAGAGAATTAAATTAAGAATTACTGTTTTGGGATTACATTTTTATAAACAAAACTTTTTCTTTAACAATTATTGGTGGTAAATGTGAATTTTTTCATTAAAAATGTTGTTTAGTACTTAAATCTACGACAATTATACTTTTCAACGATGTTGACGCTGTGCTTGATATAAGAGTGGAAGCCAAACACTCTGTTGATATAATGAAAGTATTGCACGAAAACACGTTATCGAAAATATCCTTACCGATAAAAGCCCAATAACTGAAACTGTTTTTAGGTTTTGAGATAATGAATTGTTGAAAAAGAAAGCAGTAAAGAGTAACGTGGAGTTTGTGTAGGAAAAGACAATATAATGTTAAAAAACAAAGCACAATGTGGATAAACCCATACATTGTGCTTTAGTTTAGAAACAAACAACAGATGATAAAGCTCAGGATGTGTTCTTCTATCAATTGAAGTTATCATGTGAAATTATGTTTTGAAAAACATATATTGTCAACTTATTTTTTTACTAAAGATCTTATTTTTTCTAGTAATTTTCCTAACATAACTTGCAGAGTTTTATGACGTAAAGATATAAAATCCTGCAAACACATATGTAAGTATTATTGGTGTTAAGTTTTTGTATATCATATGGTAATAGTGGTTTTTTGGCTCCTAAGTATCCTTCGTTATTTCAAACACTTCTATATTTTCTATGTTCAAAGGTATATGACTGCCAAATTTTCTAAAATATCGTTATATAACTAATTTAATGACTGTGCTATGCTTAATCATCTACAATAGCTATAAAATATCAATCGCAAATATTTTGTAAACTACTGCATTAAACAATTCTCTTATTCTTCTCATCCCAAGATACTTGTCTTTTTTCAATATAAGAACGATGTGCCATCAAAGAAGTAATTCCAATTTCATACCCGATATCAATATTTGAACTCGGCATTCTGTTCTCTCTGATGCAGGTCAGCCATTCTCTCAAATGTAAGTGAGTAACATCCACTTCCTTACCGTTGATTACAGTATTGGTTAATCCCCGATCAGCATAATATTTAGCGGTTGCTGATGTTAAAGCATCTATTTGACCCACATTCGGGTCAAACGAAATAACGGGCGAGGAAGTATCAATCAATCCCTTCTGAATGCTTGACTTATACCTCGTTGAATTGTTATCTATCATAATCCTAATTGTATTTCCTAGCTCCATTGAAGCATCATGTCCCATAAAAACTCTTCCTCGCTTTCTACTTGACGCTAAATTTGCACTATACAACATGGTCAAATCCCTATCAGGATATTCTAAAATACAATGTAAAGAATCTGGAATTTCTCTATTGTCTTTCCAATAATAAATTCCACCGGAAGAACTGACAGTTTTTGGAATCCCGATTCTTAGCAATTGATTTACTGCGTCAAATTCATGTGTAAATAGTTGCCCGATCATTCCTGTATCATACGCAAACCATTTTGTCCAATTGTAAAATCGATCTATACTGAATGGAACGTATGGTGTTTGTCCTAACCACTGTTTCCAATCAATTTCATCCTCGTTGCCGGGTTTTGGGTTCCCATTACTATCTAAATGTCTAATCCATGCGCCCTCTGGCGTGTTTCTATTAGTTGTTGCCTCAACTAAAGTAATCTTTCCTAAAACACCTTTATCTATAATCTCTTTTGCTTGTTTAAATGTAGTACTTTGAGTAATTTGATGACCAAGCTGGAAGACAACATTACTGTTTTTAACTACATCATATAGCTCGTTTAGCTCATCTTCAGTATGTGCTATAGTCTTCTCCAAGTAAACATGCTTCCCTGCTTTTATTGCATCTATTGCCATACGTGCATGGTGGTGATCAGGTGTTGCGATAATAACAGCATCAATATCTTTATCAGAAAGCATTTCTTGATAAGTCAAGTAGCGTTTTACAGAATGATTAGACTTATGCCATAAATTACTATTTGCAGTTTCCAGTCCTCGTTGAGCATGTAAATCAAAAACATCACAAATCCCTACAATTGAGACATTCAAATCTCCTTGTTGCTCTAATGATTTAAATGTGTTGTTTTTTTTACGTTTTTCAATCTCTTTGGGATGTAAAAAACCTAACCCTTGAGCCAAAGCTCTGCCTCTATTACCAAATCCAATAATCCCAATTGTTATGTGAGCTTCACCCACTTTATGGCAATAAGTTTTCTGATTCTGTAACTCATGAAGTCCTAACTCTTTTAAGGTTCTTAGTTCCTTTTCTTTATCAAAATCTATTTTTCGCCACAAGTTAAAACCCAATAATCCAGCAACAGGCACTCCGGCAAGTGCTTTTAACATATTTCTGCGAGATATGCTTTTAGACCCCAAGTTCATGTCGTCCAGAGAAACATCTTTATTGTTCTTCTTACTATGATTGCTTTCATTACCTTGTTTATCCATTGTTTCAATCCTTGACAGTTTTCCGAAAAATAAAATAATCTATACCAAAAACTTTGTTTGTAGGAAATAAAACTAACAGCACAAGTACTACTGATTCAATTAAAGTCTTATTTACAATTAAATTACTACCATCCATTGGTATTGAATATTCTAAACCTAATAAGGGTGGTGCATTTAGATAATAAGTAAGTAATAAAAGAGATCCAATTATCGCAGAAGGTTTAAACAGGAAACCAAGTATTAGGAACGCCCCAACGAGTATCAATGTCCAAATATTGACAGCATCAACAAGCATAAGAATATTCGGATTTGATATAATCCACTTTGAAATACCTGATAAAATCCATTGAGATTCGTTTAGAAACGAATATGAAGACCATTGCGGATTTAATACTTTCGATATTCCTTCGTACAAAATATGCCACCCAACTAAAAAGCGTAGTGCAAGCAAAACACACAGTTGACTTTTAGTATATGATATGTTTTGTTTTATCAAATCTGTTCTAATTTAATAGTTAAGGCATTAAGTCCTAAAACTAAATTCCAAACAGCCGTTTTAAGTGTCTTTCGTAAATATTCTCTTCCACACAACCGCCCACAATATCTTCATATTTTTTAAGCAAATCTGTATATTCACTACCCATTTCTGCAGCAACGGCATATGCTACGTGTATTAATTGGCGAAAATTGGGATTGTAATCCGGATGTTCGGGAATATGTCGAAGCGTATTCTGGTATTTTTCACTGTCCCAGCTGTTAACTTCATCAATTGAAGGAAGTTTAGTGCCGTCAATATCAATTACATCTGCATATGGTGCACAAAGTTCGTTTTTTCGATTCAACGAGTTGGCGTAAATCTTTTTCGCTAACGCTAAACCATCATCACCGGCTTTTGCCAGACCTATAACTTCTTCAAGCCAGGTTGTACCTGCTGTTTTTAGATGAAGACCTTTGTCGTAACGGTTGATGATTTCGGCCATGATTGGATAAATTGAAAATTTATCGCTACCGGAATGAACACTTAATTTCAACTCTTCTGGTAAACCAAATTCTTTTACGGCAAAATCTATTACCAAAACATCTTCTTCAAACTCTTTAGCAAATTGCTCTAAATCACCTACGTAATCAACTCCTTTATTAAAACGTCCAGTGAATTTTGGGGCGATTGTTTGCACGGGAACGCCTTTATCCGCCAACATTTTTAGGATAAAAAGCATTTCAATCGGTGTCTGTGGATTTTCTACTTCATCCATTGAAACTTCTGTAATAAAATTTCCGACACCTTTTTCTTTTGCCAAATAAGAATAAATTTCTGATGCTTGCTGAGTAGCTGCAAGGAAATTGTTTGATATTTCTTCAAGTAACTCTTTCGTTATTTCCAATGGTTTTTCAATTCCGGGAATTTGAAGTTGTCCCAAATATTTCTCACACGAAGTAATAAATTTATCAACATCTTCTTGTGTACTTGGTTTTCCGATATATGAAGCTACATCAAGCGTAAAGAAATCAGATACAGCCACGTAACGATCTACCGTATCCAAGTTAATATGATCTGCATCTACAAAATAGGGTCCTGCATATCCCAAAGCCTTTACTGCTTCATCAGCTTCTTTACGTGTATCAATCGGCTCTGAATGAACATACATGTGCTCTCGATTAGATTTATTCCAAACAGGATTAATTTCTAAACCACTTTCGCTAGCTTTCATGATTGCACGTAACTGTGCTTTTCCTTGATGAGAGAATCTGTCACCAATACCTATACTAAACTTACCTAACTTCATATTTATTTTATATTACATTAAACTTATCAGCTTGTAAAGACTACTTTACCTCCTATAATTGTGTGAGACACTTTAATACTTTTATCAAAAATTACAAGGTCAGCATCTTTTCCTCTACGGATTGAACCTTTTTTATTATCAATTTTCATTATTTTTGCCGGCGTCAGAGTTATCATCTTGACGGCATCCAATAAAGGCACTTCGGC
>JAAYSS010000118.1 GCA_012518275.1 Bacteroidales bacterium
AGAGCCTAAAAAAGCAGAAGCTGAAAAGGTAGAGCCTAAAAAAGCAGAAGCTAAAAAAACGGAAGCTGAAAAAGCCGAGTAAACGATACCTAATTCAAAGATACAAAAAACGCATTTCAATAAAGAAATGCGTTTTTTATTTGTTGTTTCGTTGTTTGCTTATGCAGAGTGCGGTTGTCGTTTTAACAGTCAATAGCGATTGTTCTTTATTTAATATGCACTTTTAAATTCCTCAAGGAAACGAACATCGTTCTCGAAGAATAAGCGGATATCGTTAATTTGATATTTTAGCATGGTAATACGCTCAATGCCCATTCCAAAAGCGTATCCTGAGTAAATCTTACTGTCAATTCCACAATTATCAAGTACATTTGGATCTACCATTCCACATCCTAATATTTCTACCCAGCCGGTATTTTTGCATATGTTGCAACCTTTTCCGCCACAGATATGGCAAGAGATATCCATTTCTGCACTTGGTTCCGTAAATGGGAAGTAGGAGGGACGCAGTCGGATTTGAGTATCAGCGCCAAACATTTCTTGGGAAAAATATAAAAGTGCTTGCTTCAAATCAGCAAAGGATACATTCTTGTCAATATAAAGTCCTTCTACTTGATGAAATAAACAGTGTGCGCGTGCAGATATAGCTTCGTTGCGATAAACACGCCCGGGAAAAATCATCCGAATGGGTGGCTGCTGCTCGGTCATTATTCTTGTTTGCACCGATGAGGTGTGTGTGCGAAGCACAATATCGGGATTTCTTTCTATGAAAAACGTATCCTGCATATCGCGAGCCGGATGCTCAGGCGGGAAATTAAGTGCACCAAACACATGCCAATCATCTTCAATCTCAGGTCCTTCGGCAATGGTGAAACCAATTCGGCTGAAAATATCTGCTATTTCTTCTTTAACTAACGAAATCGGGTGACGCGTGCCTAACTTAATGGGGTCAGCTGTACGCGTAAGATCCATTCCTTGCTCTGTCTTAGCTGCGCTTGAAAGGGTATCTCTTAGCCCATTAATGGTGTTTTGCGTGTTGTTTTTTAGGATGTTTAGTAGTTTCCCGATTTCTCTTTTCTCTTCGTTCGGTACATTTTTGAATTCATTGAAAAGAGCAGAAATAATTCCTTTTTTACTTAAATATTTAATCCGTAAAGCTTCTACTTCTTCCAATGTGCCTGCTTTTAATGAGTTTACTTCATCCAGCAGTTGATTGATTTTTGTTTTCATTGTTCTAATAACTCAAAGTTTCATCGTATGAATTGATATGCAAAATTACTCATTTTTTTAGAAACTTTTGCCAAAAGTGAACAAAAAACGCTTCCGATGTATGTATTCTTGTATTTTTTAGCTATTTTTGTAACATCAAATTTATAAAAATATGGAAAATATTCTTTCTTTTCTCAGAAAACTTAAAACTAACAATAATCGAGCGTGGTTTGAAGAGCATAAAGAAGAATATAACGAGGCAAAAAATGATTTTGAAAAAATAGGTAATGCCTTAATTTTGAAAATTAGTACTTTTGATGATGATATTGGGAAGGTAAATATAAAGGATTGTATCTTTAGAATTTATCGAGATCTTCGTTTTACGCCTGATAAGACCCCATACAAAACTCATTTTGGAGCTAGCATAGCTTATCCTAATGGAAGAAAAAGCCCTCGTGCAAGATATTATTTACATATCGATCCGAACGATAACAGCTTTTTTTCGGTCGGAGTGTGGTCGCCAAAGTCGCCGATCTTGAATGCTTTGCGACGTAGTATCTTTGAAAACTATAATGAATTTAAGGAAATAATTGATGAGCCGGATTTCGATGCTGTGTTTGGAAATTCTTTTTATGAAAAAGGCAAGCTTAAAAGGATTCCGATAGGTTTTCCGGCCAATTTTGAAAATCCTGATATTCTGAAATTAAAACATTATCTGGTAACTGCCAAACTAACTGATAAAGAAATACTCAGTTCCAATTTTTTGGATTTTGTTACGCAGTTGGCTAAGATAGCTTATCCTTTTGTCCAATTCTTAAATTATACCATTGATGAAGAAAAACAGTTACTTGCTTATTAAGTTAGTTCTAATAATATAAATAAAATTTCTTCTTATGAATGATTCAAAAGTTCTTCCTTTGGTAAAGTCTGATCCGTTGTTGGAGCCATACGCAGATGCAATTCAGGGTAGATATGATTACGCGATGGCGGTTGAAAAAAAACTGACAAGCAACAAGCAATCTTTATCGGATTTTGCAACCGGTTATCTTTATTTCGGTCTTCATCATGTAGATGACGGTTGGGCTTTTCGCGAATGGGCGCCTAACGCATCGGCTATTTACTTGATTGGTGATTTTAATGAGTGGAAACGTGTGCCGGAATATAAACTTAATAAGTTAGACAACGGTGTTTGGGAAATCTATTTACCCGAAGATGCCTTAAAGCATGAACAGCTTTATAAATTGTGGGTAGAGTGGGAAGGTGGTGCCGGCGAGCGAATTCCGGCTTGGTGTAGGCGCGTAGTTCAAGATGATGAAACGAAGATTTTCAGTGCGCAGGTTTGGAATCCGGAGGTCAAGTATCGATTCCAGGTGGATAAATTTGTACCTGAAACAAAACCACTCTTGATTTACGAGTGCCATATCGGTATGTCGAGTTCCGAAGAGAAAGTGTCTACATACGACGAATTTAGAAGAACTGTGTTGCCTCGGATTGTGAATTTAGGTTACAACTGCATTCAGATAATGGCTATCCAAGAACATCCGTATTACGGTTCGTTTGGGTATCACGTTTCCAGTTTTTTTGCGGCGTCATCTCGCTTCGGAACACCGGAGGAGTTAAAACGTTTGATTGATCAAGCGCATGAGATGGGCGTTGCCGTGATTATGGATTTGGTGCATTCACATGCCGTGAAAAACGAAGTTGAAGGGCTTGCCCGATTTGACGGTACACCATACCAATACTTCCATGGCGGAAGTCGTAGGGAGCATCCGGCGTGGGATTCGTTGTTGTTTGATTATGCCAAACCGGAGGTGCTTCATTTTCTGCTTTCTAACTGCAAGTTTTGGATGGAAGAGTATAAATTTGACGGGTTTCGCTTTGATGGAGTAACATCGATGTTATACCGCAGTCACGGACTGGGAGAAGATTTCAGCGGATACGATTCTTACTACAACCTAAATCAAGACGGTGATGCTATTTGCTACCTGACATTAGCCAATAAAATGATTCATCAAGTAAATCCAAATGCGATTACCATTGCAGAAGAAGTAAGCGGCATGCCCGGGTTGGCTTCAAAAGTAGAGGATGGTGGAATCGGATTTGATTTTCGTATGGCAATGGGAATTCCCGACTTTTGGATAAAATACATCAAAGAAGTTCGAATGGAACACTGGAAAGTAGGACACATTTACTGGGAACTGACCAACC
>JAAYSS010000119.1 GCA_012518275.1 Bacteroidales bacterium
AAACAGGAGATAGAAGGCTACAATCTACTGATTTACAAAAAACTGCTGATAGTATTTGCCGACGACGGCATTTACCAATATGACTTTACCGATGTAAGAGATATTAAACCTCTGAGTTACATAAAAGTAAAAAATTAAGACTTAATTAAACTAACACTTTTCTACAGTTTCTGTAATTTTCTGCAACTCAGCCATCTTGTCGCAGTGATGCGGCAAGATGGCTATTTTTTAAAGTAAACTTTATTCAATTTTCCGTTTTATTTTATTCCATAAAATCATTACTTTTGTAAAAATTTAATCTTAAAGTCATGAAAATGTATAAAGTGATTTCTCCCCTAATTTTATGCACGTTAATTGTGTTGAGTTCCTGCGATATTCTTTCAGGAACATCAGAAAAAATAAACTCAAATAATAAAACCAGCAACTCAACCAGAACAGAGAGCGTATTGTCTGATATTCTAAATACGGTAATGGGAAAAGCGCCACTAACTTACAAAAACATGGTAGGAACTTGGAACTTTAACAAAAGCGCCGTGGCCTTTGAAACTGATAACCTGCTGAAAAAAGCCGGTGGAACGGTTGTAGCCTCACAAGTGCAAGCAAAACTCGATGAATCGAGTAAAAGCTTGGGGATCAATAGCAATAACACCACCTTTACTTTCAATGCCGACAGCACTTACTCTGCCAAACTCCGCGGAATAAAAATTTCAGGGAAATACACTATTGATGCAAAAACAAAGCAAGTAAGAATGAGCTACCTGATGGGTGTGGCTCACTTAAATGCTACTGCCGCGGTTTCCTCTCGGAATATGAAATTGCTGTTCGATGCCGATTCTTTTTTGAAGTTGATGAAATTCCTCAGCCAATTTACCAACAACACGTCTATTGAAGTGCTTGGAAAAATGGCAGATATGTACGACGGAATGTTGATGGGATTTGATATGAAAAAAGAGTGATTAAGAATACAATATAAAAAAGCCCTGATTACAAGGCTTTTTCTATCATATTTATTTTGCACTCGTTTTCTGCGAACGAGCTTTTTTCAATTCTTCTTCCAATCGCTGGATTTCTTTCTCCTGATTGTTGATTGTTTTAAGAAGCGCATTAAGTTCTTCATTTTCAACGGAAGTAGGATATTGTGCTTCTACTCTGTCCAAGAAATCCGCCAGCACGTTCATGTAGTTGGTAAACGCTTCGTACGGCGAGCTATAATGCGTTCCATAAGCATCTGAATGCGACATATAACGGAAATTATCCGTAGATTGCAGTAATAGCCAATCATGTAACAAGGGTTTATCCTTGCTTAATTTTACCCGTTCGCTTACAGCATACAGTTTTTTCAGCGCTTCTTGCTGGAGATCATTCCCATTCCAGGCACTTATATCTTTACTACCTGACCAGCTGGTAGGATAGAGTGTAGCAGGAGCTTCAACGGATTCTAACTTTTTGATAGCTTCGGATGGAAGCATGAAAGCTACTCCTTGCTCCAATGCATGGTACGGTAGTGCTTTTAGGAATTCAAATATCCCGTTTTCTGCCCGTTGAATAAATCCAAACGCCTCGTATCCCATCCAAACATTCACAATTTTTTCATCGTCAGGCATACCGGAAATCCATGAGAGATATTTTTCTGCAGTCAACGGATAATCAGACCACGACGTATCTGAAAAACGGAATGAAATATCGTCACTCAGCTTGTTGTTTCTGATAAGAAGTTTTAATTTTGGATAAATGGGATTATGATATAACTTATTCGGGCTTTTCCATCCCATCACATACTTTACTTCTTCCATCAGCATGGCTTTATAGCCCATTCTTGCAACTGTTTCGCCTATTTCATCGGAATAGATTAGCTCTGAATTTCTAAAAACGGTTGGTTTCTTTCCGAATAAGTTCTCTATTTTCCGTGCGTGCCTATTAACTTGTTCCACAAACTCATCCTGATCATATACCGAAGCAAGCGAATGAGCGTAAGTTTCAGCCAAAAATTCAACACTCCCTGTTTTTGCCAATTCTTTGAAACTGTCAATCATCTCGGGAGCAAAAAACTCAAACTGCTCCAATGCAATTCCCGATATAGAAAATGCACATTTGAACTTGCCGTTCGAACTACGAATCATTTCTGCAATAATTCGGTTAGCTGGCAAATACGATTTTTCTACCAATTCGCGAATACGGTCTTCGGTTTGAAATTCATCGTAGTAATAATGATCTTGTCCGATTCCAAAAAACGGATAGTGTTTCAACCGAAAGGGTTGATGAATCTGAAAATAGAAGCATATATTTTTCATATCTATTATGGTGATTAGTAATTAGTGTTTGGTGTTTTGAATATTATCGTCCTGTTACTTTATCGTATATAGCACGTACTTTGAGTCCGGCATCGGACCATTTAATGTTATTTACCTCTTCCAATCCACGCTCGTGCAGACTTTTATACATGGATGGATAGGTTACTATGGAATAAATAGCATCAGCCATAGCGTCAATATCCCAATAGTCGGTTTTGACAACGTTTGTCAAGATTTCAGCACAGCCGGACTGATAAGAAATGATAGACGGCGTGCCGACCTGCATGGCTTCAAGCGGTGAAATACCAAACGGTTCCGATACTGACGGCATGATGTAAACATCACTTTGTGCCAGCATATCATGCACAGCTCTCCCACGTAGAAAACCCGGGAAGTGGAAACGGTCAGCAATTCCCCGTTTTGCCACAAGTTCAATCATGTCATTCATCATATCGCCGCTACCGGCCATTACGAACCGTACGTTTTTGGTCTTTTCTAACACCCGATGAGCAGCTTCAACAAAGTATTCCGGTCCTTTTTGCATCGTTATCCTCCCTAAAAAGGTTACCAGTTTGTCTTTTCGGGGCTTTTTCACAAAACTTTCGGCATCTTTAAGCGGTTCTACCGCATTATGTACCGTAGTCACTTTATTTGGATGCTGATGGTATTTTTCGATAACTGTTCGACGTGTCAGATTACTTACGGTCATAATGTGATCCGCTGCATCCATACCGGTTTTTTCAATATTATATACGGTAGGATTTACTTTCCCTCGACTTCGGTCAAAGTCTGTGGCGTGCACATGGATAACCAACGGCTTACCGCTTATTTGCTTAGCGAAACGACCGGCAGGGTAAGTAAGCCAATCGTGAGAATGAATAACGTCAAAATCAAGTTGATGTGCCAATACGCTTGCTACGGCTTCATAATTGGAAATTTCTTCAATCAAATTCTCGGGGTATTTCCCTGAAAAATCGATACAGCCCAAGTCATTGGTATAAATTCGACGGAAATCATATTTAATGCCGTTGCGCAGCCAAAAGTATTCATCGGGATGCATAATCCAGCCAATGCGGCTTTCAACGTGCTCCCAACTGTTTTCTTTCCAAACCACCGGTACAAAAGACGCACCGATTATCTTTGCAAAGCTTTGGTCTTCATCTCCGTGCGGTCGTGGAATCACAAACGTGATATCCATGTCGGGTTGCTCAGCCATTCCTTTGGTTAAACCGTAACTCGCTGTTCCCAGTCCTCCTAAAATATGCGGTGGAAATTCCCACCCAAACATCAATGCTTTCATAGTTGCTCTTCGTTATCGCATTTTTTCAAAATATCCAACACATTAATTACTCCTGCTACGCTCATAGCAAAAGACATTGCTCCGTGTCCTTTGAAAGGCGGATTACCATCGTACAATTCTGAGAGTGTACTTACACAAAGTTCCGTCATCTCTGATTCAAAACCAATTAACATCCTCTCTATAAACGACTTACCACTTTTTTTGTAGATGGATAGATAAGCCCTTGCGTAAATTCCGGAAGTCCAGGGCCAAATAGGACCATTATGATAATTCCAGTTCCTTTCCTGCATACCACCGCGATATTCCGGTCGGTAAAAACCACTTTTCGGGCTTAATGTCCGAAGTCCCTTAATCGTAAGAAGTTCACGGGTAGTAATATCAACTACGGATTTTTTCTGTTGTCTGTCCAGTGGCGAATAAGGAAGCCCTGCGGCAATAATCATGTTGGGCCGCACTTCCACGTCTTTATAATCATTTACCACGTAATCGTTCAGATAAGTTCCGTTCCAAAAAACATCTATGAAAGAAAGTCGTGCTGTTTCGGCTTGGTAATCAAGAAGATCAGCAAACTGTTCATTGCCTAAATGGCGTTCCATCTCCGAAACAAACTTCAACGCATTGTACCACAAGGCATTGATTTCCACCACATAACCTGTTCGAGGCGTGATAGGTGTTCCATCATAATCTACCGCATTCATCCAAGTGGCAGGCTTATCGATTCCGTTAATAAAAAGTAAACTGTTATTGTGCATAAACAGGTTCGGATGGTTCTGCTTGCGGATAAATCTGATTATTTTCATGCAAATTTTGCTAAATCTTTCGGCTGCCTCATCTACCGAACGTTGTTCCGCAAATTGCTGCACTGCATAAATAAACCAGAGTAATACATCCGAATCCTCTATACCTTCTAATTTCAATCCTTCTCGCTTACCTTCCAAGAACAGTTCAAGTTCTTCCATGGCTGTTTTCATGATTAAATCAAAATAATCATCGCGATCTATCATAAGTGTGGCGGGGACGAGCGAGAAAAACTCATCGCGCGCTCTTGAACCAAACCATGGATAACCGGCTAATAGGTAGGTTCCGTCTTTTTCTCTTTTATAAAATTGCTGAGCAGAGTTTTTAAGGCAAGCCGCCATATCTACACGTGGCACACGACGCAGAAGCTCCTTGTTCCACATCTTTTTAAGCGTAAGATGTGAAGTTTCTGTTACTCCTGCCGAAAAAACAATAGACTCTCCTTTTTTTATCGGCAACTCAAAATAACCGGGCACAAGCAGGTCTTCTTTATACTCATAACCTCGTTCTTGTTCTTTGTAGTATTCAATACCGCGGTACCAATCGGGTTGATGGGTGTACTCGTTCTTTTTGGAAAACTGCATGCAAAGCTCCGGATAACCGTCGTACAAGCGCATAGCAATCCCGTTCTTTATTTCTCGGTAAGAAGTGTCGGCAGCATCATTTTGATGCGTCAGGCTATTGACACTTCTAAATGCCAGAAACGGTTTGAACCGCATCCGCGTAGGAGAATGAGCTTCGAGTAGCGTGTATTTAATCAATACGCGTGGTTCAAAAGAGACCAATATTCTTTCTTTGGAAAGGATAACACCGCCCACCCGATAAATGGTGCGTGATATCAAATCGCAATCGAACTGACGAATGTACTTGTGTCCGTTCGGACTAAAATTATTGCCTTCGTATTTATGGATTCCCAGGTTAAACTCAGCGCCGTGTTGAATTACAGTTTCATCGAGCGATGAGAGAAGTACATGATTGGAATTATCAATCGCCGGAAGTGGTACTACCAACTGACCGTGGTACTTACGTGTATTGCAATCCACCAAAGTCGTGCTGTTATAAGCTCCGGCACGGTTGGTGCGAATCATTTCTTTTGAAAGAGATCTCTCCAGATTCATCAGGAGAGTTTTGTCAAAATTCAGGTAACTCATCTTTGATAGTATATTGAAAGGATTTTTGGCTTCCCAAAAATACGAATAATATCATAAATAACAATAGAAAGTTCAGAGATTATTTAAAATAACCTTAAAAGAAACAGTATTATGGGTAATAATCCATCTATCGGTAAACATCGATGTAATATGTGTTACAAAAGATGCAGCACACAAGATGATTATATTCTACAATATTCAATTGATGGAAAACACATCAGGTTTATGAGAAATAGGCTTGAAAGCTGGAAATAAATTCATACATTTGCATATACATAATAAAACTACATACAAGATGGACAATCAACAAAAGGACAATCAACTGAATATCGAGCTTTCTGCCGATGTAGCGGAAGGTATCTATTCAAATTTAGCGATTATTTCACACTCCTCTTCGGAGTTTGTGTTAGACTTTGTGCGCATTATGCCGGGGACTCCCAAAGCCAATGTAAAATCACGCATCATCCTTACGCCTGAACACGCCAAAAGACTGTTTTTTGCTTTGCAGGATAATATTGCCAAATATGAGCAACAGTTTGGTAAAATAAAAACACCGGATAAAAATATGACGCCACCCATTCCGATGAGATTTGGGGGTGAAGCGTAGATTTTTTGAGCTGTGAACTATGAGTTTCGAGAATATCTTTAAGTCGGGGCTCAAAGTTCAATACTCAAAACTGTTTTTTCAGCTTATTATAAACAGTTTCATAGATCGGCACACGGATGTGGTGCTTATGAGCTAACTGTACAATGACTCCGGTCAGTGTTTCAACTTCGGTGCGGTTGCCGGCTTTGAAATCGCTGTGCATGGATGTGGTAGCGCCTGTCGGTAAGGCTTCCGAACGGGCTACTACTTCTTCTGCTGAGTTTTTATCCAAGCTTATCCCTTCTGCTTTAGCTACCTTCAAGAATTCCTCTGCCATGCCCGCCGTTGTGTCCAAACGTTCCTGCGTATTTACCAGTTCGTTAAAACCCACATTGAAATATGAAGTAAGCGAAGCTGTTACGGAAATAAAGAAGAACTTTTTCCAAATGCTTTCACGAATGTTGGGGGAAAGGGTAACATCAATATCTGCCTCTTTGAGTAGGTTTTCAAACCATTTTGTTTGCTCATTGATGCCTTGGTCATATCCAAAAACTAATTTTGTATAACTGCCTGAACTTTTAATTACTCCGGGTTCTATCTTTCGACTCACAATGTAGGAACATCCACTCCAGACAGTACTTTCGGGAAGGATACTCCGAATTCTCTCGGTAATATCGCCACCGTTTAGCAAAGGAAGGATAACAGTTTTTTCACCGATGCAAGGTTTGATAAGTTCGATGGAATTGGTTAAATCGTAGCTTTTTGTTGTCAAAACGATGTAATCCATTACTCCTATTTCGGAAGGACGGTCAGTTGCTAAATTTGGTTTTGCCGTAAATTCTCCCTCATCAGAAATAACACGGATTCCATTTTCTCGAATCACGTTAAGATGTGCTCCGCGAGCAATGAAATAAACCTCAACGTGAGATGAATCGGCATAACGTTTTGCTAATTTTCCACCGTAAAAACCACCTACGCCTCCAAGACCTAATATTGCAATTTTAGTTTTTTCCATTGTATCAATCTTTGTACACAAAACAAGCAACATGGCAAAAAAGTTTTGTCATACGGCTACATTCTTCTTCTGCCAAAGCCTCTCCGCCGAGTATTTACATTCTCAAGGCTTTCACGTTCTTGATCGGATATACCGTTGAATTTACGAATTTTGTACGTGAAACTGAATAAAAAATAGGACGGAAGCGAGTTTGAACGAGTAAACTCCACAAAGTTGTCGCCTACGCGCTGATTAACATTTTGCCGTTGACGAAGAATATCAAACACCCTTAATGAAAAAACTCCTTTGTTTTTAAATGCATTAACATCTATTGATGCGTTCCAAATCCATTGCAAAGGGTTAAATTCTCCATACCCGTTTTGCTTAGTAAAGTGGACATCTGTTGTGATATTTAGCAATTTAACAGGTCTGAAACCTAAGTTCACAGTGCTTGTCCAGTCGTAAGTTTCAGAAGGCTTTTCATTAAAATTATTTTCCGCATAAGAATATCGAACTCCGCCCCTCAGCCCAACATCAAACTTCTCTACCATATAACTGAAAGAGATGTTTTCCGAAACATTATACCTGATGGTGCTACTCAAATCACCGAGCATAAGATTATTTAAGTCGATAACATCTTCATCTACTTTGCGCGATGTATAACCGTACTGTTTATTGACGCCAAAGGATGCGTTGTTGCTGAAATTAAATTTTTTCAAAAACGGCTGATTATACATGATATAGGTATTTACATTGAACGGAATTTTATCAGAATTTACCGTTTGAATGTATCTTTTCCCATCCACCGTATAAATACTGTTGTTGGTCAAATTATCTTTAGTGGCATTTCCAAAAACTCCAAAGCTGTATGAACGAAATGTTTCAGCATTGTAATCGGAATACATCAACCTAATATTGTGATTAAAAGCCGGATTCAGCGTCGGATTTCCTACCGTTTCGTTCATTAAATCGGTGTTATTTTTCACAGGTTGCATCTGGCTAATGGAAGGTTGTTCTGTGCGTCCGCGATATATCAGACGGGCAAATTTCCGTCGCCCGAAATTGTACTGAAAACGGATTGCCGGCGCAAAATTCACCACTTCATTTTTCAATGGAATTTCAGAATTATCACCGTATATACGTGTGCTGTACGTCTGTGAAGGCTCTACACCGAAACCCAATGTCAGGTTGTACGTTTTCTGTACCATTCGATAATTTAAGTTCAGCGTTTCACGAAAAAAATTGTTTTTAAATTCATTGCTATATTCTTCATTCTTAACGGTATAGTTACCATCGGCATCTCTATCAAATAAGTTTCTGATTGAACTTCGTAAGTTTCCGTTCATCGACAAAACTGTCTCCATAAAGTGCTTTCTGGTTTGCCCGAGCGGCTCAACGTACGACACCCGCATCCCAAAATTAAAACTGTTCGAGCGGTTTTCATTTCTTTGATCAATGGTAGTGCGCTTTTTCGGCGTGTTTTTCTCCGAATAGTTCATCCCGTCACTTTCATTTTGAGAAACTCTGGAATTCAATCTGGTAGTCAATGTTCGACCCGGCTTAGCCATTTTTCGACTATAAATAAACATCAATCCTCCGTTAATATCCAGCCCGTCGCCAAAATTATTGGTATTCCCCCAGCTTGTCGTATCTTCTTCTTGCGTATAGAGATAGTCTGAAGAATTTTCGTTAAATGAGCGATTGAAACCCATATTCGGCTGAATGATGTAAGAATTCATGCTGTCAGGCTTCCATTCCATTTCAAAACGTAGGTTTCCTTCATAGTTTTCACGTTGGTTTATTCGGTTGGAATTATTTTGATAGGTTAATCCTTGCAAATAATTCTCACGTTGATTTTCTGACTCGATAATATTATCCGAATGATTAAAAGAAACATCACCACCAACAATAAGCTTTTCGCTCAACGGCGTGTTAATATTGTACCCGATATTTTGTGTTTCAGTAATTCCGTTCCTTCCTCCCCTAAAACCACCTCGCCCTCGTCGGCTTCGAGAGATGTTTGTATTGTTAGCACCGGCTGTAATCGATGAGCGAGAATCGTCATTCATGATATTCAAAAATGCATTACCGTCGTATCTGAAATCGGGATTAATATCCAATCCTGCTCCGGCTTTCACATTCCCAAAAATTCCTTGACGACGGTCTGGGCGAAGTGTCAGATTGATGATTCGCTCCGTTTCACCGTCATCAAACCCGGTGAGTTGTGCCATTTCAGATTTTTGATCTACTACTTGAACACGGTCAATCATTTCTGCCGGAATATTCTTGGTAGACATTTCTACATCATCTCCAAAGAACTTCTTCCCATCCACGCGTACTTTTTTTACTTCCTGCCCGTTGACCATAATTTTACCGTCAGCTGTAATTTCTACTCCGGGCATTTTCTTCAATAAATCTTCCACCACCGCATTCTCAGAAGTTTTAAAGGCTCCTGCAACATACTCAATCGTATCGCCTTTTGTAATCACCTGCACCTGAGTTCCAGTTACTTCTAAGTCTTTCAACACTTTGGAATCCTCTTCCAATTCCAAATCAGGAAGTTTCAAATCTGTATTTGATACGGCTATCGGCAGGTAAAAGTTCACAAAACCAATCATAGTTGCGTTAAGAATGTATGAGCCATTTTTGACTTGGTGAATTTTTACAACTCCGGTAGAATCGGTGATAACACCTTTTAAATAGGACGAGTCTTTAGCGTTTAAAAGTCTTACTGCAACATACTCCAAAGGCTCTTTTAATTTTTTATCAACTACTTTTGTTTGAATAGTATGTTGAGCTTGAATCGTAAACGTAAATAAAAGCAACACAAAAAGTAAAAGATTTCTTTTCATCATTTTAAAATCTAAAAGCATCCAATATGCCGAAATACAGAAATGTCTTTGATTTTATTTCCAGTTAGTAATTTGACACGTACAAAGACTTAAAGTTTAAACTAAACAAAACCTTTTTCTACTTGTTATAAACTTAACAACATAGACAAAAATTATAATTATGAAAATGAAAAGATTTAATTTATTATTATCACTGCTTATGGTTTCAGCCATTTTTGCATTCGGACAACATAAATTACCCGAACTTCCATACAGCTATGGCGCCTTAGAACCGTATATAGACAGCACTACCATGCGTATTCATCATTCTGGACACCATGCAACTTATGTGAATAACCTAAATAAAGCATTGGAAAAATATCCACACTTGCAGAGTTGGAGCGTACGTGATTTGTTATTAAAACTTAATTCTTTGCCAAAAGATGTGCAAACAGCTGTTCGCAACAACGGCGGCGGTCATTACAACCATACATTTTTCTGGCAAATAATGGCTCCAGCCGGTACAACCAAAATGTCTGCAAAACTTGAAAATGCAATTGTAAAGTATTTTGGAAGCGTTGATAAATTCAAAGAAGCGTTTGAAAAAGCCGCCACCGGACGTTTCGGCTCAGGCTGGGCGTGGTTATTAAAAAAATCAGACGGTACACTCTACGTTGAATCAACCCCGAATCAGGATAATATGCTGATGCCCTATAACACGCTGAAAGGCAAGCCGATTCTTGCGCTTGATGTATGGGAACACGCGTATTACTTGAAATATCAATCCAAACGCGCTGCCTATGTGAAAGCATTTTGGAACATAGTAAACTGGGAAAAAGTGGCAGAACTAGGTGGGTATTAACTTTAATTGAAATTATAAGAAAGGTATTGCAAACTCATGTAATACCTTTTTTGTTTTTATTCCATTTCACCTTTCATATATCGATAAGTGGTTTCGAGCGATTTCTCATCATCAGTAATTACCAAAATTATATCGCCCACGTGTAGCTCGGTATTTCCCCGCGGAATAAAATATTGGTCGTCCCGCTTTACCATTGCAATCAACGTATTGTTTGGGATGTTTAGGTCCATCAACCGCGAACCGTTAGCCAAATATTCCTGCTTAATGTAAATTTCGCTCAAATACGACTTTATCTCATCGGCAAACTCCACATCAAAACTTGCTAATTTACGTTTGCGTGGTGCTATTTCAGACAAATTCAACCATTTTGCCATTAAACCTACCGTCGTACCTTGAAGCAAAAGCGAAATAATAGTTATAAAAAATACGATATTAAAAATTATTTTAGCGTGAATTATTTCAGAAATCCACGGATACGTTGCAAAAATAATGGGTACAGCTCCACGCAATCCTACCCACGATACATAGTTTTTAGCCTGAAAAGTCATTTTTCTAAAAGGCAACAAACACGCTTGAACAGTGAGCGGACGCGAAACAAAAATCATAAATAGTCCAATCACAATCCCCACGCCGGCTATCGGAAACAGTTCCGAAGGTTTAACGAGCAGCCCGAGCGTGAGAAACATAAGAATCTGCACCAGCCAAGTCATCCCATCAAAAAATTTTAGTGAACTGCGTTTATGTACAAAACGGCTGTTGCCAATAAACAAACCACCTACATATACCGCCAAATAACCATTTCCACCAACAAAAGAAGTAAATCCGAACAAGAAAAACATCAACGTGATGAGCAACACGGAATAAAGGGCGTCGTTGTCTAAATTGATTCTATTAATGACTTGGACAAAAAACTTACCCAGTAAATATCCGGCTAAACCACCTAGAACCAACTGCTTAACAAACATCCACACAGCGCCCCAAGCGTTAAATTCAGGTGATTGGATAAGCTGAATTAAAATAATGGTAAGCATATACGCCATCGGGTCGTTACTCCCGCTTTCAAACTCCAGGAGCGGTCGTAGATTCTCTTTGAGCGACATGTTTTTTGAACGCAAAATGGAAAAAACAGAAGCCGAATCGGTTGACGACATTACGCTGGCAAGTAACAACGATTCAAGCAAAGAGAATGTTACCGCACTAAAAAAATTATTCGTTAGCCAATAAATAAACACACCCGTAATTACCGCTGTGAGTAAAACCCCAACTGTGGCAAGTATAAATCCCTGAACAGCAACGGGTTTAATTTCATCTATCCGAGTATCCATACCCCCTGAAAACAGGATTATATTCAGTGCCACCACACCGACAGCCTGCGCAACTTTAGGGGAATCAAACTCAATTCCTATTCCTTCACTCCCAAACAAAACCCCTATCAGCAAAAAAAGCAACAATGTAGGTACGCCAAACCGGCTTCCCATTTTACCCACCAGCAAACTAACAAAAACAAGTATCGAAATAACCAATAAAAATATTTCAATGGAAACATTCATTATAATATTACATTTACAATTTGAGCTTACAGGGCAAAGATATTAAAAATTTTATTTGATAATTTATTGTTTATTGAAATAATTACCTTATCTTTGCATCCGCAAAACAAAGAAGGTACCATAGCTCAGTTGGTAGAGCAAAGGACTGAAAATCCTTGTGTCCCTGGTTCGATTCCTGGTGGTACCACTTTACTAAACGCAAAATGCTCATTCCTATTGCCGGAATGAGCATTTACATTTTAAGCCAAACGGGATATACTTTATATGCAGCATAGCTTAGCTGATGCAAACAACTTGCAAAAACTAATACTCCACCGTGACTAACACCGAACAGTGATCAGACAGCCATTTGTTGTTAGGTAACTTTCCTTCGATAACCTGATAATCCAACACCGAAATCTTGTTTTTCACAAATACATAATCAATCAATGGACGTTTTTCCGTAGGTACTTTTCCAAATCCATGAAAAGTCCAATTTGGTCCTGATGTTTTTAGGGTAACATCTCGCGCATCAGTCAATGACTGTGGATTATTTCTGTTTTTTAAAATTTGTATGGCGTCACCATTTGGTGTGCTGTTGAAATCACCGGTAACAATAATTGGAAATTTATTCTTTTTAGTATAAACATTTATCTTCTGCAAAAGCAATTTTGCACTTTCACGGCGCGCTTGCTCACCCACGTGATCAAAATGTGTGTTAAGCACAAAGATTACTCTACCGTTCCGGTTATCACGTAGTTTTGCCCAAGTGGCTATTCGTACACAAGCAGCGTCCCAACCTTTCGAACCGGCTTCCATCGGGCTTTCGCTAAGCCAGAAATAACCCGACCCCACTTCGCTGAATTTATTTTTATTATAAAAAATCGGTGAATATTCCCCTTTTTCAATGCCGTCATCGCGCCCTACTCCCATCCATTCATAGCTTTTCAAACCTTTTTCTAAATCAATCACTTGACTGTGAAGCGCTTCCTGAACACCCAGAATATCCACTTCGTTATTCAAAATCGTTTCAACGATTTTTTCTTTCCGATTATCCCAGCTATTTACTCCATCGGTTTTGGTGCTGTAACGGATGTTAAAAGTCATCACTTTCGTTTCCACTTGTGGACCAAATGATTGACGATGCATTCTGAATTGCGCCGTGAGCAACCCGGCAAACAAAATAGTAAATGTAAACAACAATGCTATTTTTCTCATCTGTT
>JAAYSS010000120.1 GCA_012518275.1 Bacteroidales bacterium
AAGTCGACGGATATGTACACAAGAAGCCCTATATTGGTTTCGATGGAGCAGTCCGATTTAGACCGATTAAAAGAGCCTTACAGCCTTACTGTGGTTATTCACAAAAATCAATCTATTACAGTAATCCAAGACATAAACGGGAAAGATCAGGAGGTTAAAATAACAAAATTGCCGGCATTACTTAGGACAAAATATGGAGTTTTGACATTTGCTTTTAGGCCTGGTAATGTGCCCGATTATGGTGCACCCATTGAAGTGATAATAAAGCCTCCTATGTCTGTTGTTCCTTTTTACCGAAAAAACTTGACAATAGCTCCAACTTCAAATACAACATCTGTGCTTGGCATGGAGTTATTAACGCCTGAGACTGAGAAAGGGAAAGATTTTTTGAAGACATTGGTAGAAATGTATAATCATGATGCTATTGCTGATAAAAATCGAGAAGCACTTAACACAAAAGATTTTATCGACGAACGTATTGCAATCATTAATCAAGAACTTGGAGATGCCGAAAGGAATGTGGAGCAATATAAGAAATCACAAGGGCTGACTGATTTACAGTCGGATGTACAACTTTCACAGCAACGCAGCAGTCAGTATGAGCAGCGCCTTGTAGATGTGAGTACACAGCTAAATATGGTGGACTATTTGGATAGGTATGTAGCTGATCCGGGTAATAGAAATAAATTAATTCCTAGCAACGTGGGAGTAGATGATCCGACGTTGGTTGCTACTATCAACGAGTACAATAAGCAAGTTCTGGAGCGTGATCGCTTATTGCGTACCAATACGGAGTCGAATCCGGTAGTTCAAAAAATTGATGGGCAAATCGAAGCTATGCGTGATGCTATCGGCTCTTCTATCAGCAGTGTGAAGCAAGGATTAAACATTGCCCGTCGAGACGCTCAAAATCAGGTGAATCTCTATCGGAGTCAAACAGGTATGGCACCTACTCAGGAGCGGCAGTTTAGCGAAATTTCACGTGAGCAGCAGATAAAATCGAGTCTTTTCTTGATGTTACTCCAGAAAAGGGAAGAAAATGCATTGGCATTATCGGCTTCAGCTAATAGTGCGCGTATTTTGGATGAAGCTGCCGCCTCTGGACCAGTAGCGCCTAAACCGATACTGGTACTGATGGCAGCCCTCTTGCTTGGTTTGTTAATTCCTATTTTTATTATCTACCTTAGAGATTTATTGCATTTCAAAATTGAGAGTAGGTTTGATGTGGAAAAGCTTACTAAACTGCCTATCTTAGGCGAGATACCGGCTTCTGATGTTGGAAACATTGCTGTGGAAGAAAATCAAAATAGAGAAACGGATGAAGCCTTCCGTATGTTACGTACAAACCTGTTATTTCAACTCGGGAAAGATCAAAATGTAGTAATAGTAACATCAGCAGAATCCAAGGAAGGGAAAACATTTGTCGCTATTAATACGGCAATTAGTATGGCGTTATTGGGTAAAAAAGTACTTTTAATTGGTTTAGACCTTCGCTTGCCTCGAATGAGTGAATATATGAATATTGAAGCGGACAACGGAATGTCGCAATATTTGTCAGGTTATACTACCGACATATTCTCACTTATACAAGAGTCGGGTATAACTCCAAATCTTTATGCTATATCCTCCGGTACTGTACCGCCAAATCCGACAGAGCTTATTTCAAAAGATACATTTGAAAAAGGAATAGCAGAGTTAAGAGATCGGTTTGACTATATCATCATTGATTCTGCGCCGGTAGGATTGGTAACAGATACAATTGTTGCTAGTAAATCAGTTGATGCTACTCTGTATGTTTGTCGAGCTAATGTTTCGCATAAGAACAGCTTGAAATTTGTAAATGAACTATCTGAAAAGAAGATGCTACCTAATGTAGGATTGGTTGTCAATGGTATTTCTAACTATGTTTCTGGATATGGTGGTTACGGAAGAACTTATAGCTATGGGTATGGATATGATTATAGTAAGCGTAAAAAGAAAAAAAAGATTACCGATATCGATACTGACAAAATATTAAAAGGTTTTATCAAAAAGGGGGAAGATTAAATTTAAAATAGAAAATCGGATGTGTTTTTCAACGCATCCGATTTTTTCTATCGCGGAAAGAGCGGGATTCGAACCCGCGATACCCTTTCGGGGTATACACGCTTTCCAGGCGTGCCTCTTCAACCACTCGAGCATCTTTCCTTATTTTATAAATATTTTGAAATAAACATCTCTAATCTTTTTCTATAGCAGGGGGGCGGCAAAGATACAAAAAAAAGCAATATCTTACTGTGTTTTTATCCCTTTAAAAATAAATTCGATTATATCATCTTTACTATGCGGAGATTCAAAATCGACAATTTGACGGATATAAGGAACTTCAAGCCCTTTCAGCGAGTGGAGAATAATAATTGAAATCATATCTACATCCATCTGTTTAAATTCTCCGGATTCCACACCTTCCATAAGGATTGATTTAATCAAATTCTGCTCCATCATATCCATTTTGCGGCGGCTGCGCTCCACTTCGTAAATATCACGGAAAAAATCTGCGCGAAGGGAGCCGTTGCGATTTACAGATCTTTTTATGGAATCAAGGTGTGTAGCAACGTGTCCTTTCAACTTTGTGTAGGGATCGACTAGCCGATTATAGTTTGCTTCCAGCTCTTCAATCAAAATTTTTATCTCACCGTCCACCACAGCTCTGTAGACATCATCTTTGTTTCTGAAATAGGTGTAAAGCGTTCGTCTTCCTTTCTGAGAAGCTTCAGCTATATCGTTCATCGTAACACTTCTTTTTCCGGAGGTCTTGAAAAGCTCGTGTGCGGCATCAATAAGAATTTGTTTCGTTTTTGAAATTTTTTCAATCATTTTTAATTACTTGTTTTCGATGCTAATTTACCTATTTCATTCTTTAAAACGAAATGAAATTAGCTTCAAACAGATTTTTTAAATATTTTTTCGTAGCTGTGGGACAATTTTTTACTTTTAAAAGAGATGTGTTGTAAAAATCGAACACACATGCAATAATTATTGCTAAAATAAAATGGGGAATAATCATCCAAAGTACAGGTACCCCGATAGCGACAAAAAGCAGTGTGTCTTCCAACGTAGAGTGGTGTACGGCTATGTGGTGATTCTGTAGGTCGGCGTCTTCACGACTCAGTGCTTTGTTTTCGAAAGAATCTATTATTACAGCGGAGCTAGTGATTTAGGTACGAAATCCAATATTTTAAATTCTCTCAAAATTTCCTGTAGAATCATAAGCCCGGTAATAATCATCATCACTTTTATTATTAACTAAAGCGTATTTTTACCTCAATCACTCAGCATTGCCTAGAAAGAGTCGAAAACCATCGACTCACTTACCATTTTTGCAGTTTGTATGTTTTTTGGTAAAAGTAAATTCAAGAAATATGCCAGAATAAAAGTTCGAGTTTCTTAAAAACAGACTAAAAAGCAAGATACAAGGCTATATGTTCTATTTTAGAGAGCATTATCTAAAACTGTAAAACTTACAGGTAAGGAAGAAATAATAAAAAATACTTTAAAAATGAGAAATCATAGGTTTATATCAATCAGCCAAAAATTAGGTGTTTAAAGAGGTATACTTATTCGCTTTATGAAACGAAAGGAATCTAAATTACATTCCTAGCAAGCAATCGTGAAAGAGATGTTGGTGGTGCAGGATTTGTGATGTACAAATACATCGTGTGTTTTTTGTGGGAAACATTATTCGTGATTACAAAGAATAAACTTACTAACCTTCTTTTCTTCACAGAAAACAAGTATGCTGAACGTACCATATCCACTATAGATAAACTCACTATCGAGCTATCTGTGCCCTTTCTAATGCTGTTCAAATTAAACAAAAGCACTTATCGATACTTCGATAAGTGCTTTTAATTCCTACGTGGGTGTTGCCGGATTCGAACCAGCGACCCTCTGCTTGTAAGGCAGATGCTCTGAACCAGCTGAGCTAAACACCCTGCGTTTATTTTTTTAGAAAAGTGTTGCAAAGATACTGCTATTTTTGAAACTACAAAAATTTTACGAAAATATTATTGAAAAAATTATTTTTCAGGGTAATTTTAACACTAAATTATTTTCAGGAATAGGACTGTCTTAAAAGATTGACAGCCTCTTTTTTTGTATTCAATTTTCTATAAAAAACTCTTGATAAGTATTGCTGTTTAATAGTATTTATTGTGTTTTGTGCCTATATATCAAATGTATAAGACAAGTTTAAACCTTGAGGCAGCCTATATTGACGGAACCAAAAAGAATCACGAGTAGGTCGTTATACTTTTGTCTGGCGTAAATTCATTGAAAAATACAAAGAAAGCTTAGAAGAGAAGATAGATAAAATGCTTAAGATAATCGAAGATGGGCTTTATCATCGCAGTCAGCGTCCTATAGAGCCCGAGTCCGTGTTCGGGCAAACCAAATCCAATAAACA
>JAAYSS010000121.1 GCA_012518275.1 Bacteroidales bacterium
CGTTTGGAAAGAAGCTGTAGCACGTTGTTTCACGATGTGCGGTATCGGTACGGATGACGTTATGCAGATAGCTTACGGCTATGGACTTTTTACCGGAGGTCTAGGTGTGCATTATGGTGCTGAAGAAGTGGGAGCGTCAGCTATTCCAATTTCCGGTGGAAATACGCGCCGTCAGCTTCAACTGATGAAAGATTACGGTACTACTGCACTTGCAAGTACACCTTCGTACGCACTTCATTTGGCGGATGTTATAGCTGAACACGGTTATTCGTTAGAAGATTTTAAACTAAAAAAAGGAGTCTTTGGGGCTGAGCCATGGACAGAAAATATGCGTCGCGAGTTGGAGAAAAAATGGGGAATACAAGCGTTCGATATCTATGGGTTGAGTGAAGTTATGGGTCCAGGAGTTTCCAACGACTGTGAATATCACAACGGACTTCATGTAAATGAAGACCTGTTTTTCCCGGAAATAGTTCATCCCATTACACGAGAACCACTTCCCGAAGGGGAAGAAGGTGAACTGGTTTTCACCACATTGACCAAAGAAGGAATCCCACTAATCAGGTATAACACAAGGGATTTATCCAGTCTATGTTTTGATAAATGCGAGTGTGGGCGGACATTGGTTCGGATGAAAAAAATCACTGGACGTAGCGACGACATGTTGATTATCCGTGGAGTGAATTTGTTCCCATCGCAAATAGAACACGTGCTTTTAGAATTAGATGAAACTTCGGCTCACTACATGCTTTACGTGGACCGACAAGACAACTTGGATACGCTGGAACTGCAAGTGGAAATGGATGAGTGTAAATTAACCGATACCATAAAAGATTTACAAAATTTGTCCAAACGGATTCAGCACGCACTGAACAGCGCTATTGGATTAAGTGTAAAGGTAACTCTCGTAGAACCTAAAACCATCGCACGAAGTGAAGGAAAAGCAATTAGGGTAGTGGATAGGAGAGAGTGTTGTTCTTAAATTTATTCAAACAACAATAAAATAATATGATAGATAAAAATCTTGTTGACAGTGTTTTTGCTCAATTCGGTACTGATGACATAAATCAATTGTCTATACGTCAGGTGGGAAAAATTGTATCGCAGATAGAACAGGAGAGTGGGGTAGAGTTTATTCATATGGAAATGGGAGTTCCCGGGCTTCCGGCCTATCAAATTGGTATTGATGCCGAGAAAGAAGCGCTTAACAAAGGTCTAGCGTCCATTTATCCTAATATTGAAGGTGTTCCGTTCGCTAAAAAAGAAATAGCCCGCTTTATTCGCTCGTTTTTGGGCATTGATACGAAAGCTGAATATTGCATTCCTACGGTTGGCGGGATGCAAGGCAGTTTTGCGTCGCTTTTGGCGTGTGCCCGAACTAATCCTGATAAACCTTACACACTCTTTATCGACCCGGGATTTCCGGTTCAGAAATCTCAATTGCAACTGTTGGGGTTACCTTATAAATCATTCGACTTTTTCAATTTTAGGGGCGAAAAATTGCGTGAAAAATTGGAAGAGTTTCTAAAAGAAGGAAACATCTGTTCCATTTGTTACTCGTCGCCCAATAATCCTACATGGTGTTGTTTTTCGGAAGAAGAATTGAAGTCGATAGGTGAATTGGCAGATAAATACGATGTGATTGTGATTGAAGATTTGGCGTATATTGGAATGGATTTTCGCGAACACTACGGTGTTCCGGCGCAACCGCCATTTCAGCCGACAGTTTCTAAATATACTGATAATTACATCCTAATACTTTCTGCATCTAAAATTTTTAGCTATGCTGGTCAGCGAATAGCTATGCTTGTGTTTAGCGAAAAGACCTATTCGTATCCATTTCCCAACTTAAAAAAATATTTTCCATCGGAAACATTAGGGCAATTTATTCCATATGGTGTGCTTTACGCAACAACTGCTGGTGCTTCACATTCAGCACAATATGCCCTTGCAAGCATGCTGAAAGCGGTTAATGATGGCAAAGTGGATTTTGTAAAAGAACTGCATCAATACGGCGAGAAAGCCAAGATAATGAAGGAAATTTTCTTAAAACATGGATTTTACATCGTATATAAAGATTATGAACGTGAATTAGCTGACGGGTTTTATTTTACCATTGCATATCCCGGATTGACGAGCGGTGAATTGATGAAGAAATTCCTTTATTTTGGTATTAGTGCTATTTCATTGGCTATAACCGGCAGCGAAAATCAGAACGGACTTCGGGCATGTGTATCCTTTGTTAGAATGGATCAGATGGATGAACTAGATAGAAGGTTGGCGGAGTTTAAGCGCAATAATTAAATAGCTAAAAAGAGGAAAGCATCGTCAGAATTTCAAACTTTGTTAATAATTCCATTAGGTGTTAATGTGAATTGTTTATATTATGATTAGTTCTGTCTATTGTGTTCACATATAATATAAGCGCAAAGCGTATTTTTTAATTTTTCACACAAAAAGTTATTCAAAATGGATAACTTTTTTTATTTCATATAGGTTTGTTCTTTAGGTTATTATGTTTTTTTTGTAAAACACACAAGAAATATTTTCGCAATTAATTTTGCTATTATATAA
>JAAYSS010000122.1 GCA_012518275.1 Bacteroidales bacterium
GTTGCTGCATCAGCTGTTGATTTACGTGCAATTTTCAAAGTTATTTGAGTTGGCTCAGTAGGCTCTAATTCAAAAACTTTTTGATTTGTCTCCGGGAAAAATACTCCTTGATCGGTCCCGTCAAGTTTTTCGGCCGGTTCGTAAACCGGAGCATCATCTTTACATGAGTGGAATGTAGTCATGGCAATAAACATCGCCAGTACACCCAATATATTTTTTATTGTTTTCATATTTAAAATGTTTTGAAATTATTGAGCAAATGTACCTATCGGGGTAGGACCTTTAACTACCGCTGTCGGATTTGGATTATTAAGACCTGTTAATGCTGAATTTGCATTCATTTCATTAATAGGAATAACCAAGTTCCAGTTAGGTTTTATGCCTTTTAGGTTAATCTTGAAAATATTAGCAGGTGCGTTTGTACCTTGATAGTTTTGAATAACATCCGGTTTGATGCGTTTTGCTGAAGGGAACGCATTGCCTTCACCCCAGAATTCAATACGCATTTGAGTCAGCACTTCAAGTTGGAATTCACGCTGATCTCCTGTCGTAAACTCATAGTCTTTTTGACGATAAGACTGCATGAAGGAATTTAGTTTAGCTACTCCTGCAGCTACCCCTTGTGACATTCCAACAGCTTCTGCTTCAATCAAATACATTTCTTCCACGCGCATTATCGGTACATCTACAGCACCACCTACGCTGTAAGTTTCCCAATTTCCGTCTCTACAGCGGAACTTAAGAGACATATACGGCGGTGCTTCATTGATAAAATCTTCGTCGCGTGATGTTTTGTATTTATGAAATTTATACTTGTCGGGGTGCAAGAACGTGTTTTTACGGAAATCGGTTTCTGCTATTTTGTCGTATAAAGAACGGTCGATGCCCGGTTTTGTAAGTGAGGAATAGCCCCAGTCAGCTTCAGCTGACATCCATCCTGTAAAGTTAGCTAAGTTTCGCATACCCTCTGCTGCATAAGTAATATACCACATCCAAGCTTTGTTGGCTTTGTTGAAACCCAACTTTTCATCTTCCCATTGTGTAGCTGTTACAGGAGTACCTTTGAATGTATCAATTGCTTTTCTTGCGTATTCAGCTGCTTTGTCGTATTGCTCATCCCAAAGATAAACTTTAGCTTTCAGCCCATATACCACGTCTAAATTTGGAAATAATCTCGATGGAGGCGTGAATTCTTCCATAAACGACTCCGCTTTATCCAAATCAGATAAGATAAAATCAATCATCTCTTTATGAGGAGCTCGAGGGTTGTTTTTAGCATCTTCTGAAGTGGTTTTTTCTGTTACAAAAGGAACAGTCAAACCCTTGACTTTCGATATGTCGGTATAGATATTCTCTACCGGTTCAAAAAACACAGTAAGCAGATAATAATAGAATGCACGGTTTGCAAAGGCGACACCGGCAGTACCTTTCATTTCGGCAGTTATATCCGCACTTTCGAGGTTAACAGCACCAATCACGTCATTAGCTGACTTGATGAGCTTGTAAAGTGTAAACCAAGGTAAATATGCATAATAACTGGTTTCACCAAAGTTACCACTAAAGGTGTTGTAATTTCTAAACCAATCATAACCTGAGTTTTCACCGAGCGGGTACATATCACCCAGCATTTCTGACTGGGCAATCATAAACATAGGATAGGATATATCAGTTTCATGTACCTGATCATCATACACAAAGTAGCCTTTTGTCATTTGTGCAGGAATACCGTTCAAACCTGCCTGCAGAGCCGAAGCCGAAGCTCCCACTTGCTCAGAAGTAGCAATGCTGCCTTCCGGAAATGTTTCATCAACACAGCTGTTCAATATAAGCACTGATACAGCTGAGATGTATAGTATATATAAAAACTTTTTCATATTCATATCAAATCATTTATTTAGAAATTAAGTGTTATGCCTGCAGATACAGTTCTCATCGGAGAGTAGTACGTGGCATTGGTTGTTGAACTATAAGATTGACGTGGGTCGAAACCTTTACGTCTTGACCAGTAAAATACATTTTCTACAGAAGCGTATATTCTCACCGAGTTGATATAAGCTTGTCTTGTAAGTGAAGTCGGAAGCGTATAACCCAAGTTCATATTCTGTATATTCAGATAGCTGGCATCAGTTAAGAAACGGGTAGATGCTCCTACGCTGTATGTATCTTCAAACATGAAGCGGGGAATTTCATTCGACGGGTTTTCCGGAGTCCATGATTTCAGTAAGTCTGCGTGAAAATTATATCCGGTGTTTGAGCCGGTTGGTGAAGCCATGAAAGCAGCGTAAGTAGCATCGTATTGTTTACCTCCAATTTGGTAGTTGAAGTTGATGTTGAAATCTACTCCGTATGCTTGCAATGTTGTTCCAAATCCACCAAATGCTTTAGGAATGGAAGTCTCGTTAGTTACATAATAATCAGCGTCGGCATATTTTGTTGTTGTCTCACGTCCAGTAATATTACCCTCTTTGTCTTCCACGTTTTTATACCACATGGATTGTCCATCTTCAGCAATTCCAGCAAAGTGTTTCGTTCTCCATGTGTACATAGGTAAGCCTTCGGCAATGAAGAAATTACCACTTGTATATCCCTTGTACTCTTTTCCGGTTGAATCATACGAGGAAGCTATTTTCTTATCTTCATGAAGCAGGGTTATCTGATTTTTCAATGTTGAAATATTCAGATTCACATCCCAAGACAAATTTCTCCGCTTGATAATATTGGCTAAAAGTTCCAACTCGACACCTGTGTTGTACATATTCCCGATATTGTCATAGTAGCTTGAATAACCCAGTGAAGGAGCTACAGCAAATGAGAACAACATATCTGATGTGTTTCTGTAATAGTATTCCAAACTACCTGAAAGACGATTAAACAATGAGAACTCAGTACCTATATTAAAATTGGCATTCGTTTCCCAAGTAATATCCTTTGTTCCTTTTGCTTCAAAAGCGGTACCAATTTCTCCGTCTGAGTTTACGAGGTTAAATACGTCAGTATAGCGATACAAACCGATCGCATCATTACCCTGAACTCCGTAAGAAGCTTTCAATTTTAATTCGTCAACCCACGGTGCGTTAAACCAATTCTCTTTGCTGATAAGCCATGCAGCACCTAAGGACCAAAAGTTCCCCCATCTATAATCCGGATGGAAGCGGGAAGATGCGTCACGACGGAATGAAGCAGAACCGAAAATACGGTTGTCATAGTTATACTGAAGCCTTGTAAAGTATCCTTCACTATTATTTCGATTTATGTATGAAGTAGCACTTTTACCGTCCACCGCAGCTCCACCCAGCTCTTTATTGGTTTGTGAGAACATTTTAGATTTGCTTGCTCCTAATAAGTAATAAGCATAATTATAGTATTCATGACCTATCAAAACATCTAAATTGTTATAATCATAAAATGTGGTTGAGTAATTTAACAGTTGCTGTAAGTTGTAGTCAAACATGCGGGTGTGAAATTTTTCAACCGTACCACCAGAAGTATCAAATTGTCCGTAATACGGGTTGTAAACATAGGTGTGACGAGATTCATCTAAATTGTATGTGCCGTTAATGGTTAAAACCAATCCGGGCATAAATGTAATGTTTGCAAACCCGGTTGAGGATGATGCGTTGCCTTCAGCATTGGTTGTATTCAACTGGCTATCCATAATTGGGTTGGCATCTGATAAGAATGGGCGTGCTCTTCCCGCATTCATTTCATTTCCGTAGTCCATCATTTCCAGTCCATTATCGTCTATCATAATGCTTCCATCAGGATTTCGCAGATAAGCGGGATAGATTGGCGGCATCTGTGTAGTGAAAGCCCATATGTTTCCGGATGATGTGCTTGAGCCATTGTTGCTTAAGGAGTTGTGGTTAAACTTTGCATAAGACATGTTTCCACCTACTTTCAGCCATTTTTTTGCTTGATAGTCAGCTTTTAGTCTAGTGGTGAGGCGATTCATATCTGACGCCATGGTAATACCCTCATTGTTTAGATACCCAAGGGACGCATAAAATGAAGATTTTTCGTTACTTCCACTAATTGATAAGTTATATTCTTGACGCATTCCGGTACGAGTTCCTAAATCTTCCCAACTATCCGGTGTCAATAAATACTCTTTGCCTTTATACTTCTCGACACGTCCAAGCGTTGCTTCCGGATTTAACTTACCGTTATTCCCGATTAGATATTGGTCTTCCGGATATGAATAAATATTATAACCTAACCCTCCGTTACCTTGATCACCAAACAAATTTTCATTAGCTTTTTTCCAGCTCTGGTAGGCGCTCATACCCTGATCCATGTAGTAATTTTTTAACGCACCGTAATGCATTTCGTAGTACTGAGCCGGATTAGTGATTACGTTGTAGCGTTGCAGAGCGCGTGTATTGGATCCCCATTTGGCATCCAGAGTAATAACGGCATCACCTTTCTTTGCAGCTTTTTTTGTGGTAATCATAATGACTCCGTTAGCACCACGAGCCCCGTATAAGGCGTTAGAAGCGGCATCCTTTAATACTGTCATAGATTCCACATCATTGGGGTTCAAATTGGTCATATCTCCACTGTATGGTGCGCCGTCAACAATGATTAAAGGATCGTTGCCTGCATTTATCGAACTAAAACCACGAATTTTGATAGACCCGGTAGAACTCGGTGAACCACTATCTGAAGTAATCTGTAATCCGGGTACAGCTCCGGCCAGTGCATTAGTTACACTGGTAACTTGAGAGTTTGCTAATTGTTCAGCATCTACCACTTTGGCAGAACCTGTGTATGCTGATTTTTTAGCCGTACCGAACGCCACCACCATTACTTCTTCCAATTCTTCGACATCTGTACTCATATTCACTCTTTGGTTTGGCAATGCAGGTACTTCCACAGTCTTCATTCCCACCAAAGCAATTACTAGTGTATTTGCAGAAGTAGGTACAGACAAGGAATAGTTTCCATTGGCATCCGTGATAACACCAATCCTCGGCTGTCCTTTTACCACCACGCTCGCGCCAATCACAGGCTGTCCGTCTTCGGCAGAAACTACCGTACCGGAAGCCGTTTTTGTCTGAGCGCTCATCAAACTGATACTTGCCATAAGAAGACAAGTAAGAAATAGTTTTAACTTTCTCATAAATTTAACATTTTGTTTATTAATCCTATTTGTTATTCTTCTTGTTTTTGTTTTTAACAAATATTTAATTACAGACCGCAAATATAGAGGATTGTTATTTAAATACCAAATTTTTAATGAACAATTGTTAGATAAATGTTAGTTTTTTTTTCAAAATGAAAGATGTTGGTTTGTTCGGTAAGCCAAAACATATGGCTTGCATTTGTTTTTATTAGTTGATAATCAAATTATTGTGTTCAATGCTGACTTAAATGGGTGTGATTATCTAAAAGTAAGTAAATATGGTAAAGTTATGACATATTGAATATAAAATTTGGCGTGTTGGTTGAATAGTCGCGATGGTAAAGCTGTGATAAATCAGGTTAATTTCGATTTTTAAAATTTGAATTAAGCTACATAATAAAGGAGGGGACAAAAAAGGGCTTCTGTAATCAGAAACCCCTTTAATTATTTAATTTGTCGGTATATTTACTCCGTTTCATCCACAACTTCTGCATCTGGGGCATTTTTCTTTACAGATTCAATCCCGTTTTCGCGTGCTGCAACGCTTTCGTACATTTCGCTATGTCCGATGTTTTGCCCGTTTGTGGCAGTTAGGTTGAAAAACGGTTTGCCGTTGGTTGACTCTTTGCGGTCAAAGCGGGCATCGTCTTGTGAATTTTTCTTTACTGACTCAATACCGTTTAAGCAAGCTGCTTTCGTGGTGTAACCTTCGCTGGTTAAAATTATTTGTCCGTTGCCGGCTTTTAGGTTGAATTGATATTCACCGTTTTTTCTGGTTGTTACTTCAAATTTTCCCATTTTTATATAAAGTTATAAGTTAGAATTTAGATGCTTGTTTGTCTCGGCAGGTTATAAACTACTCGTTCGCCGTGACAGGTTAGAAATTAGAAACGGGTAGCCTAATGCGTTGAACATTACTTGCTGCCCGTTTCGTATATAATTTATTATTTCCTTAGCAATTTATGCTAACGGCTCTAAGTAAGCAGCGTACGAGTAGCCTTCTTCACCGTCGTTGGTGCGTACCAGCCACCATTGGTCATTCGATTTGCTGACAAGGGTAATTATTTCATCTTTTGCAGCTTTTCCCACTATCGGTTGGTCTGTACCCGGTCCTTTGCGAATGTTTAAATTACTTTGTTTGGTAATAACACGAACTTTTCCGCCTTCTGCAACTGCTGCATTTACATCAAGAACTAAGTCTCCGGCAGAGAAAGTAGGATCTATCGAGCCGTAAACTTCCCAAAGCTTGTCTTTTACAGCACCGCTTGGTACTTCACCTTGAATGTAAAGCACATCATTTTGTTCTGTTACTTGCAGATTTGCTCCTGCTTGCGTAGCAGCATCAATTATCGGTTGATATTTTTCTTTTAATGTCATTGTCGTGATTATTTAACAGTTAGCTGATTGTCAATTTTAACCGGTTTTAGAGCATTCACTTTTTGCATCAGTTTAGGTAGATCAGCTTTTGTGATTTCACCGGTCAAGGTGATAACCCCGTCTAGCACGGTAGCGTTTACGGATGAGTGGTCTTTAAGTGCGTCAACTAATCCTTCTTGTATGGCAGAATCAACTGCACTAACTACCGGAGGAGCAATGGTTAAGTCGTTAACTACTGATTTCACATTTTTTACACCTGCAGCAATTCCGTTGATAGCAACACTTGCTGCCTCATCTTTTACTTCACCTGTAAGTGTAACTACGCCTTTTTCAACTGTGGCTACAACATCTGCTGCATCAGGGTTAGCGGCAATCGCTGTTTCTACTGCTTTTTGAATGTCAGCATCTTTAGGTTTACAAGATGTAAAACCTGCTAGCAATAGAACAATAGCTAGCATTGAAATGATTTGAAATTTTTTCATTTTTTCTTCTTTTAATTGTTAGTTAATAATGAATTAATTTGAATAATGATATTTAAAAATAAATTAAAAACTGACTGAACTTGTGTCTTTCCTATTATAGGAAACATTATTCAGTTGAGTTTAGTTTAATTTTAACAAATTTAATTTTTTTGTGCTAATAATCTACAGCAATAACTGTGCAAGTTTTTAATTTTTCTTCTAAATATTGAAAAAAATTAAAAAAAGATGAAGTTGAGTCCCGTAAACATCATTTGAAAATCACTTTTCAGTATTTACATCATCGTTATGAATTCCACTGCACCTCTTTCTTATAGGTTAGATGCTTATGCTTTTTGAAAAATAGAGAAACACAATTCAGATTAAATTGTGAATCTTTGGGTTTTGTTATTATGTAGAGTTGATGTGGTGCGAGAAATTATCATGCAAAGGTTTTAGGCATGGTTCAGAAAAGTTACAATAAGCTTTTTTCCCATTCTTCTTTTTTGAATCCTACCAGCACAATATCATCTTTTAGAAGGATAGGGCGTTTTACCATCATTCCGTTTGATGCCAGGATGCTTATAAGTTCGTCTTCGGACAGCGATTTTACCTTATTCTTCATATTGTGTTCTCTGTATAGCCGACCGCTTGTGTTAAAGAATTTTGCAATAGGAAGTCCGCTTTTCGGAACCCACTCTTTTAACTCTTCGTACGTTGGATTTTCTTCATTAATTGTGCGGTAACTGTATTCAATGCCGTTTTCTTTCAGCCATTTTTCTGCTTTTCGGCAGGTTCCGCATTTCGGATAGCATAATACTGTAATCATATCTTTATTATTTTTTATTTAAAAAATGCTTTGAAAATATCGTTCCCATTGGCGAAGAGTACCAGTCCAATCAATAGGAGCATGCCAAATGTTACGGCGTACTCCAGAAACTTCTCGCTTGGCTTGCGTCCCGTAATCATTTCGTAGAATAGAAACAATACGTATCCGCCGTCCAGTCCGGGGATGGGTAGAAAGTTCATAAATGCCAGTATTACAGATAGAAATGCTGTCATAATCCAGAATGTTTGCCAGTTCCATTTTGGTGGGAACAGCTGCCCGATAGCTCCAAAACCGCCTAGCGATTTTGCTCCTTCTTTGGTAAATACGAGTTTGAATTGCTTGACGTAGCTTCCGAGTGTTTCCACTCCCATTTTTATACCTGCCGGGATGGACCCTAAAAGGGTGTAAGTTTCTTTTTTTGTCTGCAAGAAACTTAATGGCGATTTCGGATAAACTCCCATTTTTCCGTCCTCGCTGACTTCAAGGTTGGTTTCCATGGTTTCGTCGTTTCTGACAAAAGAAATAGGCGTCGTTTCTCCCTTCAATAAAGCCAATTCTTGTGAAATATCTTGAAAAAATGCCAACGGCTTTCCGTTAATCCCGATGATGCTGTCGCCAGACTGCAAATTTGCATTGTCGGCGCCTGAGCCTTTCACAACTTCATTTACCACAAAAGGAAATCGCATTTCTATTATTCCTGGCTTGGTGGCTGCAAGTACTTTTTGAGTTAAATCGTCGGGGATTTCTAAGTCTGTTTGTTGCCCGTTGCGCTCTACAGTAACTGTGTTTGCTTTATTAACCAATATTTTCTCAATAGCATCACCTATTTGGGTTATTTTTACACCGTCCACGCTAATTATGTGATCTCCGTCTTGAAATCCGGCATCAA
>JAAYSS010000123.1 GCA_012518275.1 Bacteroidales bacterium
AAAAAACGTACTACAGAATTCTTGACGGAAAGTTGGCTTTCACTCCCGATTCAACAGGAACAATGGTGGAAGGTGAAATGGCAGAAAATTATATTTTGACAAAGAAATAATTTCTGCATTGAACAAACAACGAAAAAGAGGATGTCCTATTATATTATTGGACATCCTCTTTTTATTTAAGAACTTACACAGTTTATGGGAGCTCCATAAATCCGTATTCACTAAAACGTTCTATCTTTTCACGTTTAGAGTCTAACGTATGATGACACGTTTTTCAACGTTTTAGGTGAAAATTTACCTTGAATTCTAAAGTTATGGGAATTTGTTTTACTTGTGGCTCTTTCAACGATATTATTCGAAGATTTCACTGTAAACGCAAACGCCCTCTTTACTCTGGCTACGGAAGCTTTTTCTTGAACGATTCGAGTAAATAGAATGTCGTAATATCCATCAACAAAACCTCCTGCTGCAGTACTATTTAATAAGTATCCATCGGCTTCGCTTGAAGCAGTCAAAGCCAACTTTCCTTCCATATTAAATGTAAAATCTAATGAAGCAGTTGTGCTTGGTGCTCCGTCAGCTGTTGTAATTAACGTTATGTCATACGAATTTCCGGAAGGAGTCACTAAATCCGCTAACTTTTGCGGTGCTATTGACATGATACTTTTGGTTTCATCAAATGTGGCTATCACTTTTTCAGCTAAATTAATTCCGGTAATCTCGAATGTGTTTGGTTCAGCTCCTTCTGCAATTTTTACTTTCATATTGGCAGGATCTGCCCCAAATTGGCTGATTCCGGTCATGGTAAAGTCACCAATAAAGTCTGTTTTAGCATATGTAACCGCTTTTTCAGAATAGAAGAATTTTTCAGCAAAATTACCAAGTACGGTTCCGTCTTTGTAGTGAAACATTAATCCTAATGTATAAATTGAAACCCCTTTATCATTTACAACCAAAGAAGATTTGGCTTCTCCACTTTGGGAAACGTAAATATCTTTTCCAAATACTTGAGTGCCTATTTTTTGGTTATCAACTACACTAAGCTTGTTTTCAACTTCATCGTAGTAAAAAGCAACACCGAAGCCTTCCGCATAAAGATCGGGTAGGAAGTATAAATTCTTGTACTCACTTTCTTCATTTTCTTCATCAATATCTACAGCTTTTGACAGCGTTTGATTCCAGCTTTCACTATAAGCATCCGAATGGAATTCTCCAACTTCACCCTCAATAGTTGTATATTCCACCTTGTTAAAGTCATCAATCTTCATATTGGCTGCGAGATATGCATCTTTCGTCATATAAATTACGGTCTGTGTACCCGCCGGGATTTTAGCTGCATCCAAAAGAGAAGCCATGGAAATAAATAGCGAATTAGCGGGGAAAGTGATAACGCCATCTTTAAGCTCTCCCAACGGAAAGCTTGCTTTGTCATCTTTCAAGTATCCATAAATAGAACCTATTGAAGTCATTCCATATCCCCAGTCTATACCAATTTCATGAGGTATCATGGTAACGTCACCTTTTTTCCCTTCCGGGTCGTTCACTTCGATGATGGTGTAATAATCTTTGGTTTCATCCACATCGCCTGGTTCGTTATAAGGATATCCATCAAAAATACCATCCTCATCGGGGCTTACTATATAATCTTCTCCATCCTCTTGTCCGGTTGGTACACGATAAGCATTTTTAAATCGATAGCGTATGACTTTTCCTAAGTCTGCCTTTTCGGCATTTACATACATCGGGAGGATACTCACAGCAAAGAACGTAGAAAATGTGCCGTCAACATATACCATTGGTTCTTCAACAGGTTCCCATTTAATACGTGTAACCTGTGTAGAAACATAGGGAGTGGTAGCACTGTAAATGTTTACATATTCATCACCTACCACCGATAGACGCAGTGAATAGGTCTTCCCCTCTTTGGCTTCAGGGAAAGTAACTGTAAATTCTTTTTCAGCTTCACCGGCTGCAAAATTTACGGTAGCGGGAGCTACAAACACATCGTCTGTATTTAATTCAACAGTCAAAGGGATAGTTGCTGCATCAGCTGTTGATTTACGTGCAATTTTCAAAGTTATTTGAGTTGGCTCAGTAGGCTCTAATTCAAAAACTTTTTGATTTGTCTCCGGGAAAAATACTCCTTGATCGGTCCCGTCAAGTT
>JAAYSS010000124.1 GCA_012518275.1 Bacteroidales bacterium
AAATATTTTTAAAGTATTTATAAATTATTATGTAAATCGAACAAATAAACTTGAAAAAATAGGAGGATTGATAAATGAAAAAAACAAGTATTATATTAATTTTGTGTATGCTTTTTGCCGTTTTAGCGTGTGGTACAACAAACACAGGAAATGATGACAATAACGGCATAATACCCCCCACCCCTCCCCCGGGTAAGACTTTTCGAGCAGGTGCATCGGCAAGAAGCATCTTGCCACCGGCAAATATGAATGTTAAAGGGGGCAGGACGGTTGTCGAGAGTCCATCAGATTCAATATATGCCAAGAGTTTGTTGCTTGATGATGGTAACACAAAGTTGTTGTTTGTTGTACTTGATTTAACTAGTTTGGATCATTATGTAACAAAAGTGGCAAAAGAGAGCATAAATAGACGTACCGGTATACCTACAAAAAACATCATGATTTCTTGCACTCACACTCACTCTTCAATTTACGCAGTAAGATACGCCGGTTATCAAACGGTACCCATAGATGAATGTGTTTGGGAAAATTGGGAGTTGAATGACTATCAGGCTTTTGTTGTAAATCAAATAACTAAAAGTGCGGCTGCTGCATTATCCAATTTAGAACCCGCACAAATAGGCTGGGGAAAAGCCGAGGTTCCTCAGTGGGTATTTAATCGACGGTATAGGATGAAAAATGCTACTCAAACAACCCCTTGGGGTGAGAAAGAATATGTTCACTGCAACCCGCCTACTCTTCATCCTGATATCATTGAGCCTGTTGGTCCTGTTGATCCGGAAGTTACTTTTATATCAGTAAAATCAATTAAAGGTCATCCTTTAGCACTATTTGCCAGTTACCCACCGCATTATCCGGCTGATATACCAGAACCCTATGTGTCTTCAGACTATTATGGAGTGTTTGCAAAAGAAATACAAACGTTCTTGAAGGCTGAAAAACAGGAAATACCTTTTGTTGGCGCTATTACAATAGGCACATGTGGGGACTTGAATGCGATAAATCGTATGGCAAGCAGACCTTCAGGGAATCTGCGTGAACAGATGGGTTTTGATGTAGCTAGAGGAGTGTATAATGCATACACTAAATTAGAACATAAGTCGTGGGTGCAGTTAGATGTAGCACAATCTGTAATAAAGTTGGCAGCACGTAAAGTGACTGATCCTGCTCAGCTTGAATATGCTCAGTTTTTATTAGATCGAAGAAGTCAAGGACTTCCCTACTTGAATCATCGTCTGGAAATTGGTTATGCCCAACAGGTTTTCCGTATGCGTAAATGTTGGCCTGATGTGCTTGATATAACATTGCAAGCATTTCGTATTGGTGATCTTGCGGCAGTGGCTATCCCTTTCGAGGTTTTTGTTGAAACAGGATTATCAATCAAACAAAAAAGTCCATTTGAAGGAACATATATAAATAGCCTGTCCAATGGAGCATTTGGATATCTTCCAACTGAACAACAACATGAGCTTGGAGGCTACGAAACTTGGATAGCCTTAAGTAATAGGGTAGAAAAATCCGCAGCAACAAAAATTGAAGCAGAAGTGTTGAACCTTCTTGGAGAACTCAACAAATAGGATATCAAGCGTATCACGTCTGCTCATATACAAAGGATGGCTAAAACTGTTTTACAAAGCAATCGGCATTAATGTGATAGAATTTAATGAACTTACCACTCAAGCCTGGAAGCAAGTCAAGACTTATGCAGTTCAGCACATGGTAAGATCAAGTGCTTACACAGGCAACAATGATGGGATAGTCTTTTATAGTTGTGGGAATAATGAAGAATGTATTGCTAGTACAGTAGAATATTTCACGGAGTTCATTATACCTGAAAGGCTTTTGGTTTTTATGCAAATTCTTTGGATACCATACCCACTATTGAGAAATATGAAAAAATATTTCACGAGCAATAATATTAGTTGGTAATGCCCGTAATTTTTTTCTAGGAAAGATGAATAAACAAGTTGTATGAGATACATAATGAGCTAAGTGCTATTGAAGTGCGTAATGGCTTGTTAGATTAAGAGTAAACGATGAAAAGTGGTTTTTGTTTTTAAATTATACGATTTATGAAAAAGAATGATTTAACGCTTTCTCGGCGAGCTTTTTTATCAAGTGTTGCCGTGGTAGGGGCTGGTAGTGCTCTAAAAGCAGCACGGATTCAGGGATCCGGTAGTTTGTTAAAAGTTGCTAATGAATTTGAAGACGCATCAAATTATGTTGAGGAGTCGGACTCTCGTTTATTGAAGCGACTTATACCACAACCTGCATATGTCCGCTTAAATGATGATAAAGCAGTTTTACTCAACAACATGTTGACAGTAAACGTTGAACTTGGTACTTCTGACACTCAGGCGAGACGAAAAGTATCGGATATTTTCCGTCAATACTTCGGGAGTACTCCCACTATTAACGTTGCTAAAACAAAAGACTTAGCATCCGAAGAGGCATACAGGATTCGTGCTACAGATTCTACTTTGACATTATCGGCTACATCTTTTGCTGGAATCAGACATGCCCTTTCTACTCTACGCCAATTAGCTGAAGCTAACAATGATACAGAAAAACTTGTTTGTTACCGTATTCCCGAGATGGAGATTGAGGACAGCCCCACCATATCATTTCGCGGAATGCACTTGTGTTGGTTTCCAGAAACAGAGGTGATTCAGATTGAACAATATATAAGGTGGGCAGCCTATTATAAGTTTAATTATATTATTATTGAATTTTGGGGCACATATCCATTTGTCTCCAAGTCATTTTTAAGTTGGCGTGAATATAAAACCACTCTAAAAGATATTAAGCGATTGGTGAAAATTGGTAAAGAACTAGGGGTAACATTGATACCTCAAATAAATATTTTTGGCCACGCTTCAGGTAGTAGAAGAGCTTCTGGTAAACATGCCATACTGGATTTATATCCTGAATACCAACCTTTATTTGAACCTGACGGTTGGACATGGTGTTTAAGTAATCCACTGACTCGCAAGATACTATCAAGTGCTATACTTGAAACATTTGAAGCTTTTGAAAATCCCCCATTTTATCATATTGGTGGTGATGAGGCATGGGGTTCAGCAGAATGTTACGCTTGTCGGCATGCAGATTATGAAGCGTTGCTAATTGACCATTTAAAATACTTCCATCAATTATTATTGAGAAAGAACAGTCGAATGATGATGTGGCACGATATGCTCATTTCAAAGAGCAACCCAAAATGGAAAGAATATGTAGCAAACGGCGGTGCAAAAGCAGAAAATATTCTCAGGGAATTGCCCAAAGACATTGTGATTTGCGATTGGCAATACGGCACACAATACAGTACGCACAAAAAAAATGAAACATGGCCTACTATGTCATATTTTAAAGAACTTGGTTTCGATGTTTTAGCATGTCCCTGGAATAATATTGAGAATATTAAATCTTTGGGTGAGAAAGTTAGAGCAGCAAAACTGTATGGGTTATTATGCACAACATGGTTTGGACCTTCAATAGGACAGATGTTAAACATCATGACGCATGGTGCTCAAGCAGCATGGTCGAAATCTCCATATGGACCATCCGATAGAATAATGGGTATGCGACATCTTAGACAAATTGGATGGGATATTCCAATTAAAAACTACCCAAATACAGGGGTACATAAATGGCAGGTACGTCCTGATACTTACCCATAATTATTTTTTATTCAATAGAAGAAATTTTATAAAACAACTATCAGCTTTTTAAAAAGTATTTAGAAGTGTGAGAAAATTTAGGCAAAGCCTTTATTATCCATTGAATAAAATTATTGCTTTCGAACGAGGTAAGTTTTAAAAAGAACTTAAAGTGATAAACTAAACAAGAAAAAAATTATTATGAAAAGGAGAAAATTTATTAAATTATCGGCTACTGCAGGCATAGCAGCCAGTATGCCTTCTGTTGTTTTTTCTCAGAAAAAACGAAGGAAAATAGTATCTTCAGGCAGCTCGAAGCTAATTTGGGCTAACTTATTGCATTTAAGCACTAATATGTGGGAAGATCACCCTTACATAAAGAAAAACAGAATGTGGCCAGATATCATAGACGAAGAAATTCATAAGGTTGATTATGAGTGCAAAACATGTAAGGATGCTATTGCATGGGGATTGCGTGCTTATAGACCCTTTTTAGTGTTTGAAGAATCGGTATGGAATACGGTACTTAATAAAATGTCGGATGCAGGTATGAATATGGTTGTCATTGATTTGGGAGATGGTGTGAAATATGAAAGCCACCCGGAAATTGCTGTAAGAAATGCATGGAGCGTAGATAAATTAAGGTCAGAGCTTTCTAAAATTCGCAATCTAGGTATGGAACCAATTCCAAAGTTGAACTTTGCAACATCCCACGATACTTGGCTGGGCGAGTACTCTAAAATTGTATCTACAAGTAAGTATTATTCTGTTTGTCGAGATTTAATCCAGGAGGTTATCGAAATATTTGACAATCCTCGTTTTTTTCATTTAGGGATGGATGAGGAGACTTACGGACATCAGCGAAATTACAACCATATCGTTATACGCCAAAACGACTTGTGGTGGTACGACTTCTATTTTCTTGTCAATGAGGTTGAGAAAAAAGGTGTCCGCTCTTGGATTTGGTCTGATTACGGATGGCGACATCCTGAATTGTTTTTTAAAAAAATGCCTAAATCCGTATTGCAAAGTAACTGGTATTACCAGAATGTATTTGATTTGGCTCAATTAGAAAAACCGGTTAAAACTTATGTTCAGTTCTATAATGACCTGGAAAATTATGGATACGATCAAGTACCCACCGGAAGCAATTGGAGTTATGATACTAACATGGAAAACACGGTAGACTATTGTAAAAAAAACATTGACCCTTCTCGTTTGTATGGATTTATGACAGCACCTTGGGCACCAACATTATCAACCTGTCTTGATACACATATAGAAGCAGTTAATCAAGTTAATAGAGCAATTAAAAAAACTAAGCGTTGAATGTTTGCTGAATCGCTACTCGTGGTTTTCAGTTTCGGTTGTCTTACTTGGAGTAGATGGAGCGCTTATTGCTTTTTGAAACTTGTCAATCACTATTAATCAAATTCTGGTTAATTAGTAGTCAGTTGTAAAGGCTTAACGCTTTTTTCAAAAATAAGAAGACCTTTTTTATTAGATATCAAATAACTACATGCAATGTGATTTTTGTTATGTGTTAGAAATTATTATTAATTATTAATTAAAAAAACGACATGAAACATTCAAAATTTATTATTCGGTTTATTTTTAGCGTAATATCTTTTTTGACGATTATAAACGTGCCTTTATCATATGGCGCAGAAAACAGAGTTTTTCGTGCGGGGGCTGCAGTATCTAATATAACTCCACTTCTTGGAAGCGGAATTATTGGAGAATGGACAACACCACCGGCATCTCATGTGCATGATGATTTATTAGCAAGATGTTTAGTACTAGATGACGGCTCTACAGAATTAGTTTTTGTAGTATTAGACCTTTTAGGTATTCATACTAATTTGTCCGATATGGCAAAGAAAATCATTGAGCAAAGACTCAATATCCCACCTGAAAACATCATAATTTCAACAACCCATACTCACTCAGCAGCAAGTGCTATGGGAAGTGTTTGGATGGAATGGAATCAATATCCTTTAGATGAATATCAAAATTATGTTATCAGTCGAATAGCTGATGTAGTTCAAATAGCCAAAAACAACTTAGAACCTGCTCGTATTGGCTGGGGGGTTGCAAAAGCTCCTGAACATGTGTTTGTAAGGCGTTGGTTTGTTAAGGAACCTGTTAAAAATCCATTTGGTGGATATGATAAAGTACTTACGAACCCAAGATATAGCAACAAAAATAAAACTCAACCGACCACTAAGCCTGATCCGGACGTGTCATTTATTTCAGTTCAATCTAAAGACGGTCGTCCAATTGCTTTGTTTGCTAACTATGCACTCCATTATATTGCAGGAACAGGCAAGGGACATATTTCGGCAGATTATTACGGAATGTTTGCAGATTATGTCTCAGAGCTAATTAATGATAAACGTAATCCAAAATTTGTAGCCAGTATGTCTAATGGAGCATCGGGGAATATAAATAATAATGACTTTTCCCGTCCAAGAGAGAAAAAGAAGAATTATGAAAGAATAAATTATGTAGCTAAAGATATTGCTGGAAAAGTATATGATGCATACAAGCATGTGGTTTACCATGACTGGGTACCATTGGGCTCACAATCAGAAAAAATCACACTGAAGGTCCGTAAGCCAAATCAAGAAATGGTGAATCGAGCAAAAAAACTTCTTCAAAATGCTGATAATGATAAAAATCAGCATGTTAGGGAGAGGAATTATGCAAAAATAACACTATCTCAACTTAAACGGCCCAACCAAATAAACATTCCATTAACTACATTTAAAATTGGCGATTTAGGTATCGCCAGTATCCCTTTCGAAGTATTTGTTGAAATAGGATTGGATATTAAAGCAAGATCACCCTTTAAACAAACTCATATAATTAGCTTAGCTGATGGATACCATGGTTATTTGCCTACTCCGGAACAACATGAGTTAGGAGGATATGAAACTTGGTTAGGCACAAATAATGTTGAAAAAGAGGCCTCTGTAAAAATAGCAAATCAGATTTTAAAACAGTTCTCAGATTTGCAATCAAATTAATGAAGCGATTAAAAATAGCGGGTATGCCCTATAATTATTTACAGTTTAATAGCATTCCGTAAAATAAAAATTAAGAATATGACTAATAGACGGAATTTTATTAAGCAATTATCAGCTGCTGCGGTGAACGTAACACCCAATACGCTATTGTCGCAAACGTTTTCCTCAAAAACAACAAATACCCCTGTTACATCTCCGGGTAAAAAAATATGGGCTTGCCTAATGCATCTCTCTTTCAACTTCGCCGGAGGAATAAAAAGCTGGGGAGGTTTACGAACAGAGTTTGAACCAGATCAGTCGGTTTGGGATATAGCAATAAAACGGATGGCCGACAGGGGAATTAACATGGTTTTGATTAATCTTGATGATTCTGTTATGTGGAGAAGTCACCCGGAGATTTCTTTAAAAAACTCTTGGACACCCGAAAAGCTTCGAGAAGAATTAACCAAAATAAGAAAACTTGGAATAGAGCCGATTCCTCTATTAAACTTCTCAACATGCCATGATGCTTGGCTTGGCAAGTATTCAAAAATGGTATCAACGAAAACATATTATAATGTTTGCAGAAATTTAATTGCTGAAGCTATTGAAATTTTCGACACACCAAGGTTTATTCATTTTGGTATGGATGAAGAAAATTACAATCTTCAAAAACATTTTGACTACATTGTTATTAGACAAAACGAACTTTGGTGGGGTGATCTTTATTTTTATATTTCAGAAGCCATGTCCCGAAACGTGCGTCCATGGGTTTGGTCGGATTACGTTTGGCATCACCCCGATCAGTTTTTTAAAATGATGCCAAAATCAGTTTTACAAAGCAATTGGTATTATGGGGGGATCTTGGACCCAAAACATGAGCGTGTTAAAGCTTATGTTGACCTTGAGAGGGAGGGCTATGATCAGATTCCTACGGGTGGATTTTTTGCTAGACCCAGAAATAATTTTATAGCTTCCGATGAAAGGAATATCGGTAACACAGTTGAGTTTTGTTCAAAACACACATCCGACACTCATCTACTAGGGTTTATGCAGACATTTTGGATGCCTACTATAGAACGATTTAGATCACCTATTATAAAAGCTATAGACCTAATTGGTGATGCTAAATATAAATTCGAAAATAAGTAAAAATTATTAAACAAGTTTAAGTATTAAAAAAATGAAAGTAAAAGAAACAGGTGTAAGTTATTACGGATTAAGCTACCCCGAACATGCGGAAAGAGATTTTAAAGAAATGATTGCACATAACTGCAATGCAGTTCTTTTGGCATTATCGGAATTTGACATTGACTTTTGGTTCCCTAACATTGTCAAGGTGGCTAAAGTAGCTAAAGATTTGGGAATGAAAGTATATTTAAATACTTGGGGAATCGGCAAATGGTTTGGAGGAGAACCACCCAGTAATTTTTTGACAAACAATGTAAAAAACAGACAGGTTTCAGCATTCACCGATGAACCACTTCCTGCCGCGTGTTTTAACACAAAAGCATTTCGCGACTATTTTCACGGTTTGTTAGAGAAATTGGCAATTCATGTGGATGCAGATGGTTTCTTCTGGGATGAGCCACACTATGCACTACCTAAAAGTTATGCGTCTATAACAGGTGGTCCTGCCGATGACTGGGCGTGTCGTTGCTCGGTGTGTAAAAGGGATTTTGAAGAGCTTTACGGGTATGAAATGCCTAAGATAATTACCAAAGAGGTAGTTGAGTTTAGACAAGACAAAGCACTTGACATATTAGTAGAAGGAGCAAAAATAATTAAAAACATTCGTCCTAACAGCAAAATAATTTGTTGTGTGCATGCAACCATAAACACTTATTATGTGGTGGAAAACCGTGGATACGATAATTGGGATAAAGTTGGTAAAACAGATGTGTTTGATGTGTTCAGTACAACAATATTAAACTGGAGTTTACCGCGAGATTACTTTAAAACGATAACGCAGCGCACTGTAGATATTGCAAAAAAGTATAAAAAAGGCTCTCAGCGATGGATTATGGGATATTATAATGAACCAAAAAGACTTGAAGAGATAAAAGAGGTAGCTCATCTCTATAAGGATATGGGAGTAGAAAGTCTCTTTTCTTGGACCTATCGAGGTGGACATGGAACGGTTTTGGCTGCGCCGCGCGCACTAGAGGTATGGGACATGCTAGGAGAAGCATATGGCGAGGTGTTGGATGAAAAATATAAGATAAAATAATAAACATTAAAAATATGGAATCAAGTGATTTAGGTTTTTTAGATAAAACTATTGAACTGCTCAAAAAAGTAAGAAAAAATCAGGCTGTCAACATTGATAAAGCGACCGACTTGATGGTAGAAGCCATAAAGAAAGATGAATTAATTCACGTCTATGGCGGTGGAGGACATACGACTCTTGTAATGGGTGAGATGTTTTTTAGAGCCGGTGGTTTGGCAAACATCAATCCCATTATGGAAACCGGTTTGTCTGTATTTAATCAAGCACTTAAATATCTTGAATTAGAACGTACAGAAAACTACGGTAGTAGTATAGTAAAATATTATCGTATTCAGCCGGGAGAGGTGTTAATTATTTTTCACAATATAGGTATTAATCCAGCTACCATTGATGCAGCGATGGAGGCGAAAAAGTGTGGTGCAAAAATAATTGCAGTCAGTTCTTCACACTGGCAAGAAGAGATGCCTGAAGACCACTTCATTCGTCACTCTAACAAGAAAAATCTTTTTGATTTGGCGGATGTTTGTATCGATGATTACAACCCTGTGGGAGATGCTTTGATTACATTAGAAGGGTTCGGTACTGCTTTTGGTCCCGTTTCTAATATAGTAGATTTTTACATTGCTCACTGGTTAGAAATAGATGCTATTAAGAAGTGTATAGATAGAGGTATCGTTCCACCTGTTTGGTCAAGTGCCAACGCTCCGGGTGGTGACGATATCAATGCAAGGTACGTGAAAAAATATATGCCAAGAGTAAAAGCTCTGTAAATGTTTTGTTAATAATTTTTATAACTTATGAAAAAAGAAGAGGCTTTATTGCGGCTTTTAGAAAAATATAGTGTAGAGACAAAAACACCTATAAATATAGCTTACGGTTGGTCATTATTGAATAAGCAATTACAGAAAAATGATGTGCCTTTACTCACTTGGAGGGCGAATAGAAAATTTATCGAACTTCATAAAATTGTATCGGGAGATACGATAGAAAATGTTTGTATGCTAAGATTTTGTAGTTTTGGTGGCAAAAAATGGAGTCTAGATGCATTGATGTATAAAGAGTTTGATCTTTGTGAATATCTTGGAGGTGGGAAAATTGTTTCTTTACATGCCGTACTTAATGAAAGGCTGGCCGGAAATATCATTGTTAAACTGGACAATGGAATTATCGGTAGTGTAGAAGTAAGTGTACAGGCGCAACCTGAAGAGAAGCTATTGGACCGTCACGAGATTATTGCTCGCAGGGGTGTAGCTAGCGATCTTGTAACAGACACCCAGATTTCCCAAAGCTCTATATATACCTATACAAATACAGGGGCATCTAAGTATAAGGATGTTGATTATGAACTATTTGGGTTGAATGAATTGGAGGTCGAATATATCCGCTCAGCCTTTGAGGTGTATAAAGAGCCTAGTCAAATAACTAAACTACAAAATCAGCACGCCCACCTCTCTGTTTTGGTGAAAGCTGCTTTTGAATCAAATTTTAAAAAGCAAAAAATAGAAATTAAATGAAACCTGTAAAAATTGCCATATCTTCACTTACGCATGGTCACACTCGTAAGTATTTTCAAACATTACACGAAAACCCAAAGTTGGAGTGGGTTGCCGTATCAGCAGAGTCGGACAAAGTACGAGATGTCTTTTTGAAAAGCGGTTACAATGTTCCTTGCTATATGGATGAGAAAGAAATGCTTGATGCTCACCCCGATATAGAAGCGGTGGTAATGGCGTCTGCCAATAATCGACACATTCATCAATTTAGGGAATATACTCAACGGGGTATTCATATTCTTTGCATGAAGATTCCTACTTTTGATATGGAAGAGTATGATGAGATAATTCGATTAGTGGAAGAGTCGGGAATAGTATGTCAAATTGAACTGGAGATGCATTATAATCCAGTAGTAGAGCGAGTTAAAAAACTTTTAGCACGCGAGGTGCTGGGCACCATCTCCGGTTTTAATGCCACTAATATCACTCTGTCTCCAGTTTGGGCTTTTCCTTGGCAGGGAGTCCCAGAAGAAAGCTACGGAAAACGTATTCCTTTATGTGAAGGAAACAAACGTTTTCGGGGGGGAGCACTCTCGGATCATCCTCATGTTTTTGATATGATTCGATGGCTCACAAACAGTGAGTTTGACTATATTTATGCTGAGGTAGGTCCTAATTTACGAACAGATATAGAGGTGGAAGACATACTTTTGGTTAATGGGAAAATGAAAAATGGAGTAAGTTTTTTATTTGATCCTTCTTGGTCAAGACTCGAAGAACGTTTAGAAGTTCCTGGTCCCGGATGGGAAATTTATCCTAAAAGGATGGAAGTAAATTTCAGCGTTAGTGGAGAAAAGGGTGTGATGCTGGCTGATTGCTTTGGTCCTAATGTTTATCACAACGGTGCACCAAACGATAGATATACAGTTCAATATACTTATTTTGATGAATGGATAGGTATGATGGATGAGTTTATTTATTGTATTAGAAATAAGGATAATCCAAAGATAAACTTGAAATGGCATAAAAAAACCATTGAGGCTATGAATGCTTGTTATGAAAGTATTTATTCAGGACAACCAATATATTTGTAAAAAATAATTTAGCTATAAAAAAGGAGTAAATAAAACATTAGTGGAAGTAAGATTTCTTTTTATGTTAAAATTTATTCCTTTAATTTTATACTGATTTTTCAATTACATTTACTACCAATTAACATTAAGAATTAGAATTAACCACAAATAACATGAATCCGTTTCAGGTCAGTCGTTAGTGTAATTCGTAGTTCTAATACTTTTAACCGTTTTCTTGCTTGCTCGCTCCTGGTGTGCATTTAATTGTTTGACTAATAGGGGTTTGCCTGATGTGTGTTTGTTTAGTTGTGTAGTTGGTCAGTAGTGATTTAACAATTAAATAAAAAACTTCTTCTATACTTAACATTGTTTTTATGATAATAAATAATATTGATTGGATAATAATTATTGGTTTTTTGTTGTTTTTAACAGCGGTTGGATTGATTTCGAGCAGAGGTGGTGCAGACGATTCAACTAGCTACTTTCTTTCTAAACGGAACATGCCGTGGTGGCTTTTAGGGGTTTCAATGGTTGCTACCACGTTCTCTCTTGGTACTCCGAATCTTGTTACTGACATGGTTCGTTCGGGAGGTGTGGCTCAAAATTGGCAGTGGTGGTGCTTTTTGCTGTCAGGTATGTTAACAGTATTTGTCTATTCTAAGCTATGGAGTAGATCAAAAATTATGACTGATCTTGAATTTTATGAAGTACGATACAGTGGTAAAGAGGCAGCTTTTCTACGTGGATTCAGATCAATCTATTTAGGGTTTTTCTTTAACATTTTTATATTGGCAAGTGCAGCACTGGCTTTACTCAAATTTGCTGCTATAATGTTGGGAATAAGTCCTGTCCTTGCATTAATAATAATTTCAGCAATAATTCTTGTATATAGTACGATAGGCGGATTAAAATCTATTTTATGGACAGATTTTTTCTTGTTTATTGTTGCTATGATTGGAACGATTATTCCTGTTTTTTACATCATAAATTCGCCTCAAATAGGTGGACTTAACAGTTTTCTCACAAATGACATTATTGTTGATAAACTCAGCTTTTTTCCGGATTTTACGAATGCACAAACAGCATTAACAATATTTCTCATTCCTATAACCATACAATGGTGGGCTGCTTGGTATCCCGGTTCTGAGCCAGGTGGAGGGGGATATATAACACAAAGAATTTTATCTGCAAAATCAGAAAAGGATGCTGTTAAAGGCACACTTTTTTTCAATGTTATGCATTATGCTGTGAGACCATGGCCCTGGATTATTGTTGGTTTGGCTTCTTTGATAGTATTTCCAAATTTAGATTCAATGATTGATGTTTTTAAAGATGTAGATCCAAAGTATATACAAAATGATATAGCCTTTTCTGCCATGCTAAGACATTTTCTTCCTAACGGAATATTAGGTATAGTTTTAGCTTCTTTAATTGCGGCATATATGTCAACGGTTTCTACTCAAATAAATTGGGGTGCTTCATATTTAGTGAATGATTTTTATTCTCGGTTTATCAATCCAAATGCATCGGAAAAAAAGAAAGTACTTGTTGGAAGGATATGGACGATATTGTTAATCGTGCTATCAATTGTTTTGGCACTTTATTTAGAAAGTGCATTACAAGTATTCCAGTATATGTTATTGATTGGTGCAGGAACAGGGCTCATATATCTTTTGAGATGGTTTTGGTGGAGAATTAATGCTTGGTCTGAAATATCAGCAATGATTGGTGCAATGGTGTTTTCATTGATTGTTATTGTTGTTGAAAAAACAAGTTTAATGCATATCGATGATCAAACAGTAATGCTGTATGGATTTGAGATGCAAAAAGGGTTTTGGGATACGATGAAATTTGTTTTTGTGGTTTTTTGTAACAGTTTGCTTTGGATTACTGTTACATTTTGCACTAAGTCAACAGAAGAAAAAGTGTTGCTGGATTTTTATAAGAATATTAGACCTGGTGGTCCAGGTTGGAAGAAAATTACGAGGAAACACAGCGAACTTGAAAAAAATCGCATGACAAAAGATTGGAATGTGCCTGTTGGATTGTTGTGTATGAGTATTAGTTGTGTTGGAATTTTAAGCATGCTATTTTCAATAGGCTATCTCATATATGGTAATTATCTGGGATTTCTAATACTGCTGATATTAACCATCATTTCAACTATTGTATTGTTTAAGTTGTGGGGAAAGATATTCGATTAAAAATATTGAGTTATCCATGCTTAGCCCTTGGAGTAATAGCGTTGTTTTTAGATGGATTTATTTCAGTTGCTGTCAACAACAGTATTCTTTATGGTGAATCATTAGGTATTGGAATGGAAGTGGCACGGCATTTTAGTACGTACGCACTTACATTCACATTGCTTGGTTTTCTAGGGAATACTATACTTATTCCATAATATCTTACACAGCAAAAAGCAATAATTTTATGTGCTATAATAGGATTTTCATTGACAATGTTATCGTTCTTTACCAAAGGACTTCTGTCAGTTTGGTTTCTGCTTGCTCAAGCCTTCTTATCTGCCTTTACATGGGGGTCAATTTGGGGATTGGCGATTAGAAATCTTGGTAAACACACCAAACTTGGATCAGCATTGTTGTTAATGACTTTGATATCGTACGCCCTTGCGCCAATAATATTTGGTAAGTTAATAGACATCAATCCATTGAATCCTAATATAGCTGTTCTTATGATAGTACCTACATATTTATTTCTGTATTACTATGGTAAAATTGGGTATAGGATTGAAAATTGGACATCGAAAATATAAAAGTGTTTGAAACAACGAAGGCTACTTAAATGAAAAAACGAAGCAATACTGATAACCTCTGAAGAAGACATCTTTTTTGGGGTTGCACTTTCAAGTACTATGCCGTTTGTCAATGATATAGAAGATTTACTCTTTTATTTTGAATTACTTTACTGCTTTTTCGTGTTTTATCAGTATGTTTTCGTTGTTTGTCTGTGTTTGTGATATTTTAATGAGTTACTTTGGTGTATTAACTTTTTAATTTTACATGAAGAAATTGGGAGATATTAAGCCAATTAAAATTTTATAAATTAAATAGTTAATGTTATTTTTTATTTTTTTAGTGTTGAGAATTCGTTCGAGATGGGGAATCATTGTATTATACGATGACTATTGAATTAGAATAAACAAATTATGATTTAAAAATACTGTGCGAGAACCTCACTATCAAAAAGAAATTAATAGAGCCTTATTTATAATCGCTTTTCTCTTTTTCATCTTTGGTTTTCTTACCTGGGTGAATGGAACGCTGATAGCTTTTTTTAAAAAAACGTTTGATTTAAGTCATTTTAGTTCGTATTTGGTAACATTCGCGTATTACTTATCATACACTATTATGGCAATTCCTTCATCCATGTTGTTGAAAAAAGTGGGATTTAAAAACGGAATGTCAATCGGTTTATTTGTAATGGCTTTAGGATGTGTCATTTTTATTCCTGCTGCCAAAATTGCTTCATATCCGACCTTCCTAATAGGTCTATTTACCACGGGAATAGGATTGACTTTGCTTCAAACAGCAGTTAATCCTTATGTAACCCTTATGGGTCCCCACGAGAGTGGAGCCAAACGGATTAGTTTTATGGGGTTTTCCAATAAAATTGGTGGAATCATAGGACAAGTTATTTTAGGTAGCTTATTATTGCATGGAGCATCAACCGTAGTCCAACAAGACGAATTAGATAAAATCATTATCCCCTATCTTATTTTAGGTGCATTGTTTTTAGTTTTGTCTTATGTTATCAAGAAAAATGAATGGTTCCCAGAACTTGATGAAGACGATGTGGATGATTCTGATAGAGGCATTGAAAACTCTGATAACAGAAAAAGTGTTTTTCAATATCCAAATTTAGTGTTGGGTGTATTAGCTCTTTTTTGTGCCGGAGCCGCTGAAGTGATGGCAATAGACAGCATTATTAGTTATGGAATGTCCATGGGATTTCCTGAAGCACGAGCAAAACTATTTGGTTCTTATACATTAGTTGCTATGATGCTGGGGTATATATCCGGAATGATTTTGATACCGAAATATATTAAACAAGAGCGCTATCTGCAATATGGAGCCATTATCGGAACATTGCTGACTATTTTGGCTATTTACAGCGGAGCGTTTACATCGGTAATATTTATAGCTTTGCTCGGATTTGTTAATGCTTTGTTTTGGCCCGCCATTTGGCCCCTAGCTCTTGACGGGATTGGCAGATTTACCAAAATAGGTTCTGCTCTATTGGTGATGAGTGTTTGTGCCGGTGCAATTGTACCGATGCTTTATGGTTACATTGCCGATAAAATCGGAAGTGTACAGAAAGCCTACTGGATATTGATTCCTTGCTATTTGTATATTGTTTACTATGCATCACATGGATATAAATTAAGAAAATGGAGAAAAGAAAAGCATTATGGGTAAACAAATAATAAAATCAAGCATAGTAACTGAGTTCAAGATTTTGCAAGGTTATCTATATGTTGAAAATGGTAAATTTAGTGAAATCAGTACTAATAAGCCTCATGATGAAATCATTGATTTAGGTGACTCTTTTATTGTTCCTGGATTTATTGATTTGCATATTCATGGTGTTCATCGGGCATTGGTTGATAATGGAGAAGAAGATTTAAAAGAAATTTGCCGAATACTGCCACAATACGGGGTAACAGGTTTTCTCCCGACATTGGCTCCAAGACAGAAGGGAGAAGATGCTGAGTTTCTTTCTAGATTATCAAAAACGAAAACCGAAGGAACGGAAATTCTGGGCTTCCACCTGGAAGGGCCGTTTCTTAAACTTACCGGTGCATTAGGTGCTGGAGCAATAACAGGCTCAGATGATGAAAGAGTAAAATCTTTAATACAAGCAGCTAAACCCTATTCGGCTATTTTCAGTATTTCACCGGATGTTGAAGGAATTGAAAAATTAATCCCAATAATGGCAGCAAACGATACGCCTGTTTTTATGACGCATACAGCTGCAAATGTAGAACAAACGCAACGTGCTATTGAACTTGGTGTTCGTCACGCTACCCATTTTTATGACGTGTTTCCTTGTCCCTCGGTAACAGATCCGGGCGTAAGACCTTGTGGAGTTGTAGAAGCAATATTGGCTGATGAGCGGGTAAGCGTCGATTTTATTTTGGACGGTGTGCATGTAGATCCGATTGCTGTAAAAATGTCTTTGATAAGTAAAAACAAAGGGCCCGGCAAAGTTTGTTTGATTACCGATGCCAATGTGGGAGCGGGATTAGAACCCGGACAGTTTTCATTCGGTAACCTTGGTGATATCAGCTTTGCTTACAAAGGTGCTCCAGCACGTTCAGTAAAAGATAACACTTTGGCAGGGAGTGGATTGACTATGGAGCAGGCGTTAAAAAATGCTGTGAAGTGGTTAGATATAGATTTAGTGGAAGCTTCAAAATTAGTGAGTTTTCATCCGGCTCAAGTGCTTGGTCTAGAACATAAAAAAGGACTCATAAAAGAAGGACATGATGCGGATTTTGTGGTTTTAAATAAAAACTTAGATGTTTTACAAACATGGATAGGCGGAAAATGTTTTTATAGCAAGAAAGAATGAAACGAAATCCAACTTACTAATAAGAATTTATTAACTGTAATTTATTATAAAATATTATTGATATGGTGCAAACTAAAAAAAACATGCCCAATGAAACTCAAGCAGACGGGCATCAGCAGTTCGAATTTAGTCCCTCTGAATGGGTCCCATTTAAGGATAAAAAAGAAATTAACAGAGTATTAACTATTAAAAGAGAGGACATTGAGAAACATTCAAATCCTGATTTTAAGATTAAAGTAGTACCTGATGCGGATGTTGAATATTATTGGATTACGGATATGTATAGCAGGATAAAGAAAGCATCTGAATCTGGTGAAAAACTTGTAATGATATTGCCCAATCCTGCACCACTTTATAAGCATTTGGCACGGCTCCTCAATGCAACAAATATTGATTGTAGGAATTTGTACGCTTTCGCGATGGATGAGTATGCCGATGAGAATGGTAATATCGCACCTGCAAACTGGGAGTTTGGGTTTACCTATGCCATGATGAAGTATTTCTATTATGAATTAGATGAGAAAATTCGTCCTCCAAAAGAGCAGTTTGTTGGATTTACCAATCAAAATGTGAAGGATTATAGTAAAATGATTGCAGATCACGGTGGGGCTGATATCTGTTATAGCGGTCCGGGATGGACAGGACATTTAGCATTTATAGAGCCGGATGCACCTGAATTTCAGGGAACGCTTGAGGAGTGGAAGCAAATGGATGCTCGGGTATGTACATTGAGCCCATTTACCCTTGCTCAAAATTCGTTACATGGAATTTTCGGAAAGAGCGGAAATCTGGCCGCAGTTCCACCAAAAGCTGCAACTGTAGGACCTGTGGATGTTATCAATGCAAAAAACAGATTTGACACGCATGCCATTACGGTACACGGGACAACCACAGCATGGCAGAGACTTATTTCGCGTTTAGTTCTGCATGGTCCGGTTACTCCTTTAGTACCAGAATCAATACTACAAACGTTGCCTACACAAGTATATGTTTCTGAAACAATTGCTCAAAATATAGAAACTGATTGGCATAAAGGGTATTAACATAGGGATATATCATATGTTGTGTTGTAGGGAGATTGCGTCATGCTGTTTTTTTATTAATATTAAGAAACCTTTAATCATTTGCCGTTTTTTTCTGGAGTGATGCAATCACGAGGTGTTCGTGTTTTTTCACGAGCACCTTTTGTTTAATGTTCGTGTTTGTTCATTTGGCGAGTGGTATTTTCGTTAATCGTCAGTTCTTGTGCGTGTTTATTCACTTATTAAACGTGTAGATTTGTTAATTTTGAACTGTAAAATAGATGCAAGATAAGTGACATTAAATCAGTAAGTTATATATTATAGTTTAATATGGGAAAAAAAATTTTAAAAGCAGGTGCTGCAGTTACTATCATAACACCACAAGAGTCTCATTTCTTATTTGGTTATCCGTTTGTGGAAAGAATGAGTACCGGTGTGCACGACGACCTGTTGAGTTCAGCGCTGTACTTAACGGATGGAGAAAATCATGTCCTATTTATTTCCAACGATGTGATTTATATAACAAAGGAATCCACGGCGAGAATTAGAAAAGGAATTAACGAAAAAATAGGAATTCCTTCCACGAATATCCTTATAGCAGCTACTCACACACATTCAGCACCAGTAACTGCTGAAGTTGCAATAAGTGCAAATGACCCGGTTGTTCCCAAGGTGGATAAAGATTTTCTAAAATTCATCGAAGATAAAACTGTAGAAGTTGCTTGTGAAGCATTCAAAAAAGCAGAACCTGCAGAAATAGCATTTGTGCTTGGTGATGCGACGGGTGTGGGGACAAATCGACATAACCCCACGTGGCCCAAAGATATGGAGCTTCCCACGATGATCTTGAAAAATCAAAAGAATGAATACATCGGCTGTATGATGGTGTGTAGTATGCATCCAACCATTTTGCATGAAGATTCTACATTATATTCCGGTGATTTTCCACATTTTGTAAGAGAATCGCTTCAAAAAGAAATTTTGGGTGAGCAATGCCCTGTCGTATATTTTACTGGAACTGCTGGAAATCAAAGTCCGAGACACGTAACCAAAGCCAATACATTTGAAGAAGCGGAGCGGATAGGAAAAATTGTGGCAAATTCCATCATTTCTAAACTGACAGATACTGTGTCTTTCATATCAGATGTCAATATCTTTGCCATTCAAACGTTGGTTGATTTACCAAAACGGACATTCCCCACAGTAGAATGGGCAGAAGAACATCGGGATAAATCAAAAAAACGTTTCGAAGAACTTAAAAAGCACTCAGACATTCCGCAGGAAATCCGTACAGCCGAAGTAAATTGGTTTGGTTCCGAAGAACTTTTATTTTTATCCAAATTAGCCCAATCAAATGAGTTGGAGCATTTTTATAAGAGCTCTCTGCCTGCCGAAATTCAAATAATTAAAGTAGGAGAGTGGAAATTTGTGGCATGGCCCGGCGAAGTTTTTGTGGAATATGGACTTGAATTGAAAAACCATTTTGATAATGTGGCTTTAATAACTTATGCCAACGGTGAACTACAAGGGTATATCGTAACCAAAGAAGCGCAAGAAAAAGGATTTTACGAAGCAGGAAATTCTTTCTTCGATTATAAAGCCGGTGAACTAATGCTCGCAGAAACTATCAAAGAATTAAAATCGATGTAGCAATGAACTTTTTTCTGGGAATAGACCTCGGTACGAGTTATTTCAAAGCTGGAATATTTGACACGCAGGGTAAACTTGTTGGGTTAGGTCGTTCTGCGGTAAAAAAACAGACAGGTAATGGAGCGATTTGTGAGTTGCCAATCGTTGAATTCTGGGATACGCTCAAGGATAGTGTAAACCAAGCAATTTTGAAAGCTGGAATTAATCCAAGTGAGATACTATCCATATCCTATTCATCTCAAGCCAACAGTTTTGTTTTATTGGATGAAAATAATACACCTTTGACACCATTGATTTTGTGGCCCGATGAACGTGCGGGCAAGATACCGATTTCTTTGGAAAAACTGATTGAAAGAGATGATTTTCAGCAAAAAACGGGATTAGGAATATTGCCAGGCATACAATCAATACCTACTAAACTGATTTGGTTTCAAGAGCATCAACCGAAAACTTGGAGAAAAGTAAAGAGTATTATGTCCATTTCGGACTATCTGACCTATTTTTTAACCGGACACAAGTTGAGTGATTTCAGCACGGCGTCCATGACCGGATTATTTGATGTTTGTGAAGAAAAATGGTGGGATGAAGCATTGAAAGTAACAGGAATCGGCAACGACCTTTTGAGTAACCCGAAAAGAACCGGAAGTTTTGTTGATGTTTTAACGGAGAAAGGTGCAAATCAATTAGGCTTAAGTAAAAATACAAAATTCTTTTTAGGCGGTTTGGACCATCACATGGTTGCAACGGGAGCTGACCTGCTAAATTCAGGGAACATATCCGAATCTACCGGAACTGTCTTAGCTTGTGTAAATTATAAAAATGGATACGAACCACAAAATGGAATAAATATAGCCCCCGGACTAACAAAAGGTTATTATTTTCAAATGGCTTTTAATGAAAATGGGGCTACAGCCTTGGAGTGGTATCAGAAAAATTTTGCCCCGAGACTCTCACTCGACGAGCTATTGGAAATGGCTGAAAATGTGTCACCCGGATGTGATGGATTGGAAGCGATACCTTCGACAGATAAATATGGAGACCTATCCGGATTTCGAAATATTAAGAAAGAACATACTCACGGACATTTTATAAGAGCAATATTGGAATCTACAAGCCAAAGTTTACGAGATTTGATAAATAATAAATTAGAGGCGAAAAACTTGTCGGGAAATGTTGTATCATCGGGTGGAGGAGCGCGAAGCCATTTGTGGATTCAGATAAAAGCGGATATGCTTAATAGGCGTTTTATCCTGCCTAAATGCAGCGAACTGGCATGTCAGGGCGCAGCATTAGTCGGTGCAACGGGAATGATGCAAAACCAAATAAACAAGATGTCTTCCAAAAATGAAGAAAGTCTTATTCGAATTTTTACCCCAAATTCAGTGAATGTTGAAAAATATAAAAAATTAAAATGCAAATGAAAGAATTAGAAAGAAAAGCGATTTTGAAACAAGCAAGGTTATCCTTAGAAATTGAAAGTAAAGCAGTGTCCGATATTTTGGACTATTTAGATGAAGACAGTTTTGTAAAAGCAGTCGAAGCGTTAAGTACTTGTCCAAAAATTATTACCTGTGCCAGCGGGTCGTCGGGTATCGCTGCGAAAAAGTTTGCTCACTCGCTTTGCTGCATAGAGCGGAATGCACAGTTTCTATCTCCTGCAGAAGCTATTCATGGCGGCATGGGATGCATGAAAAAAGGCGATGCAGTGGTTATGGTTTCCCGAGGTGGGAAAACAGCCGAATTATTGCCGATAATTGATGTTTGCAATAAAAAAGAAGTGATTCTCATTGGTGTAACAGAGAATTTAAATTCTCCTTTAGCAAAAAGCTCTCAAATTGTTGTTCCAATGAAGATAGAAAGAGAAAGTGATGGATTGAACGTCATGGCAACTGCCAGTTTCGTAGTTACCATTGCTATTTTTGATGCTTTACTTGCAGCGCTAATGGAAGTTACAGACTATACGTTGGAGCAATTTGCTTTAATCCATCCTGGGGGAGCAGTAGGAAGTAGATTGAATAAGTAGTGAAAAATTAAATGGTAAAGTACTTAGATTGCTCAATAATTAAATATAACCTAATATGCATATTACCAGATAATTAACAGTAGAATAATTAACTAAAAATGTACAAAGGAAAAATAATCAAGCCGCCGTTTTTTGAAATTGGACCTAAGGCTTACATGTATGGAGAAAGGATGCTAAAATTAGCAAAAGCAGCTGATGAAGCATCGGTGAAATATGACGTCAGGATAATTCTGACCCCACAACCATCAGATATTTATCTGTTGAAAAAAGAGACAAAACATGTCTTTATTTTTGCGCAGCATATGGACCCAATTCCGATTGGAAGAGGTAATGGCTTCATTCTCGCAGAAGCATTAAAAGCGGCAGGAGCCGATGGAGTAATTCTCAACCATGCGGAAAAGCCCATGACACTTGCCGATTTATCAACCGCAATAAAACGAGCAGATGAAGTTGGGATGATATCGATGGCTTGTGCAGACTCACTCAGGGAGGCAGAGGCAATTGCTCATTTAACCCCAAATATTATCGTGGCTGAGCCTACTGAATTGATAGGTACTGGGAAAACAAGCGATGAGGAATATGTAATTGCAACCACATCTGCAATAAAAAAGGTTAATCCCGATATTCAAGTCCTGCAAGCTGCTGGAATTTCCAATGGGCAAGATGTATATCGAACCATTAGGGCCGGTGCAGATGCCACGGGAACTACAAGTGGAATAATGAAAGCAGATGACCCCGAAGCAATGTTAGACGAAATGATTCGTGCGGTTCGTAAAGCTTGGGACGAAATACATAAATAACAGAAATACAAACCATTAAAACAAAAAGGAGAAATAAAAATGAAACTTCACAGAGGTACGATTGACTTGCAATCAAAAGATCACAGACCTGATTTTCACAATGTAACAGATGAGGTAAAAAAAATTGTGAAAGAATCGAAAATCCAAAACGGATTGTGCGTTGTATATTCTCATCACACGACGTGTTCTGTAATGACACAGGAGTGCTCACATGACCTAAATTATTTTGGAAGAGAATATCTGCAACAAGATTTGAATAACATTATGGAAAAACTTATTCCAACCTGTAGAACAGAAGGACAATACATGCATCCCGGACCTGAACACATTAAATTTGCGCTCACTTTCCCGGATGAAGAGCCCAAGGGAAGTCTTAATACAGATGCTCATTTACGTTCAGTGTTTTTTGGGAGGTCTGAAACAATACCTATCATAGACGGTGAACTTTCTCTGGGCAGTTTTGGATTTATCTATTTTATTGATTGGGATCAGATTCGAGAGAGAAAAAGAGTTTGTGAAGTGCATATTATAGGCGAATAATCTTATAACTTACACCTGATTAATTCAACTATCAGGTGTAAGTATTCAATATTTTAAATTTTTTATTCATGGCAACACTCATCATTATGCCCCGCCAGGGGCAATCCGTAGAGACCTGTATTATTAGTTCAATCAATAAGCAAAAGGGTGACACGGTTAAAAAAGGCGACATATTATTCTCTTACGAGACAGATAAAGCTTCATTTGAAGAAGAATCTCCTGTGGATGGCACTGTTTTAGAAGTTTTTTACGAAGAAGATGACGAAGTTCCGGTTCTAAATAACATGATGATTATTGGCGAGCCGGGTGAGGACTATTTCGATTTATTGGGAACTGATTCCGATTTATCTAAAGAAGACCAAACCGAAAGCTCGGTAAAAGAACCCGAAACTCAAAACACAGAACTCGAAACTCAAAACCTATCAACGCAGGCAGGTTCACAACACGAAACTTTCATATCTCCCCGTGCACGTAATCTTGCATCAAAAGAAGTTGTTGATGTTATCCCGATATCAGGCTCAGGTCCAAAAGGGCGCATTATCGAAAAAGACATACAAGCAGTTTTAGAAAATCGTCCGAAGATGACACCTTTGGCCAAAAAAATAGCTTCCGAGGAAAAACTTCAACCAGAGATAGGAACAGGACTTGCAGGTACAGCTCGGTCAGTCGATTTATCAGCGCCTGTCAATCCCATTTATGCAGGAGATTATGAAGATAAAAAGCTGTCCAACATGCGGAAGCTTATCGCAAGCGCAATGTACTCATCGCTGCAAAACTCGGCACAGCTTACACACCATTTAGGTGCCGACGCACGTCGTATTCTCAACCTACGCAAGAAAATTAAAGCTGACATAGAAAGTGGCACGCTTACTGCAAACATCACTATAAATGATATGGTATGTTTTGCTGTCATCAAAGCGTTGAAAAAATATCCCAACGTTAATTCTCATTTTTTGGGTGACAGTATGCGTTTATTCAATAAAGTTCACCTTGGACTGGCTGTAGATACAGAACGCGGATTGATGGTCCCGGTAACCAAAAATGCAGATGACCTGTCGATTATCGGACTTTCCAATCAACTCAAAGAAGTTGCAAATGCATGCAAAACAGGTAGCGTAAATCCTGATATTCTATCAGCTGAAGCCGGTTCGTTTACAGTATCCAATTTAGGTAACTACGGCGTTGAAATGTTTACACCTGTTATTAATTTGCCCCAATCGGCCATTTTGGGTGTTAACACCATTGTTCCACGTCCGAAAGATTTGGGTGGAGGCGTATATGGTTTTGTGCCTTATATCGGCTTAAGCCTCACATACGATCATCGTGCACTCGACGGTGGTGAAGCAACCCGTTTCTTGAAGCAGGTTGCCTTGGAAATAGAAAATCTTGAAATCGAATATTAACAGATTAAATTATGTATGATTTATTGATAATTGGCGGTGGTCCTGCAGGTTATGTGGCTGCAGAACGAGCAGGACAAAAAGGACTAAAAGTAGTTTTGTTTGAGAAGAATGCGCTGGGGGGTGTATGCTTAAATGAAGGCTGTATCCCGACTAAGACCATGCTCTACAGTGCTAAAACCTACGAGAATGCCCTTCATGGCGATAAGTACGGAGTTTTTGCCGAAAATGTTCGCTTTGAATACGAGAAAATAGTTTCAAGGAAAAATAAAGTAGTCCGCAAGTTAGTTTCCGGAGTAAAATCTAAGATGAGAGCCAATAATGTGGAAGTAGTTGAAGGTGAAGCCCTAATTGTTGGAAGGGGTAAAAACGGAATTGAAGTGATGTGTGCCGGTAAGAACTATTTTGGAGCTAACCTACTAATTTGCACTGGTTCAGAAGCATCTGTTCCACCCATTCCCGGATTGCAAGAAGCCGGTGATATCATTCTTACCAACCGTGAAATTCTTGATTTGAAAGAGAGACCGGAAACACTTGTGGTGATTGGTGGAGGCGTTATCGGTATGGAATTCGCCAGTTTTTTCAATAGTCTCGGCACCAAAGTAACTGTTATTGAAATGCTTCCCGAAATATTGGGACAGACTGACGCTGAAATTTCGGGCATGTCTCGTAAAATTTTCACCAAAAAAGGGATAGAATTTCATCTCAATGCTAAGGTGGTACAAGTGGAAGGCAATAAGGTAATATTTGAAAAAGAGGGTGAAACTCACACGGTTGAAGGCGATAAAATTCTTCTCAGCGTAGGACGTCGTCCCGTAACCCGAGGTTTCGGTCTTGAAAACCTGAATGTGGAGCTCGACAGGGGAGGTATTAAAGTAGATGAAAAGCTACGCACCAACGTGCCGAATGTATTCGCTGCAGGCGATGTGACCGGATTTTCGTTGTTGGCACATACCGCCAGCCGAGAGGGTGAAGTAGTGGTAAATAACCTTACGGGCCAAGATGACAGAATGCGCTACAGCGCCGTTCCCGGAGTAGTTTACATCAATCCGGAAATAGCCGGTGTAGGAGAGACTGAAGAAACAGCAAAAACCAAAGGAATCGACTATAAAGTAGTAAAATTGCCAATGGCTTATGCTGGAAGATTTGTTGCTGAAAATGAAAGAGGTAACGGTATTTGTAAAATCCTTATCGGTGCAAAACACAGCGAAGTTATCGGTGTGCACATGCTCGGTAATCCAAGTAGCGAAATAATATACGGAGCCTGTATGGCCATTGAAAATGAAATGACACTTGATGAAATGAAAGAGGTGATTTATCCACATCCAACTGTCAGCGAAATAATCAAAGAGGTAGTATTTGCCTTTTAAGTTGAATGCAAGTATTTTTTTATCAAACAAAAAAATCAAGAAACTTTTAGGAATCGTTACTTGCTATAAATTCAACGGTATTAATATCTGATTCCCAAATAATTAAACAATTAAGTAAAGTATTTAAATAGTAAATCCAAATAAAATGCCTAAAGTTCAATTTTTAGATCCCAATGAAATTCGTAAGCCAGGTTTCGTAGAATTTAATCCGATACCTGTTAATCAATATCAGAAAACCGTGAAAGACGAACGCAAAAATTTCACGGATGAGGAATTAAAAGCCATTTATCACGATATGGCTTTGATTCGTGAGTTTGAAACCATGCTTAATCTTATCAAAACTAAAGGTGAGTATAACGGAACGCCTTATCATCATCCCGGTCCTGCACATCTGTCCATCGGGCAGGAGTCTGCCGCAGTCGGTATGGCTTGGACACTGGGTGTGGAAGACTTTATCTTTGGCAGCCACCGTTCGCACGGTGAGATTTTAGCCAAAGGTATGTCGGCAATTTATAAGCTCAGCGATGAAGAACTGATGAAAATCATGGAAGAATTCTTCGATGGTTCTGTGTTGAATATCGTTCAAAAAGATTTTAAGGGGACCACCAAAGAGTTGGCAAAACGATTCTTGGTGTATGGAACTTTGGCAGAGATTTTTGCCCGTGAAACGGGTTTCAATAAAGGACTGGGCGGTTCCATGCACGCATTTTTCACACCTTTTGGCGTATATCCCAACAACGCTATCGTAGGCGGTTCGGGAAGTATAGCCGTAGGTGCGGCATTATACAAGAAAGTCAACCGCAAGCCGGGATTGGTAGTTGCCAACATCGGTGATGCATCCATGTCGTGCGGTCCCGTTTGGGAAGGAATTTCCTTTGCAGCGATGGATCAGTTCAAACAGCTCTGGGAAGGTGATATGAAAGGCGGACTTCCTGTGATTATCAACATCATGAACAACCAGTACGGGATGGGTGGTCAAACTTGCGGTGAAACCATGGGCTACGGTATTGCGGCGCGCATCGGAGCCGGCGTGAATCCCGAACAGATGCATGCTGAACAGGTAGACGGCTACAATCCACTTGCCGTGATTGATGCTTACAAACGGAAGCGCAAAATAATTGAAGAGAAAAACGGACCCGTGCTGCTTGATGTGCTCACATATCGTTACAGCGGACACTCTCCTTCGGATGCATCTTCTTACCGTACTAAGGAAGAAGTAGAAGCTTGGCAAGCACAAGACTGCATTATGTCCTACGGAAAACAATTGATAGAAGCAGGAGTAGCTGAACAGTCGGATTTAGATAAAATCCAAAGTGAAATCAAAACACTCATCAATGCAATGTTTCTGAAAGCCATTGACGACGAACTTTCACCACGAATGAAAAATACCGAAGCCATTGGTGATATGATGTTTTCAAATGGTTCTGTGGATAGCTTTTCCGATGCTGAGCCTGAAGTATTAATGCCGTTGGAAGAAAATCCTCGAGTACAAAAAATAGCCAAAAAGGAACGTTTCGCTTTCGATGCTGATGGTAAGTTATTCAGTAAGATGAGGCAGTTCCAATTCCGCGATGCTGTTTTTGAAGCCGTTATGGATAGATTTTATAAAGATGCGTCACTAATTGCCTATGGAGAAGAAAATCGCGATTGGGGAGGCGCATATGCTGTTTACAACGGTATGACGGAAGCTCTTCCATATCATCGTCTTTTCAATTCTCCTATTTCCGAAGCATCCATCATCGGCACGGCTATCGGCTATGCCATGTGCGGCGGACGCGTTATCCCTGAAATTATGTATTGCGACTTTATTGGACGTGCCGGCGATGAGATTTTCAACCAGCTTCCCAAATGGCAAGCGATGAGTGGTAACGTACTGAAAATGCCTGTTGTGGTACGTGTATCGGTTGGTTCAAAATACGGAGCGCAACACTCACAAGATTGGACTTCGCTTGTGGCACATATTCCGGGTATTAAAGTCTGTTTCCCGGTAACCCCATACGATGCCAAAGGGTTAATGAATTCGGCATTGCAAGGCACAGACCCCGTGGTTTTCTTTGAAAGTCAGCGTATTTACGATGTTGGCGAGCAATTCCATGAAGGCGGTGTGCCAAAAGGATATTATGAAATTCCCATTGGTGAACCCGATGTAAAAAAAGAAGGAAAAGACATTACGTTCCTCACCGTTGGACACACGCTTTATCTTGCGTTGCAAGCGGCTGAAGAATTGGAAAAAAAATATGGTATGAGTGCAGAAGTCATTGATGCCCGTTCGCTTGTGCCTTTCAATTATGAAAAAGTAATTGACTCGGTAAAGAAAACCGGAAAAATCATTGTAGCCGGTGATGCAACAGCACGTGGCTCGTTCCTGAACGATTTGGCGGCTAATATCAGCCAGCTCGCATTCGATTATTTAGATGCACCCGTGTGTGTGCTCGGCTCACGAAATTGGATTACGCCTGCACATGAGTATGAAAGCGCGTTTTTCCCGCAGCCAAGCTGGTTTATCGACATGATTCACGAACGCATTCAGCCACTGAAAGGCTATGTTCCTACGGAAAATATGACTGACGCCGAGTTGGTGAGAAGAAATAAGAAAGGAATTTAAAAATTAGTAAACCAAATAAAATGATTTATTTAGCAGATACTGCAAATTTAGACGAAATCAAAGAGCTTTTTAAGTACCTTCCGATGGAAGGTGTTACAACCAATCCTTCGATAGTAAAAAGTGCTGAAAAACCACTTTCAGTGATAATTCCTGAGTTGCAAAAATGTATCGGGAACAAGATGCTTCATTTACAGATAATTAGTGAAAAGGCAGAAGATATATTAAGAGAAGCAAAACATTATCGGGATTATTTTGACTTGAAGGAAAATTTTTATGTAAAAATACCTGTTACAAAAGAAGGCTATAAAGCCATTGCAATGGTAAAGGAAGCCGGGATGAACGTAACGGCTACTGCTATTTTCACCCAGCAGCAGGCTTTTTTAGCCGCTAATGCAGGGGCGGATTTTGTAGCGCCTTACGTGAATCGACTTGATAATATCTCGTCGCACGGAATTGATGTGGTGGCAGACATTGTGAAAGGTTTCAATATCGGTGGAATTAAATCTAAAGTGTTGGCTGCCAGTTTCAAGAATGTGGACCAGGTTTATCGTGTAAGCATGGTAGGATGTCATGCTGTAACAGCTTCTTACGATGTACTTATGGCTATTGCCAGCCATCCAATGACGGATAAAAGTGTAGAAGATTTTATTAAGGATTCGAAGAAGTACTATGATGTTGAATATTGATTTATTAGTTAAGTGACTAATACTTAGTATCTAAATATGATTTAGCTTATAGAAGAACATGATAATTTTTATCCAAATTTTGTATTTTAAACTAAAAAATACATGATTGGTCTTATCAGTATTTGAATTAGTAAAAAGGTGTAAAATAGATTTTGTTTGACGGTGTCCTGAAAACTTCAGGACACTGTTGTTTTAATCAGAAAGAAACATATAAATTGGATAATGGATTTTGGTAAACACATATAAATCACAAAGTTAAGCGGTTGTGGTATTTATCTCACTATCCCCGCAAAGCCCATAAATGCCATTGCTAATAAGCCGGCAGTAATAAGTGCAATGGCGGTACCATCCATTCCTTTGGGAAGTTTTACCATGCTAAGCTGTTCGCGAATACCTGCGAAAAGTATCAGAGCTAAGCCAAACCCAATAGCAGTAGAAATAGCATATACAACGCTTTCAAGCAGATTCATGTCTTTTTGGGTTACCAAAATTGCCACTCCGAGAATGGCACAGTTTGTTGTTATTAAAGGTAAAAACACACCCAAAGCTTGATAAAGGGAGGGGGATGTCTTTTTAAGTACAATTTCCACTATTTGAACCAGTGCTGCAATAATTAATATGAAAGTAATGGTTTGTAGAAAGGTGATTTCGAGCGGTTCCAAAATTGATTTTTGGATAATGAAAGTAACAATCGTTGCGATAGTCATTACAAATGCTACTGCACCGGCCATCCCGAGAGCAGTTTCGATTTTTTTGGAAACACCGAGAAAAGGACAAATCCCCAAAAACTGCGACAACACAATGTTGTTCACAAAAACGGCGCTGATAAATATAAGTATGTAGGACATTGTTTAGTTTACAGTTTATAGTTTATTTTTTCGCTTTCTGTAATTTATTCATCAAAGCAATCAGATATCCAAGTGCAATAAAAGCACCCGGTGCAAGCACAAATAGAAGCATTCCGTATTGTTCATTGTAGATTGTAAAGCCAAATGCTTTTCCGGTTCCGAGCAGTTCACGAACTGTTCCCAGAAGAGTAAGAGCAAATGTAAAACCTAATCCCATTCCAAGTCCGTCTAAGGCAGATTTGCCAACGCTGTTTTTCGATGCAAAGGCTTCCGCACGGCCTAAAACAATGCAATTCACGACGATAAGCGGAATAAAAATCCCCAAACTTTCAAACAGAGTCGGCACATATGCTTGCATCACCAATTCGACAACCGTAACAAACGTAGCTATTACAACGATAAATGCAGGAATTCTGACCTTGTCAGGTATCAGATTTTTCAGCAGTGAAATAACTACATTGGAACCGAACAAAACGAATGTGGTAGCTAATCCCATGCTCATGCCGTTGATAGCAGAAGAAGTGGTAGCCAGTGTAGGACACATTCCCAGCACCAGCACAAATGTGGGATTCTCTTTCAAAATCCCGTTCAAGAAAATTTTAAGATTAGATTGTTGGTTCATAGTTATTCTTGTTTTATTTGAATTGAATCATTCTTGTTGTCATTTGTTTCTGTTGCTCCCGATTCACCATCTCTTTTTAGCATATCTGAATTTTCGGCATAAGCATCATAAGCATTTTGAACTGCTTCCAAAAAAGCTCGCGAACTAATGGTAGCGGCAGTGATGGCATCAATTTCTCCACCGTCTTTTGAAACAGTAAGGTTGTTCTTTACAGGATTTTTGCCAATGATACTTTGATTGCGAGTCTCTGTTCGGAACCAGTCTACTATTTTCGTTCCTAATCCGGGTGTTTCCATTTGTTCCAAAACGGAATAATTAATTATATTTCCTTTCACATCAAAACCGACCATCAGCTTGATATCACCTGAATAGCCGTTGTGCGAAACAGTTTCCACTGCCGCACCGAGAAATGTATCGTTATTGCCGTAGGCTTTGTACATTTCCAACGAATCTCCTGTTGCCACTTTCACTTTTTCTGCTTCGTCTAGCCGCTTAAAAGCCGGAAGTACTTCACGAATAGCGTTTTGCTGCTTTGCTTGTTTGGATAACGCAATAGGCTCTTTGGTAAGTGTATACACCGAAGCCAGCGTAAGCCCTGCGAAGACAGCGATTAAGCTCAATGAAAGCACCATGTTTTTGAAATTAGATTGCATTTAACTATTTAGAAAATCTTCTTGGTTTAACATATTTATTTATCAGTGGCGTGAAAGCATTCATTATTAAAATAGCAAATGAAACACCTTCGGGATAAGCACCAAATTCACGGATAACCACCGTTATAATTCCAATGCCGATGCCATAAATAATCATCCCGCGCGGATTCATAGGCGACGTGGCATAATCTGTTGCCATAAAAACGGCTCCCAGCAGAAGTCCGCCGGTTAGTAAGTGAAACATCGGTGATGCAAATGCTGCAGGATTGCTTCCGTGTAAAATTCCTGTAAATAAAGCTACTGTAACTAATATACTGATTGGAATGTGCCAGCTGATAATTTTTTTCACTAACAAATAAATAAATCCGATAAGAATGGCTATTGCAGAAATTTCACCCAGCGAACCTCCCATTTTTCCTATCAGTAAATCTGTAATTGCGGGAATATCCAAGTCGCTTCCTTGAAGTATTGAAAGGGCTGTTGCGCCCGTTTGAGCGTCCAGATAAGAAGTTGTAAGTGGTGAAGGCACAGGCCAAGATGTCATAGCCACAGGAAATGAAATCAGCAGAAACACACGCCCTGCCAAAGCCGGATTAAACGGATTGTTTCCAAGTCCTCCGAAACTCATTTTGGCTACGCCGATAGCAAACAGTGCTCCCAAAATAACCATCCAAAACGGAATATTGGAAGGCAAATTCATAGCCAATAATAAGCCCGTTATCACAGCTGAGCCATCAGTAATAGTCGGTTCAGTTTTTAGCAAAAATCGCTGAATCAGGTACTCAAACAGCACACACGAAATAACAGACACAAGTGTTACAATCAATGCGCCCAATCCGAAAAAATAAAACCCGACTAATAACGCCGGTATCAGCGCAATGATAACACCTCGCATGTTTTTTTCGATGCTGTCTCCACCGTGAATATGCGGTGCCGGTGATATGATTAATTTATCCATTTTAGATTAGAGTTTTTTGACGAACAGTTAAACTTTCTCCGTTTGTCTCTTTCTGATTCGAAGCCCGACGGTAGATTTTCCGTATCGGATGTAATCCAACAATGGACGATTTGACGGGCATGTGTAGCTACAAGACCCACATTCAATGCAGTCCATTACACGGTTTCGTTCCATTTCAATCCACATTTCCCGTTCGCTTTGGTTCATAAGCAGATAAGGTTCAAGTCCCATAGGGCAAACGGTTACGCATTTTGCACAGCGAATACAGTTTTTATCTTTTTTTCGTAAAGCTTCTTTTTCATTAACAAATACAATTCCTGCACTTCCTTTTGCCATAGGTACGTCCAAGTTCATAAGGGATCGTCCCATCATCGGACCGCCACCGATTATTTTTCCGGTTCCTTTCGGTACTCCGCCTGTTTGCTTTACTACTTCCGATAAATAGACCCCTAATCGAACCAAGTAATTTCCGGGTTTTTTAACATCTTTTCCCGAAATTGTCATTACCCGTTCTATCAATGGCTTTTCTTTTTGAACAGCTTCGTAAACGGCAAATGTTGTAGCTACGTTCATCACTACTGCTCCTACTTCTATCGGAATTTTTCCACTCGGAACTTGCCTTTTCAAAATCGCGTCAATCAGCTGTTTTTCACCCCCCTGTGGATAACGTACTTTAAGCGGCTCTACCGAAATACCGGGATATGATTGAGCTATTTTTGATAAATGTTCAACCGCATCTTTTTTATTGTTTTCAATGCCAATAACAGCTTTTTTGACCTCCAATACTTTCATCAAAATGGTAACACCTACCAAAATCTCTTCTCCTTTTTCCATCATCAATTGGTGGTCGCAGGTAAGGTAGGGTTCGCATTCAACTGCATTGATTATCAGCACTTCGGCTTTTTTGCCGGGCGGTGGTGAAAGTTTGACATGAGCCGGAAATGTCGCTCCACCAAGCCCTACAATGCCGGCAGATTGAATCTTGGTTAATATCTCTTCTTTTGAAAAATGGCATTTCCGTTCAATATCGGGTGTTAAATCGATGGTTTCTAACCACTCATCGCCTTCTACATCGATAAAAACTGCAGGGCGTTTATAGCCCGAAGCATCCAGTTGCACATCCACTTTTGCAACTTTACCCGAAACAGATGAGTGAACATTAGCGGATACATAGCCGTCAGCTTTCCCGATAAGTTGACCAACTTTTACTTGGTCACCCCTTTTCACCACAGCATTACTCGGCCTGCCACTATAATGCGCTAACGGTATTACTACACGCTCGGGAAGTGTAATGGTTTTAATTCGTTGACCTGCTGAAAGTTTATTCTCTTCGGGGTGAATACCGCCTATTCTAAAAGTTTTCATTCTCTTTGATTCCGTAATTATTCTACATGTTGCAATTCCGCATTTTCAACCTTGATTTTCCGTGGTGGAAAATTTAACTCCACGATAGCATTTGTCGGACAAGCTTCTACGCATTTACGACAGAGTTTACATTTATCATCATGGATAAATGCCAGATTTTCAGCTATCGTGATGGCTTCATGTGGACACACTTTGATACATTTTTTGCATCCAATACAACTTACGTTGCATGCTTTCCGGGAAATATGCCCTTTTTCTTTATTGCGACAATTTACATAAACTCGGCGTGATTTTGGTCCTTTTTTGCGTATCTCAATCAAATTTTTCGGGCAGGCGCGCACGCAAGCACCACAGGATGTACATTTATCTTCATCTACTTCGGGTATTTTGGTAACTGGATTTACTTTTATGGCACCAAAATCACAAGCTAATTCACAGTCGCCAAATCCTAAGCAGCCCCACGAGCAACCCGTTTCTCCGCTGTAAAGATTATGGGCAATGAAGCAATGTTTTACTCCGTCGTATTCATTCATCCGTGGACGATGTTCGCAAGTTCCGCCACATCGCACAACAGCTACGGTAGGTGCATGTTCCACAACCGTTTTTCCTAAAATAGAAGCCACTTTTCCCATGGTTTCAATTCCTCCTACAGTGCAGTTTAAATGGTCAAGCGAGTCTGCTTCAACACACGCTACTGCAAAACCACGACAACCCGGAAATCCGCATCCACCACAATTAGCAGCGGGAAGTGCTGCTTCTACTTCATCAATACGCGGGTCTTCAATAACTTTGAATTTCTCGGAAACGTAGTATATCAAAACAGCCAAAAAAATGCCCGTTCCGCCCAAAATCAATATGGAAATAAGAATGGTATTCATTCGAGTTTTTTCAAATTAAATTTTAACTTTTTGCTTAGCTTTTTATTGAACAATGAAAGAATAACATAATATGGCACAAGAATTCCAAGCGCACTAAGAGCTGTAAACACTTCATTGAATGGGAAATCCTTTAAAAGGAATAGAAAAATTAAAATCAAAAGAAATGGGATGACAAAGGCAAAAAGAACAGCAATGAGCCCTGTTGAACTTTTGCCATAAAGCATGACGGCATCTCCTACTTGAAATTTTTCGGAAGAAGAATTGTCAACAATAATTTCCTTTTCTTGACTGCTGGAAGCCATGCATCTATTTTTGGCATGACAAGCACTACACGCTGATTGTTGATTTATTCGAACGTGAATTTTGTCTGCATTCAAATGGGTTATTATTCCGAAATGTTCTATTACGTTATTCATCTAAATTTAAAAATTATGTAAAATTAGAAATTAATATATTGATGGATTAATTTTTTAATAAATTTTAAAATTAAACAGTTAACAACCGTAAATTCAAGCATTAAATGCAACATTATTACACAAAGATGCAAAAATATTTTTGGGGGTGTCAAAATTTAGTTTTTTCTTTGTGTTGCATTTACTAGTTGAACTTACAGCTATTGATAAAACAAATTCTCAGAATAAAAACAATTCTATTGCGAGAATTCATAAAATATCACTACATTTGTTTGATTATTAACAAAAATTCCTTTTTCGGGGATTTAGCATAAAATTATGAAAAGTTTCAAAACATTAGGATATATTGCTATCGTTGTGCTGGGGTTGTTTCTCACGGCTTACCTTTATTCCGTTTTTATTAAGCCGACGAGTTACGGATCGGCTAACACAATAGGAATGATGATTCTTGGACTTGTTTTGGGTGGAATAATCGTCTTTTTAATAGTGAAACTTTTATCCAAAAAAACATCCGAAATCAGTGCTGAAAGTTCGCATACGGTGGTGGAAAGTATGCGCAAAGTGTTCAAAATTGTGTGTGCCGAAGGACAGTTTCAAGAAATTTACAACTATGAGAAAACCCGGAAACTTTTCAAGTTTATTCCTTCTACTAAAAAAGCGCTGGTTATTGTAAAGGCCAAAGTATTAGTTGGTTATGATTTTGAAAAATGCCAATGGGAAATGGATGAAGAGAAAAAACAACTAAAAATCGTTTCTTTTCCTGAGCCGGAAATTCTTTCGCTTGAACCAGATTTCAAGTATTACTATTTCGAAGAAGACTTGTTCAATTTCATCAACCGAGAAGACCTGGAAAAAATCCAAGTTCAAGCCAAAAAACAAGTAGAAGAAGCTGTGATGCAGAGTGGTTTACGAAAACTCGCTTCCGAACAAATGCGTACCGTTCTTACCGAAATGGTAACCGCCAATCGCTGGTCAATAACCAATCCTGAAATGCTTACACTGCCCGTGCAAACTGCGACTACGAAGGAAACAAAACAAGATTAACCCAAGAATTCAAATTTTATTTTTCTACCATAAATTATTTTTCTACCTTTGCAACGTAAAGATTGGTGTCTTATATTCCAATTGCTTCGGAATATAAGATGAAAAGGGAATTAGGTGAAAATCCTAAACTATACCCGTAGCTGTAAGCTCCAATAAACGTACTGAATATTTACCTTTTGCCACTGACAGTCAATGACTTTTGGGAAGGCGTTCAGAATGCGGGAGTAAGTCAGAAGACCTGCCAAATATATTTGTTTTAATGCTTTCGGGAATTGAGGCTTAAAAATCGAACGTGCAATCACTTTTCATCAAATTTGTACTTTCTGTTTTTAACCTACTTTTCCTGAAAACTCATTCGGGATTAAATGAATTTTTTTGTCAAAAATAGGTTTCTGATTACAGTTTTATTGCTCGCTTTTTGCGATTTGTCTGTTTTTGCGCAGTCTGAAAACGACAGCGTGAAACTGCTACGTGAAATGGTGGTAACGCGCGATGCTAAGCAATCTCAAACTCGCTCAAGCTCACCGTTACAAATCATTGATAGCGAAAAGTTAGCTTCGCTTAACGCCCTGCAAATTTCAGATGCGGTAAAGCATTTTTCGGGGGTAACGGTGAAAGATTACGGTGGTATTGGCGGGTTGAAAACGGTTTCTGTTCGAAGTTTCGGGGCAAATCACACGGCTGTTGCTTACGACGGAATTCCTGTATCAGACGTTCAAACAGGACAGATTGACATCGGGCGTTTTTCACTCGAAAACGTGGATAACATTTCGCTGAACATCGGGCAGGGCGACAATATCTTCCAACCGGCGCGGATGTTTGCGTCGGCATCGGTGTTGAACATCCAATCTCAAAATCCGAAATTTACTGATAATCAAACTATCAATGGAAAAACCGGAATAAAAACAGGCTCATTCGGTTTGTTTAATCCAACTTTTTTGCTGAATGGAAAAATCAGTGAAGCACTTACCGCTTCATTTTCAGGTGAATGGCTATCTGCCCACGGCAAATATCCCTACATTTTAAGTTATGGAGTTGTTGGCAAAGACAGCGCTTCGGCGGAAACACGCAAAAATACCGATGTGAAAAACTTGCGTTTGGAAGGTGCTCTGTTTACCGATTTTACAGAAAAAAGCAAAGGTTACTTGAAAGCTTATTTCTACAATTCGGAGCGTGGATTACCGGGTGCAACGATATACTATAACACGAATAATTTTTCGTCGCAACGAATTTGGGACAATAATTTATTTGTGCAGGCACATTTTGAAAGCCAATTTTTACCGCAATGGGACTTGCAGGTAAACGGGAAATACAATCGGGCTTACTTACGGTATCTTGATCCTGCCATACCAAATTCTGACGGGAAAATTGAAAACAACTACACTCAGCAAGAGCATTACGCTTCAGCAACTATGCGTTATCGAGTTTTAGAAAAACTATCATTTTCTGCTGCTTCTGATGCCTTTATCAATTTACTTGATGCTGATTTGTCTAATTTTTCGTATCCAAAAAGAATTACAAGTTTATCGGTAATAGCCGGAAAATTTACGTCTGAAAGTTTACTCGCCACAGCGAATTTACTTTACACACATACATTTGAAAAAGTGAAAAATGGTGAACCGACACAAAATCAAAGCAAATTTTCCCCTTATGTAAGTATTTCAGCTAAACCATTTGAAGCTATTGATTTTCGCTTTCGATTTTTTTATAAAAATATTTTTCGTTTGCCAACTTTTAATGATTTGTATTATACGAATATCGGCAATCGCAACTTGAAGCCGGAGGATGCCAACCAAATCAATCTTGGTGTAACATACACTTTTTCAAAAGATAAATGGCTTGAATATCTGCTGTTTACAGCCGATGCTTATCATAATAAGGTTAAAAATAAAATTGTAGCTTATCCAACGAAAAACATCTTTGAATGGACGATGCTAAATTATGGGAAAGTAGAAATAAATGGGCTCGACATTAATGCAGATGCTGTTTTTGTTTTTCCTGAGAGTATTAAACTCAAACTTGGAGGCACCTATACTTATCAACGTGCACTAAACAAAACAGATGTTGAAAGTCGAAATTACGGTCATCAAATTCCTTATACACCGCGTGTTTCTGGAGCAGGAAAAATTGGTGTTCAAACCGGCTGGTTGACAATGAATTATTCTATGATTTGGTCGGGCCATCGCTATGCTGTTAATCAAAATTTCAAAGAAAATCGTGTAGAAGGATATGCAGATCACAGTATCTCTTTGATAAGAGACTTTAATTTGTCCATTGGAGAATTGATTCTTAATGTTGAGATGCTTAATATGTTAAATAAAAACTACGAAGTGGTTAGATACTTTCCGATGCCCGGGAGAGCTTTTCGTGGAACAATTTCATTAAAATTTTAAGAAATGAAACAAAAATCATTCAGTATTTTAATTTTTATCGCTTTGTTTTGCTTTTCCTGCAATGATATGGTGGATGTGGAAAGGGAGATTGATGTGCCGGAAAATCAAACTGCAGGTAAAATGCTTGTTTTATCCGAAGGGCTTTTTAATATGAATAACAGCACATTAGCTTATTATGATTTTGAAAAAAAAGAGCTAATAACCGATTATTTTTTACAAAAAAATGGACGTGGATTAGGCGATACGGCAAATGACATGATACTCTATGGCTCAAAAATTTATATTGTTGTAAATGTTTCGAGTCAAATAGAAGTAATCGATGCAGCAACGGGGCTTTCTGTGCAGAGAATTCCGCTTTTTGATGAAAACGAATTTGCTCGCCAACCGCGCTATCTTGATAAAAAAGACGGGAAAGTGTATGTCACGTGTTTTGATGGAAATTTAGTGCGTATTGATACGACAAAATTAGAAGTGGATGCAATCGTAAAATGTGGACGAAATCCCGAAGGGCTTTGTATTGTAGGTGAAAAGATTTATGTGGCAAATTCGGGGGGATTGGATTTCCCGGATAATGACAATACTGTATCGGTAGTAGATGTGAAAACTTTCAAGGAACTTAAAAAAATAGAAGTAGCACAAAATCCTTATAAATTATTTTCGGATAGTGAGGGCGATGTATATGTCTCATCAAGAGGGATTTACAGCGCGTCATTACCATATCGGTTTCAGCGAATTGACAGTTATGTAGACAAAGTGGTTCAAGACTTCGAAGGCTTGAATGTGTTGAATTTTCATCTTTTTGAGGATAAAATTTACATGTACAGTTATGACTTTGATTCGGACGAAAGCTGGATTAAAGTATTTGATTGCCTAACAGAAAAAGTTGTTTCTGAAAAGTTTATTACAGATGACACAAAAATAGACAAACCCTATTCGATTCAAGTAAATCCTTTTGATAAAGATGTTTATCTGACAAATTGCCCTGATTTTACAAGTTTTGGTGATGTGTTTTGTTTCAAACCGGATGGAACCTTGAATTTCAAAATCAATAACATTGGATTAAATCCAAATAAAATATTATTTCTAAAATAAAAAACAATGAAAAAAATTTTTACAATTTTCAGTATGATAATGCTTTGTGTGGCATTGTTCTCAGAGAATTCACCTACTATCTCGCGTGTGATTGAATATCGACCGGCACCGGGGCAACATATTAATCGATTGTTTCCGCCACCTGACATGAGCGATACGCCGGAAAACGCATTAAAATTTGCCAATGAAAAACTGGTAGGTAATGCTGGAATAATCGGATTAGGTGCCTTTGGTGGTTATGTAATTGTTGGTTTTGATCATTCAATTGTAAACGTGAAAGGAGAGTATGATTTCAAAGCCTTGGGAAATGCTTTTCAAAATAGTGCAGAACCGGGAATTGTTATGGTTTGTCAGGATTTGAATAAAAATGGAAAACCGGATGAAAATGAGCCATGGTATGAACTTGCCGGGAGTGACTATTATCATCCTGAAACGATAAAAAACTACGAAATTACCTATTATCGTCCCGAGCCGGATGGGCAGAAAAGTGCAATCCGTTGGACAGATAATCAAGAAAATGAAGGAACGATAAAGCATATGGGAAGTCAGTCAACTATGTATCCATTGTGGATTAGCGACAACACACTCACCTTTAAAGGAACCAAGCTGAGAAACACGGCATATAAAGACGGTATGATTAAACTTCCTGCTTTTGATTGGGGGTATGTGGACAATCATTCTAACTCTGAAGACATCGAAAAAACGGGATTTAAAATTGACTGGGCTGTGGATGATAAGGGTAATTCTGTGGATTTGGCATACATTGATTTTATAAAAATTCATACCGGACAACTGCAAGAGGCAGGCTGGTTGGGCGAGACAAGTACTGAGGTAAAAGGGATAATTGACTTACATCCCGATGCTGTTCTTTCATCGGTTGAGCCTACAAACTATCATGAAGCAACAATTTTTGTTTCAAAAGGCGTGCTTTGGGTAAAAGAGATGGAAGTGACTTTAATTAATTTATACAACATTCAAGGGGCATTGGTAAAACAGGTGCAAAATACAGCGTCCGTTAGTATGAATGACCTTCCAAAAGGTGTTTATATTGTAGAAATAACGGATGATATGAACTCAAAATATTTTAATAAAGTAACTAATTAAAAATTAATCTAATGAAAAAATTAAATTTATTTACACTAATTGCTCTTGTGGCGGTGCTTGTGGCTTCTTGTAAGCCGGAAGCAGAGATTAAAACTTACATAGTTGATTTTGAAGATGTAACACTTACCGAAGGTATCAACAACGGTTCAGACTTGAGCGGTACACCAAAAAAAGAAGAAGCTTGGGGTAGCGAAATCACAAACTATTACAAGGACATTGTGTCAGGAATAGCAAAATTTGAAAATGTATATACCAGCGATTGGTTCTCGTGGAAAGGCTTTGCAGTATCGAATAAGACAGATACAAGCACGTCCGGATATGAAAATCAATACAGCGTTTATTCTACGGGAGGCGCAATGAATTCAAAAAACTTTGCACTGGTTTATGAAAACGGAACCGTAAAAATTGATAAAAACGAACACGGCAATTTCGAAATTAACAGCCTGATGCTCAATAATTCAACTTGGGTGTATCTGGGAATTAAACAAGGTAATTATGCCGGTGGAGCTGCTAAAAAATTTGAAGCAAATGATTGGTTCAAGGTAATTATCACCGGTTCACTCAATAATGTAGAAACTGGAAAAGTAGAATACTATCTTGCCGATTTCAGAGATGGAAAATCATTTGTTTTAGAAAATTGGGAAAAAGTTGATGTGAGTGCTTTGGGAGAAGTGGACAAGTTACAATTTGAATTTGCATCGTCAGATGTTGGTGAATACGGCATTAACACACCAACCTATGTTTGCATCGATAACTTGGAATTTCAGCAAACAATTGAGTAATAAATAAAATTCACTACGAACCATCTATTTTGGTTATTTAATATATGTCAAAACGGCAGGTATGGTAGAGCGCTATCGTACCTGTCGTTCGTTTTAGGAATATGAGTAAACGAATAATGGTTTGTCGATTCAGCGAAAAAAATGTAATTTTGAAATCAAATAAAATAAAACTCGTCTCGACTTTTAAAACATAGTGAACAGTAGCCTTTTAAATTCGCTTTTACCCAATTTCGACCACATAGTTTAAAAATATCAAAGATATTTTTCTCTATGTTTACGTAAATTAGAGAAAATGAGAGTGAAAACTATGTTTTCTATGTTTTTAGAAAAAAGTCAAGATGACTTCATAAAAAAAAGTTATGTCGGATACTGTTATTAAGGAATTACTTCAAAGTCATCGTCGTTTTTTTGCTACGCATCAAACAAAAAGTATCTCTTTTCGCATGGATAATCTGCGAAAGTTGAAATCGGCTATTTTACGCTACGAAAAAGAGATTTGCAGAGCACTTTGGCAAGACTTACACAAATCATCCGAGGAAGCTTATCTTACGGAAATCAGCATTGTGTTGGCTGAGATTAACTATCATCTAAAAAATCTGCGTCGCTGGGCAAAGCCGAAACGGGTGTCGATGCCTATGAAGCTATTCCCTTCTACCGGAAAAATTCATTATGAACCGTTGGGAGTTGCACTGATTATTTCGCCGTGGAACTATCCGTTTCAGCTTGTTATTAACCCTTTGGTAGGAGCCATCTCTGCAGGGTGTTGTGCTATGCTAAAGCCGGCGCCTTACGCTTCACATATTGCCCAAGTAGTTGAAAAAATGATTACCGAAACTTTTCCTACAGAGTACATCAGCGTTATTCAAGGAGGGCGAGAAGTGAACGAAATGGTTTTGAAAGAGCGCTTTGACCTGATTTTCTTCACAGGAAGTCCTATGCTCGGTAAAGTGGTAATGAAAGCTGCGTCGGAACACCTTACGCCCGTGATACTTGAATTGGGTGGTAAGAGTCCTTGTATCGTTGATAAAGACGCCGACCTGACTATTGCATCTCGACGAATCATGTGGGGAAAAACCATAAATGCAGGGCAAACCTGCGTGGCACCCGATTATCTTTTTGTTCATGCTTCGGTGAAAGATGAATTGATGGAGAAAATGAAGGCGGCTCTGCTGGAAATGTTTGGAAATAATCCGCAAGAAAGTGATTTTTATCCCCGAATAATCAATGAAAAAGCGATGAAAAGATTAACACGACTGATGGAGAAGGGGCGGATTATTCACGGTGGAAAAGTTGATTTGGATGATAAGTATATCGAACCGACATTTATAGACAATTTGCAGCTGGATGACCCTGTGATGCAAGAAGAGATTTTTGGTCCGATATTGCCCGTTTTCACTTTTGAAAATCTGGATGAACCTATTCATTATATTAATTCTCACGAAAAACCGTTGGCTTTCTATTTCTTTGGAAAGAATAAAACCGCTATGGAAGCCGTGCTTAAAACAACTTCCGGTGGCGGTTGCATCAATGATACACTGCTACATCTGAGCAATCATAATCTTCCTTTCGGTGGTGTAGGAAACAGTGGAATGGGACATTATCACGGGTATTACAGCTTTTTGGCGTTTACTCATCAGCGTGCCATCGTTTCGTCGCGAAATTGGTTTGATATGAAGGTGAAATATGTGCCGTTCAAAGGTTTCGATCGGCTGAAGAAGTTTTTATAAATCATCTTATAGCAAATTCAAAGGGAAGAGAAGTGAATTGAAAAATAAGAAAATGATAGAAATAAATGTAAGTAACGAAATAAAGTCAGTTTGTCCCGAATTTGCATTTTCTGCGGTTCAATGTCGGGTAAAAAACTCGCTTTACAACGAAGAACTTTGGCGAGCGATTAAGGAGTTTTCGAAAAAATTTGCTTCGGAAACAGCTTTAAACCAAATCAATAAGCTTCCGAATATTGTCGAGACGCGCGAAGTTTACAAAAAACTGGGCAAAGATCCGAACCGCTACCGTCCGTCAGGTGAGGCGCTTTGCAGACGAGTTGTCAGGGGCATTCCGCTGTATCAAATCAGTACGTTGGTCGATTTAATCAATCTTGTGTCGTTGCAATCGGGCTATTCTATCGGTGGATTTGATGCGGATAAAATTGAAGGTAACCTAACGTTAGGTGTAGGAAAAGCCGGAGAAAAATTCGAAGCTATCGGGCGTGGACTGCTCAATATCGAAGGATTGCCCGTTTACCGCGACAACATCGGCGGTATCGGTACACCCACCAGCGACGAAGAACGTACCAAAATCTCACTTGAAACTACAAATCTGCTGATGATTATCAACGGATATTCCGGCGAAAAAGGATTGGCGGAAGTAACGGAATACGCTAAAGAGTTACTTGCGTTATTTTGTGATGCTGATTTTGAGTAAATTACGATTATGGCAGTTCAATTCAACGAAAATTCCGTGCTTACAAATAGCTGAATCACATGGCAAACATAACACACAGTTCCTACCAATAAGAATCTTTCTTTTCTTTGCTAATATTAAAAAAATATTCCTATTTTTGTTTTGAGATTTTTTATGATAAGGTCGCTATTAAAATTTAGATAGATAATAAGAAAAAATAATATGAAACGAATTTTATTTACATAATTATTTTGATTGGTGTTTTGCAAGGCTTTTCACAATCAAACTTCCAAGATCTTGTGTACAATAATGTCGAAACAACAATGAATACAAAAATATTGGACACGGATAATACTTTCTACAATGATGACCGTACAAACAAAACTGGAGAATCGAAGGTTTATAGAAGTATAGATATGGGATATGACTTTGGCATTAAAAATAGAGATGGCTATAAAGTAGATAAATTACATTTAAGTACTACACAAGGCTATAATTTTAATAATTCTTTTTTTGCAGGAATGGGTGTAGGACTAAATTATATTTCAGCAGCAGGTAGAAGTTTATTAATGGTACCTACTTTCGTAAATTTAAAGAAATATTTAAATCCAAGCGTTGTCACGCCTTATGTTGAGTTTAGAGGCGGATATTCATTTTTGCTTTTAAAGCTAGATGATTCGGATACAGGTGGCATATATCTTTCACCTTCATTTAGGATAAGATATCCTATAACTGATAAAATCGGAGTAACAGGAGCTTTTGGCTTTGTATATCAACAAGTTGGAGATACATTTATAAAAGAATCAATAGCTATTAATGGGATTTCATTAAGATTTGGTGTCGAATTTTAATTGTTGAGTTTGTTATTTTCATAACTCTTCCCCTTTGGGTCAGGGAGAGTTAGAGATGGGTTAGTATTCAAATTTTCCAAATTCACTCTCTATCACCAGTTCTTTCTTATCTGATGTTTCACAATAACCTACGATTTGAGCATCAATCCCGAATGATTCGGAAATATTGATAACTTCCTGAGCATATTTTTTTGGCAGATAAATTTCCAAGCGGTGTCCCATGTTAAAGACTTTGTACATCTCTTTCCAGTCGGTGTCGGATTGTTCCTGAATAAGGCGGAAAAGGGGTGGGATAGGAAATAGGTTGTTTTTTACCACTTTCAGTTGGTCGATGAAGTGGAGGATTTTAGTTTGTGCTCCGCCACTACAATGCACCATTCCGTGAATATGTGGACGGAGTGTTTTCAGCATTTTTTTCACAACAGGTGCATACGTTCTTGTGGGTGAAAGCACCAGTTTCCCTGCATCAATTCCCAAGCTTTCAATTTTATCGGTCAGTTTCATTTCGCCGGAATAGATTAAACTTTGCGGAATTTCCGGATTGTAACTTTCGGGATATTTCTCGGCTAAATAGTTGGAAAACACATCGTGGCGAGCCGAAGTCAGCCCGTTGCTGCCCATCCCACCGTTGTATTCTTTCTCATAAGTTGCTTGGCCACTCGATGAAAGCCCCACAATTACATCACCGGCTTGGATATTTGCATTATCAATCACATCCGCACGTTTCATCCGACACGTAACGGTACTGTCCACGATGATAGTTCGCACTAAATCGCCTACATCAGCCGTCTCACCGCCAGTTTCGTAAATGTTTACGCCCATTTCGCGTAGTTCGGCAACGAGTTCGCTCGTTCCGTTGATAATCGCCGAGATTACTTCGCCCGGAATGCGGTTTTTATTTCTGCCAATGGTGGAGGAGAGTAAAATATTATCTGTAGCACCTACGCAAATCAAGTCATCCACGTTCATAATCAGTGCATCTTGCGCAATTCCTTTCCAGACTGATATGTCGCCCGTTTCCCGCCAATACACGTATGCCAAGGATGATTTCGTGCCCGCACCGTCGGCGTGCATAATGTTGCAATATTCGGGGTCATTTCCCAAAAAATCGGGTATAATTTTACAAAAAGCTTTTGGATAAAGTCCTTTATCAATGTTTTTAATGGCGTTGTGAACATCTTCTTTCGAAGCAGAAACACCGCGAAGGTCATATCTGTCCCCAGAATTGCCTTGTGGCGGGACTTGATTGGAATTTGCTGACATAATTTGTGGAATTTTTTACGTTGCAAAGGTAAGAAAAACTGCGCTTGTTTGAAAGTAGAAAATGAGAGAAGTTGGAAGTGCGAAGAACAGGGTTTTAACAATATTTATCAAACTTAACTTAACTTCTTGCTACTGCCATAATATAATCGGTGGTTTGCTTGCAGAAGCAAGAGATTGTGTTGACAAAACAACTCATAAGTTATAAACTTGTGGTAGTAAAAAGGCATAAAAAAGTTTGAGTTTGTAGATGCTAAACTCAGAACTTGAAATTTTATTATTAGCGGAAATCGAGGGATTCGAACCCCCGGTACAGTTACCCGTACACCGCATTTCGAGTGCGGCCCGTTCAACCACTCCGGCAGATTTCCTTAAAATAATTATGCAAAAGTAGTTTTTTTATTCATAACGTGCAAAAATAGGAATAGCTATTTTTATCTTGGTAGAGAATATTTATACGAAAAAGATATTCGAAATCGGGATAAATTATTTGACTTATATTTATGTCAATAAACTGAGAAATAAACTTTGAGTACAGTAAGAAATTGCTACACAAGTGAAAAACTCTTTTCCTTAACTCACTGATATTGAATATAAATCGGTTGTGGTTTTAGCTTTAATAGTTCTTGAGGTGTTAACATTCTATGAGGTGCTTTTTTTACGTCGTTTTTATAAAACAGCTTAAACCCCGTAAATTGTATCGGTTCACTATATATGTAATTGCGGTGAGTACCAAATTTTAGTTCGGGTGGTCCCCATCCGTCCATATCAATGACGATTTGAACTTCAGGATGAAGTTTGATATTTTGATAGTTGGTAATCATTCGCCTTGTAAAGCGATGAATTACAAAAACTTTGGGTGGTAAATTGTTCTCTTTTACTAATTTAGTCAGGAAATCGGAACAGTAATTAATTTCCTTGGCATCAAAAGTTCCAATTTTTTTGCCCGGCGGTGTGCCGTCTTTCATTGAAAATTCGGGATCAATTCCGAGATGAACGTGAGGCAGTTTCAAGTATTTTTCGAGTAGCGGAAGTTCGTCTTGAATTTTACTCAACGCCACCTGAATGTCAAGAAAAACAAGTGTATTCTCCTGCATTTGGGCAATTGCAAGGACGGAGTCAATCTGATTTTCGGGCATTCTGAACCGATATTTTCCATCTTTTCCCGGGCTTCCTTGCGCTACAACTGCAATATAATGTAATGCCGGAACCACCGGGGTCGCGGGGTCTGTGGTGCGCCAAGCTTTTAATTCGGCATTTAACCTTTGCCACATTTGTTTCGGGGGAAGTTCGCCCAAAATACCCATCTTTGTTGAGTATAAATTCCCGTAATAAGCAATGATTCTGTTGAAGGGAAGGATGGCACCGTTTAGCGGGAGAGGTTGGTCTTTCACGGGCCAAAGTCCGGTAGTATCGCCGTTGGCAAGCGATGCTAGCTTTAGATTGTATGCTATTGAGTCCACAGTCAGCGATTGCTGTGGCTCTTCTGTTTCTATTTCTTGCTCTTGTTTATTGACATTTGGAGTAATGCTTTCGGTAGCCTTCTTGTTATAACTCTTTCCTTGACAAGAAATTGCTGACAACGCAATAAGCATGGTAAATAAAAAATGAAGTCGTTTGTTCATGATTTTTTATTGAAAATAATTTTAGTACGTACACAATGTACTAAAAAGAATGATTATTTTGAAAAATCCAGACAAAGGTAATTATTTTGTTTTGACACACAAATAAGAATTTTTTAAAGTTTAGTTTTTTAGAATACTTTTTTACAAGTTGTGTTGTTTTATTATTATAATTGTGATAAAAAGACTAACTTTGCTATATTATTCATACGATGCAATATGAGTCAACTTCAATCAAATAAGGAAAAGTACCGTTTGTTTTGTGAAACACATAGGGATGTTCCCCTTTTTTTACAACCGTGGTACATGGATGCTGTATGTAAAAAAAATGATTGGTGGAAAGTGTTTCTATATGAAAAAAACAATGAAATTAGGGGTGTGTTTGTGTGTTATTTTACACGAAAGGCAGGAATAAAATTCATTATTCAGCCTATGTTTACGCAGTATAACGGCATATGGCTCATATACGATGAGACTATGTCTGCCGAAGAAAAACTTTCTTTTGAAAAAAAGGCAATTACTAATTTGATTCAACAATTGGATAATACGGGGTTTGATTATTTGAATCAGAATTTTCCCCCTAATTTTCAAAATTGGCTTCCGCTATTTTGGCAGGGATATAAGCAAAGTACACGATATTCATACCGAATTTCAGATATCAGCAATCCTGATGTTTGCTTTAAAAATTTCAGTTATGCTAAACAAAAACAAATCCGAAAAGCAGGGAAGAAGTTGCACGTTTCTTTTGAAATGAGCGGAGAAGAGTTTTATAATCATCTCTCGGATTATTTTAAAGCAAGAAATGAAAATGTAATCTTTTCCAAAAATTTATTTCTTAAATTTTACGATGCTTGCGAAAAAAGAAATCAGGGAACAGTAATTTCAGTTGTTGATGCGGAAGGAACTGTTCACGCAGCGCTTTTTGTAGTTTGGGATGCTAATAGTGCTTACAATCTCATTTCTTCCATTCATCCTTTACACAAATCGTCCGGTGGCAGTACACTGGTTGTGTTTGAAGCTATAAAATACTTTTCTAACATTGTGCCTGTATTTGATTTTGAAGGAAGTATGGAAAAGAATATCGAAAATTCGTTCAGCCAGTTTGGTACGGAACAATTATCTTATTTTAATATTAAGAAATATAATTCGTTAATTTCCAGTCTGTTGTTTCCTGTAATGAAATTATGATAATTCACGATAAAAATACTTATTTTCAGATTCTCGAAAAGTTCGAAATTGTACCTTACACGCAGACCCGCGGGTGGTATGAGATGCACTCAATGCATAAACCCGAGCGAATTAAATTTTTTGTAAATGATAAAGAAAATCCAACAATAGCATGTTTTGCCCACGAGAAAAAAATGCTTGGGTTGAAAATGATTTTGATTGAAGGGGAAGCTTATAAGGATGTTTCAGCGTATTCTGTAGATGAGATTCGGAGTTTTTATGAGAAAATTAATCAGTTAGGTTATAATATAATTGAAGTTAATTCGAATTCACTCTATAATTTTGATTATGAAACGGCGCTTCGGCAAGCCGGATATCTTCGTCCGGTGGGGCTATTTAGCCTGCCAAGTACAAAAATAATAGATTTAACTCAGCCCATAGAATACAGCAAAGATTGGAAGAAGAATATAAAAAAAGCAAACAAACGAGGGCTTCATTTTGAACCACTTGAAAAGGTAACTAAGCAAGACTGTGATGACTTTATGGATATTTATACCGAAATGGGGCATGCAAAATCGTTACCAATACCTTTCTGTGCCAAAATGCTTGAAAATCTTTGCAGCACAGGCGAGTTTAAAATGATTTTTATAAGTCGGGACGGGGTTCGAATTGCTGCCACTATCATTTACATGGATAGCGATATGGGACTTTCATTGTATGCTGCAACAGATAGTATAGCGCGTAAAACATCCGCTTCGTACTTTATGTACAATGAGCTTTTTAAGTACTTGAATTCGGTCGGAGTCCTAATTTTTGATATGGGTAAGCTTCTTCCTTCCACAGAGTCTGTCAATAATGTGTTTTTATTCAAAAATGGTATTCAGGGGACTCATATACAGCTTAATGGGGAGTGGGGACGTTACAGAAATTCATTGTTGCGTTCAGGAATGTATTTTGTTAAAAAACACCTTTTAAAAAAGAGAGAGATATGAGTCTGCTGTCCCAAAAATTGCATATTCTTCATCTTCCATCGTGGTATCTTCCTGAAGGAGGGCAGTTTTGTCGCAATCAGGTAAGAGAGCTGAATCAGCACGGTATTTATGCGTCCGTATTAGCCAATGTAACTATTCCTATGCGCAAATATGGTATAATTCGTTCATTAAGTTTTCCTAAAGGCTATTTTTTAAGTCATGAAGATGATATTGATGTTTTCAGAAATTACCACATCAGTTTTCCTTTTTTCAAAAAAATAGACAGTCACATATGGGCTCGTAAAACATTGAAAATGTTTGGTGTTTATTGTGAAAAATACGGAAAACCCGATGTAATCCATGCCCATTCTGTCCTTTGGGGGGGATATGCAGCCATGCTGATTAAGAAAAAATACGGTGTTCCTTATGTAATAACAGAGCATAAAGGAATTTTTGGTATGTCATGTCAATGGGCTGAAGAACAGTTTATTACATGGCAAGATGCATACATGAAAGAGGCTTTTTCTAATGCCGACATGATAATTCCTGTCTCTAAGAAACAAATTCCTAAAATTTCTACTTTTTTAGAAAATGATGTGCCGATTCAAGTAGTTTCCAATATGGTTGACACCGATTATTTCCATTATAAAAAAAGAGAAAACGTGTCGGATAAGATTCGAGCGGTTATGGTTAACGGTTTTAATCACGCTAAAGCTTACGACATTCTCTTTCCTGCTGCTGACATTGCACTTAGCAAAAACAGTAAATTAACAATTACTATTGCCGGAGAAGATTTTTTTGGAGAAAAATTTGAACAGTTATTGAGTAAAGTAAAAAATAAAGACAGAATCATATTTTTGGGAGAATTGGAGCATCCGAACGTGCGAGATGCACTTTGGAGTGCCGATTTTTATATCATTTCAAGCAGAGTCGAAGCTCAGCCTGTTTCCACTCTCGAGGCACTATCTACTGGTCTTCCCGTCGTTTGTACAGAGGTAGTACCTAAACAAATAACTAATGAATCAAACTCGATTCGTGTGCCTGTGGAGAATGTGGAAGCATTGAGCGAAGGGATATTGGAGATGAGTGAGCGTTACAAAGAATTTGACGGAGAAAAAATAGCCGAGAACGTGAAAAAAATTGCAGACAGAAGAGTGGTGGCTAAAGAGTTGATTGAGGTTTATAACACTATAATAAAGTAAGCTATTGTCTCAATCGCTCCACTAAAAATCTCCTAAATAAATTATGTTTTACTGGTGGAAGCGAATAACTTTCAAATGCTTCTTTGCAAAATGGATATGAGCGAAGATGTTTAACAGCTTTTCTAAATTTTATCAAATTGGGAATAGGATATAAAGTTCCTGACAGCGAATTAATAAATTGCTTTGTAACGCCTTTCATAAAGTCATTTTTATAGCTTTCAAAAATATTTTTTGATTGCAAAAAATTATAGATTTCGGCAATTCCCGCACTACGTTTCTTGTAACTAACGTAAGAATATTTGCTACCTTCATTATGCAAATGTTTCACATGATAATAAAATTGTTTCCTTACAAAATCAATTTTTGATGCAAAATATATGCTTTTTATTTGGAAAAGTACGTCTTCTGGGGTAATAAAATTGGTATCCACAAAAACTATTTGGTTTTGTTTTATCAAATCATTTCTGTACAGATTGTTATTAACCTGCACAAACAACGCTCCTTGATGGTTAGAATATCCAAATCCTATTAAATCTTTCAATAAAAATTCTTTTGTAAAAATATTTTCCCCAAAATCCGCAAATCTACTCTTTATTTCATTCTTATTCTCGAGAAAACTCATTACAATATCGGCATTATTGAGTTTTGTTTTATTGTAAAGTTCCTCATACATAGTCAACTCTCGATAATCATCGTGGTCTGAAAAACCGATATATTCACCTTTTGCAACTGAAAGTCCTCTGTTTCGTGATTCGCCGATGTGTAGGTTCTTCTCGTTTTCAACAATAACAATTCGTTCATCTTGTTTAGCATACTCTTTAGCTAGTTTGTCGGAACCGTCCGTAGGACAATCGAGTACGAGTATAATTTCTATATCTGTAAGTGTTTGGTTAATAAGTGTATATAGGCATTTTTCTAATCTTGTACCTGCATTGTAAACCGGAACAATGATACTTATTTTTGGTGTTGAGCTCATTTTCTGAGACATAATGATATTTTTAAATTTTTTCTATGTTCTTAAATCATTTAGTAAAACAAGTGGCCATTTCCAGTTTTGATAGGCTAATTGAATTATCCCGGGTGCAATTATCATAGCCCAAACACCTAAATCCATTATTTCCAGTGAAAAAAATAAAGCAATAACGGTAATTGCACCTGATATGATGGATGCTTTAAAAAATGGCACCTCATTATTTGATAAAAGAAATCCTCCGGCAATAGCATGATTTTTTTCCAAGAAAGTAATGATTAATATGCTTAAAATCATCTTTTTATTTAGCAACATCGTTTGAGATTTCAAAAACAATAAAATAGGATTTCCTAAAAATATTAATAGGGTTCCACAAAAAATAAAAGAGAGTAAAAGTATCATTGCACTCCGTTTATACAGTTTTTTTATTTCTGATTTTTCGTTATCTACTCGTAAATTTCCAATTTTAGGAACAAAGGAAAAATAATAAACACTTCCTATGGCACCTATTAAATTTACCGCTTGAATAGTAATTCCATATGATGCAAGGCTTTCGAGAGGGACATAAAATGACCCTATTATCATCGATGCTTGCAGGGCCAAAAAGGCGCCGAGACTGGTTAAGCCTAATTTAACCGAATTGGGTAAAATCACTTTAATCACGTCGAAATAATCTTTTGCATCGAATCGGGCTAAATTTGATTTAAGTGATGGTGTAAAAAAAGTACGGTAAGACAAAATCCTTTTTGCAAGAATTGAAATAAATTGAGCTAACACTATGGAAACTAGGTCAAACCCAGAGAGCAAAAGCAAAACGGCAACTCCCAAGTATAAAATCTGACTAAAAACAATAATCTTTTTGTTTTTTTTTACCAAACCTCGACCCATCAAAAGTGAATCGTAATAAAGGGTGTAAATATTGTAGGTGCTTATGATACAGAATAAAATCCAAGAAATGATAATGAATTTTTCATCGCCGCTGAAACGAGTTTTTACAATTGTGTGTAAGTAGTAAGTGCCTGCTGTTGATAGTAGAAAAAACGCCGCCAAACCAATTCGAGCATAGAGCCATTTCATAGCTTTTATTGTGTTTGCTAGCAGTTCCATATTAATCCCAAATGGTGATTTCTCATTTGAAATCCCAGTTTTCTTTAAGGCATCAACTCCTGAAAAGATATATGTGATATTTCTTGTAAAGGAAGGGGAAAATCCAAAATCAAGTATGGAAATGAAAGTAAATATGGTGGTAAATATTGCCCAGATTCCAACTGTTTCTGACGAAAGCATCCTTAAAATCAGTGGAAACAGCAATATCCCGGAACCGATTTGAAGGAATGTGGATAAGTAACTCCAAATTAGATCATCTTTTCCAATATTAATATTTATTGCAGTATTTTTTTCCATTGGATCTGAATACTTTCTTTTTTTACGGACAAATTCCCATTACCCATTCCGCCGCCTTTTCTGCCGTATTTTCTCCATCAATAGCTGTTGAAGTAATTCCGCCAGAGTAACCTGCTCCTTCCCCTGCGGGGAAAAGCCCTTTGATGCGGATGTGTTGTAGAGTAACAGGATTTCGAAGGATTCTTATAGGTGAAGATGAGCGTGATTCAACTCCCAGCACAATCGCATCGTTAGTTAGATAGCCTTTCATTTTCCGATCAAATTTCTTGAATGCTTTTTGTAACCGTTTGCCAATCAATTCTGGCAGCCAAAAATGCAATGGTGATGAAATTACGCCCGGCAAATAAGAACATTCAGGTAAGTCTGCAGACAATTTTCCGTTTACAAAATCTTTCAGTCGTTGTGCTGGAGCAGTCAATCCTTTTCCGCCATTATTCCTATAAGCTAAATTTTCAATATATTGCTGAAATTTCAGTCCTTTCTGTACACCGTATTTTTCAAACTCTTCGGGAATATCTTCCGGTTTGATTTCAACTACAATACCTGAATTGGCAAAAGGTGAATTTCGCTTCGATGTTGACATCCCGTTTATCACAATGCTTTCAGGCGATGTTCCTGCAGGGATAATATGGCCTCCTGAGCACATACAGAATGAATAAACTCCCCGTCCGTCAATCTGTTCTGCCAATGAGTAAGTGGCCGAAGGAAGAAATTCGCTTTTCTCCTTGGTGTGGTATTGGATACTGTCAATTAGTTTCTGTGGATGTTCCACGCGGACGCCCATGGCAAACCCCTTGCTTTCAAGCTCAATTCCCTGTGCATGCAACATCTCGTAAATATCGTGTGCCGAATGACCGGTTGCCAATATAAGTGCTTGCGCCTCAAATATGGTACCATCAGCTGTTTTACAACCTTTTATGGTGTCATTTTCGATGATTAGCTCTGTTACCTTTTTCTCGAAATGGATTTCTCCGCCATACTTTATAATGGATTTCCGCATGTTTTCAACTATCAAAGGCAGATTATCTGACCCGATATGCGGATGAGCTTCGTAAAGTACTTTTTCCGAAGCACCGTGAAAGTAGAATGTTTCCAAAACTCTTTGTACATTTCCTCTTTTTTTGGAGCGAGTGTATAGTTTCCCATCCGAAAAAGCACCGGCACCACCTTCTCCGAAACAATAGTTTGACTCCGTGTTTATGCCCTTGTTTCTGTTCATCTGTGCGATGTCGAGCTTGCGGGCATGAGATTCTTTCCCGCGATCAATCAAAATCGGTTTTACGCCTAATTTCAATAGTTTCAGTGCGGCGAAAAGTCCTGCTGGACCAGCTCCGACAATAATAACGGGCGGTTTATTCCCAACGAACTCGTAGCCCATGTCGATTTTTTCATTGGATGGAAAGTTTTTATCGAGATAGACTTCAATAGCCATGTTAATTTTAGGTGGTGCCGTTCGTGCGTCAATTGACTTGCGAGTAATTCGAATATGATTAATACGGTTAGGCTCAACTCCTAATTTTTCAGCCGTTTTTTCTTTTAGTAAAAATTCTTTTGCTGCTTGTTCTGGGGTTACTATGAGTTGAATTTTGGTATGCATACTATTTTTGTGTGAAATACGTGTTGCAAAGATAATGAAAATGAACTGATTTTGTTTGATGTGAGAATAAAAAACCGCTTCGAGCGGGAAGCGGTTTTTTATTTATGAAAAATGGTTGTGCTTTACTTATGGAGCAGGAACGTGGCTGTAGTAAATTCCGTTTGAAAGTTGATTTTCTCCATTATACGAACCTTTTGCTGCAATAACCGTTAGTGTATCACCTACTTTTAGCTCTTTGGCTGCTATTAAACCTTTTCTGAAATCGCCTGTAGCGCCATATCCCGGATATACACCATATACGAAAATTTTATCTGCACCATCCGTCAGGTAAAGATTACCGTAAGCGTCGTTTGTAATTTCAGAAATCACTCCGGTTACCATAAAGAAGGTTTTAGTATCATCCGGTTTAGTTAACACTTCTGCAATAGTAGCTTTAGTTACGGGGATAACACTTTCCAAAACTGATCCACCAACTTGTGGATTACCGTTATATTCGGCACGTTTCCCAACAATTGTGATGATATCACCTTCTTTTAAGTTCTTTTCCTGAAAGTCCTTTATGCCATAAACATATGTTTCGCCGGAGAAATCGTTCAAGTTTAAATTACCATATTTATCATTAACAATTTTAGTAATAACACCTGATAATCTGTATTGTGTATCACCAACCGAGGCTGCAAGAAACTCTTCAATTGAAGCCTTAACTATCGCACCGCTTTGCTTAAGAATTGTTTCAGTACTGTAGTTTTTCTTTCCGTCAGTTGTGTTAAATGTGATTTTGGTTGAGCGGTCGCCAACGGTATTGGCATCAGCTTTGAATTTTACTACTGTGTTTGTTCCGGCTGACTGGATAGAAGAAATGGATAACCAAGATTTTGCATCTTCAGGAATTTCTACCGATACACCTTGACCTTTGCATGTAAGATGTGTAGTAAACTCACCTCCTTCAAGCGGAAGTTCTGCATTTTCTACTGAGTCAACTTTCACAAGAGATTTGTTGATGTTGATAACCATTACATTAACCATCTGAGGATTTCCTCTGTAGGAACCTTTTGGACCTTCAATAGTTACCTCATCACCAACTTCAAGATCGAGGCTTGAGAAATTCTTTTCATTCCCTTTTTCATCAAGCGTTCCATAAATAAAGACAGTACCTGACTCATCTGTTAAATACCAATTGCCATAAAGGGTATTTATAATGTTTGTACAAACACCCGTTACACGGAAAGTTTTTCCATCAGGTCCGGCATTAACTTCAGCGGCAGTTACTTCAGAAATAGATACTAATCCTTGAATAATATTGATTCTCTGGGTTTCATTTCCACTATGGATTAAAACTTCTGCCGTACGTCCGTCCATGGCTGACGGGGCTGAAAATGTAATAGTTGTTTCACCGGCACTTCCGGATGTGGTAGATAGGGTTAGCCATTCAACTTGGTTTTTTTCAGTAGTTACTTTTTCTACAGTCCAGCTGTCTTTTGCAGTTACAGTGATGCTTGTTGAACCGCCATCAACAGGTAGTGCTACATACGATGACGAAACTTGAATTCCATCAAGCAAGGTCACAGTCGCTTCTTTTTCGCAACTTGTCATTAAGGCAAGAATTGCGATGAAAAACGGAAATAAATATTTTGATTTCATAATTATTTATATTTTTTATTAGTTAAACATGTATTTAATCCCAACTAACGCATACCAACATTGACCCAACGAGTAACTTGATGTAAATGTTTCGGTATTACCGTTGATTGAAGATGGAGTAGAGAATGTTGCGTAACCGTCGGCATCAACTCCTTCGTATTTGAGAATGCGTGCTTCTGAACCAATTGCCGGATTCAGGTATTTTGCCACACCCCAGTTTGAGTTAAATAAGTTCATTACGTTTTTGATGTCAAAGCTAAGCTGAAGAATGTTTCTTACACCGCCAATATTTACTTTAAAATCATGTTTATAGCTAAAATCAATGCGGTGAACCCAAGGGGAATAAACGCTGTAAGCTTCTGCGTATTTTCCTTGTTGTTTTTTCAGATAACTGTTGTTGTGAACATAATCCATAAAGCGAGTTTTGTCATTTTCTGAAACAAAACGGAATTCGTTGTTAGCAACTTGCTCATCAGTCGGCACATAAACCACATCGTAATTGTATCCGTCGCCGTTTATATCGTTTGTAGTCATATAAGAGTAGTTGGCTCCACCATGCCATGCTTCATAGATAAAGCTGTAGTGGTTACCGCTTTTGTCGTGAGTGGTAAGTGAAGCCACTAAGCGGTCGGGTGTGGTGTATTGAGAGTTGTGCAATTTGATGAAGTTAGGACCTTCAACAGTAGGAACATACGTAAATGCAGACTCTGCATTCGAGCCCGGCATACCGGTAACATCTTTAGCTACAGTGTGCGTATAAGCAGCCATCAAACTGATTGCTTCTGTTGGTTGAGCATTGAAAGTAATATTTCCGGACCATCCGTAACCGTACTTCGTGTTTTCCAACATGAATGCTTTCGTTCCAACATGATATCCAGCAGGATAAATCGGGCGGTTATCAATGCCGTTGAAACGGGCAAATCCTCCTACATTAGGAATACTCCAGTCTGAAATAGAAACACCATTGATGGTTTTATTGAAAATTCCTTCTACAGATACGGAGAATGGGAATGATACCGGAAATGCGTAGTCGGCAGCGATAGATGTTTTCCATACTTGCGGCATTTTGAAGTTTGGATCTACTGCTGCAATAGCTGATGGTTTTGTACCGTCTTCAGGAGAAATGGTTGACGGATATCCTAACGAAACTAACTTGTCATAAAGTGCAGCGGTTGTAGCTTTGCCATTTGCATCGGTTACAAGTCCGCCTGCAAATTCATCCATTGTGAAACCGTTTTTCGCGGCGTTTGCAGCATTTATTTGCGCTTGATATTGCACCATACCACTGTTTGATGGCATGTTTGTGAAGAATACTAACGGCAAGTTTCCAGAGAAAAGACCTGTGCCACCGCGAACTTTCAAGCTTTTGTCGTCAAATACATCCCAAACGAATCCTACTCGTGGTGAGAAAATAATATTTGCCGAGGGCCATTTTCCGGTATCAATATTGCGTCCTGAATAATCAAGGTCAAAAATAGCCTTGTTTGTCATCAAATCAGCATTATTGAAGAAAAGACCATCCAAACGAAGTCCGTAAGATAGTTTGAAGTTTCTTGCAATATTCCAATCATCTTGAACGTATGCTCCTATTTTATTTGTTCTTACACGCGCTGCCGGTGCGGTTTCACCGTCATATCCGTAAGTTAAGTTTACAATTTCAGGTGCGGCTTCATTTAGGAAATCATCAAGGCTGGAATAACGATAGTATCCGGTACCGTTACGCATATAAATATTGTCAGCCATTTTGTACTCGTAAGCCAAACCTCCTACTACTCGGTGATTTCCAAGGTAGTAAGTTATTTCGTCTTTGATATTCCAAACGTTGTTGTGTACACCGTTGTTCCATGTGAAAAGCTCATAACCCAAAGCCATGTAGGCTTGTTCATCTTTCAAAATATCAATAAAAGGGAACTCTGTTGATGTCGAACCGCGAACATCATCCAGTTTTGAGAATGTTGCAAGAAATTGATTTGACATGTTGTCAGACAAACGGCTGTTTAAGTCAAAAGAGAATGAATGTACAAGGTTGTCCTGTGAATACATTGAATTTGCAAACGACATGGAAGCTTTTGACATTCTGGCTTCAGACATCCGAGTACCACCGTCCATCGAAGATGCATTTGGAGACCTCCAAGAAAGATTTTTCGTGTAATTATAACGCAGTGCTAAGCGGTGAGCGTTAGAAATGTTCCAGTCTAAGCGGGTAAGAATTTTTTTATTGCTTTCATCAGCCGGAAAATTGGTGTAAGACCCTGTTTCATATCCATATTTATCTTTTACAAATTTAGAAACAGTTTGCAGATCTTTTTCCGTAGTGCGTGAAATGTAGTTGTCCGGATCGGCAACACCATTTGTAGAAGCTCTCCAGCGGTTTACAATGGTTGGAGTTTTCGTCATTTCAGCATTTACAAAAAAGAATAATTTATTCTTGATTATCGGACCACCTAAAGTAAACCCGTATGTAGTGTTTCGGTCTTTTTCACGTGCACCTGAGATTTGTTGGCCTCTAACTGCATCACCACGTAAGTTTTCATTTCTGTGATAAACGTAAGCACTTCCTTTAAAGGTGTTTGTTCCTGATTTTGTAATTGCATTTACACCACCGCCGATAAAGTTGGTTTGCCGAACATCGTATGGCGCAATTACAACTTGCAATTCTTCAATAGCTTCAATTGATATCGGGTTTCCACCGCCGGGAAGAGCTGAGCTTAAACCGAAGTTGTTATTGAAGTTTGCACCGTCCACTGTAAAGTTGGCTGTACGGCCGTCCGTTCCGACGAAACTCATTCCATTTCCGCCATAAGGTGAAAGGCGTGTAACGTCCATAATACTGCGGTTTACAGTTGGCAGATTTACTATTTGGTTGTTAGTAATGTTTGTAACCGCACCGGTTTTCTCAGTTGTGAATTTTGTGCGTGTTGCACTTACAACCACCTCATCCAAAGAAGTTGATTCTTCAGAAAGGACTACATTTAAGGGATAGTTTTCACCTAAGCTCAACGTGATGTTGTTTGTTGTGCTTGTTCCATATCCAATAAATGAAATTTCCACGGTGTATGGACCTCCAACGCGCATACCGTTAATGTTGTAACGACCTTCCGTGTTGGTTGCAGCTCTGTAGGTGGTTCCTGAAGGTGTGTGAGTGGCAATTACAGCCGCTCCGATAACAGGTCCTTCAGCATCGGTTACAGAACCACTCATACTTGAAGTGGTAACCTGAGCATTTAGCAAACTGACACTCATCAGTAAAATCGACAAAATAACTAATTTTGTTTTTCTAAGCATAATGAATAATTTTAACGTTTGATTTTATTTTTAATGAATTTCACACAAAGGTAAGTTAAAAAAAAGACTATAACCTAATAAACAGATGAAGTATTTGTTACAAGTTATTAGTGTTTTTAACACCTTAAAGCGTAATTATTTGACAGTCAGCGTGAAATTTGCTTTATTGTTGATGTGTGTTTTTTGAATAAATACGATGTCAAAAATTAAAATGATTGTTTTTGTAATACTATTGAAATATGAGCCGTTATAAAAAGCATTTAATTTATAATAAGAACGAAAATTAAATTTATGAAAACATTTACTCAAAAACTTGTTGTAGATAAAAAACACACCGCATTAGAGTTAGGTTCAGGCAATCTGGATGTGTTTGCCACGCCGGCAATGATTGCCATGATGGAAAATACTGCTTTGAAAGCAATTGATGACTTGAAAAGTGGATTTTCAACTGTGGGAATTGAAATCAACGTGAAACACTTGAAAGCAAGTAAAATAGGTGAAGAAGTTACCTGTATTGCCATCTTGACAAAACACGAGAAAAAACTTTATGAGTTTGAAATTACAGTTACCGATTCTACTGGTGATGTCATCGGTTCTGCAACGCATAAACGGGTAGCGGTTGAAATAGAGAAGTTTATGAAGAGATAGGAAGAGAAATAAATATTTATTTTCAAGGAAATCAATATGTAAATCCTAATTTAGTAAGCCCGTTTTTGATATCCTGTCTTTGCATAAACAAATTCCAGATAAATCCAGTGCGGTAATTTTCAATCATCACTACAATCGGACCCTGGTCAATAGCCAAGTAAGAGTCTGCAAACCATTGTTTGCTGAGGTTGAAAGAGTCTTTGAATCCGTATTCACCCCAAAGTTTGTCGCCGATAGTATAATAATAAAAATTCAATGCATGCATACTTTCTTCGGGTGTATAGGGTATGGACGAAAGTGCTGCAGTTGGCGCTATGGTGCCACGGTCGTTAGTTGGAGAAGATGCTGTGTAGCCATTCTGGATATCGCTTGCAGAAAGCCCCCAGCACTTGTCACTGTATCCGTAATACCCGCGTGGATTGGCAACACAATAGCTGTAGTTGATTTTCGCGTGTGCTACATTTTGCTGCCAATAATTGGCAAAATTATCCACCAGTTTTCGTGGATCTAGTCCTAAGAATGAATAATGAGAAAAGAAAAGTGGACCACCTAAATTCTCTCCAAGCGGAAGGATTGTATTGTAGTATTTATTCCCGTTTTTCATTCTGCCATTTCTTGCCCATCCTTCAGTATAGACGTTTTTTGAAATAGGAAATGTTGGAGATGACGCAGCAAGCACGTAAGTTATCAAGCCTTCATTCCATCCTTGTATAGGCAAGTTCATATCCCAATGATAAAAAGGCGACCAATGCCAATAAAGTTTTTGTTCACCATTTTTCTGGAACCAAGTCCATTCCACCCCTTCCCAGATTTTCTGAATGTTAGTACACATGGCTTTTTCTGCAGCATTGCCCGAAGAAAAATAAGACTGTACCGCCAGCAATCCGGCAATCAAAAACGAAGTTTCAACTAAATCTGCGCCATTGTCTTTCGTGCTGAATGCCTGCGTGTTTCCATTGGTTCCGTTTAGCCAATGAGGGAATGCACCGTGAAATTTTTCAGCAGTGTTTCCGAGAAAATTGACAATTTTTTCAAACCGTTCAAATCCTTGCTGACGTGTGATAAATCCACGCTTAATGCCGACAAGAATTGCCATCAGACCAAAGCCGGAACCACCTGTGGTAACTGTTTCGCCTGAGCCAAAACGCTCTCGAGCCAATCCGGAAACAGGATGTCCGTAATCCCAAAAATATTTAAAGGTTTGTTTTTGAACTAACGTAAGAAGGCTGTCGTTGGAAATGATTGGAAATTTTGGTGTCGGGTTAATTTCAGTCATAAAATTATAACCTTGACTGTCAATTAAGTTAATTCCGAAATTTTCCCCTGCCACAAAATCTATAAAATATTTGGTGTAAAAATCTAACTTTTTGTTGATTTTGAAAACAAGGGTTCTTGGATCTTCATTTTCTAATATGGTTAACTCACTTTCATTTACCATGTTAGTCTTGAGCTTGCTTTTATCAACCAAATTTTTATCAATTTCCGTTGAAAAATTAACTGATATTACTACGTCAGAAGTTTTTACATCATAAACTATTCCCCCTGAACTAATATTTTTCCCGTCTATTGAAATAGATTCAATATAACCGTTAGTTAATGGCGCGGAGGTTTCTTTGCAGGAAAATAGGCAAATAGGAATTAAGAATAAAATGCAAAACTTTTTTATCATTGTTAAGAGTGAAAATAAAGAAAAAGAACCGTGGGGTTTTCCCCACAGTTCCTTGAATTAAATCTATTAACGACCAGCCTTTTCCAGCTCGTAAAGTGCTCCAATTTCAGCAGTTGTCAAAAGCTTGTTATAAACCCTGATTTCATCTACTTCACCGGTTAGAGGCTTGTTCCAAACGTCAGCTGTTTGACCTTCTGCAACAGCCCATGTAGCACCGATTACAGGATAAGTTGGGGTAAACAAGGCAAATGGCATAGCTTCATTCTCGTTTCTACTTTCCCATGCGGAATTGGAAATTTTTACACCGTTGACATAAATTCTTGTGTTTGCGGTTTCACCATCCCATACCCAAACGATATGAGCCCATTTTCCACCAATTTTGTTCGCATTCCAGCTGTGTGTATCGTCCATCCAAGGCTCTTTTTTAGTCATGTTGATACAATCACCGTTAAATGAATCTGTTCCATTTGGCATTTTGAAGTGATACTCAACTTTAATTTGAATAGAGTCACTTGTAGTCAGCCCATGTGTATTCCCAAAAATAGAAACGTTTCCGATGTTTGTGTTTGGACCTCCTGTCAGCGTAAATATCGGAGAAATCCAGCTATCGGCATCGGCTACTTTTTTGGTGTTCGAAAGTTTTGCCCAGCTGCTGATGGTAATGCTTCCGTTGATGTCAGCAAGAGCTTGTATGGATGGGTATTTAATGTATCCACCATCCAATTTTGCTGCTTGTCCTTTTACACCTGAAACATAAGTTACTTTTTCAGATTTTGAAGGATTTGTGCTTGATTTAACTTCCTTTCCATTTCCGTCCAGGTTCCAATATGCCACAAGATTGGCAGCCGCCACTTCATCAGCATTGTTGTAGCCGCCGATTGGTGGAAGCTTTGGTTCGTCTTCTTTACATGAAGTAAAATTAAATGCGATTATTGCTAATGCAATCATTCCGAAAATTTTTAATGTTTTCATTTTGTTTTGTTTTTGTAGGTTAATACTCATTGTTATTATTTTATTTTTATTTTGAATTTTCCTAATCGTAATTAGGATTTTGGGTTAATAGTCCTTTACTTAAAGTGATTTGTTCTTCCGGGATAGGGAATAATTCATGTTTTCCGGGGATAAATGTTTTTCCCACGGTGCTCATTGCTGCTTGAGCCGTTCCTGTGCGTACGATGTCAAACCATCTCTCGTGTTCCATCGCCATTTCGAGCCTTCTTTCTTTGTAAATCTGGTCTAAAGTTAAAGTTTCAAGCGGAGCTAAACCTGCTCGGTTTCTGATTTTATTTATAATGGATAAAGCTTCATCCATTTGATTGATGTGAAATGCGGCTTCTGCTCTGATTAAAAGCAAATCGCTGTATTTCAAAAGGCGTACATTCTTGGCGGTTTCGCCCTTGTTGTCATCCCAGCTTTCTTTTGTGCGGCTTTGGTATGCTTTATAGTTATACATCGGGTTTGCCCAGCCCACGGCAGGAGTTTGAAATCCATCCCATAGCACTTGTCCTGAAAACATAATGGTTCCTTCTTTACGTTTGTCTCCAGGTTCGTACGCATTTACAAGACTTTTTGAAGGTGTGTTAAATCCCCAACCGTAATCTGGTGTTCCACGACCACCCTGTACGTCTGTGTAGCCGCTCACACCTTTTCCCAGCGTAGCCTGTATTTCAAAAAGTGATTCCTTGCCGTTTTCACCGACTTCACGCCAAACATCGGCATATTCGGGCAGCAAATCATACATTTTACTGTTTACCACGTTACCGGACATGGCAAAAGCTTCGCTCCATTTTTCCTGATACAAGTAAACCTTAGCTAAAAGTCCTTCAGCAGCGCCTTTTGTTGCTCTTCCTATATTTTCTCCGTTGTATTGAAGTGGGAGAGAAGCCGCTGCGTCTTTCAAGTCACTTTCAATTTGAGCGTAAGTTTCTTCTTTCGTTTTGCGATTGTATACAACTTGGTTTACCTTTTCTTCATCCTTGAAGTCCAATTTCTCTACCACAATAGGTACGCCACCAAAACATCTTACTAAATCAAAGTAGAATAAAGCTCGAAGGAATTTTAATTCGCCGATATAACGTGTTTTAAAAGATTCTTCGAGTTCGGAAGTGCCTAAATAGTAGATGCCTTCGTTGCATCGGTATATGCCTTCGTAACGTCTTTTCCAAATGTCATTAAATGAGCGCAAGGTTTTGTCAAAAGCCAAAGCATCCAGTTTGTCCTTGTCGGTGCCGGCATCTCCGGCTGAAGAACCTTTATCTGCATCGTCAGATGTAATGCTTGTAACCCCAATCCAAGGGAATCCGTACATTTCAAAACTCAACAATTGGTTGTATGCTGAATTGACAACTTCAACCGCGTACATCGGTTCTGATAAAAAGTCGTCCTTCGATATTTTATCTTGTGGCAGCACGTTCAAATCCTTTTCACAACCTGTTAAAAACAAGGTTATTGCAAACATGAACAGAATAAGGATATTTATATTTTTAATGTTTTTCATAATTTCTTTTTTGAATGACTTGATTAAAAATTTTAAGTCGATTTATAGTGAAATGTTGATACCCACTGTAACAGAGCGGTTTGTAGGATAAGCATCCAGTTCAATGCCTGCGGAACCAAGTGGTGTTCCGGAACCGATTAGTTCAGGAGTGAATCCGGTGTATTTTGTGAAAATAAAAGGATTTACTGCCGTAGCATAGACTCTTATTCTTTCTATTTCCTTTACAAACTTTGGCAAGGTATAACCAAGAGTTATATTGTTGATTCTCAGGTAGTTTCCTTTTTCAATAAAGTAGGTAGATGGAAGCGGCGTGTCAGAATATGGAATCGGATTTGCCGCATTGGGATCAGGATTTCCGGGAATCCAAAAGTCTTTCAGTTCATTCATCTCCACGTTTTCACCACCCCAGCGCTGTGCTTTTTTGCCGTTATACACCTTGTTTCCCATTACACCGTACCAGTCGGTTGAGAAGTCAAAGTTTTTATAATCAAATCCCAAGTTGTATCCATAAGTCATCTTCGGAATGTAAGAGCCTGCATTGATTCTGCTCGCTGAATACGCAAAGCCGCCATCACTGTTATATCCTGTATGTTCGTACACGTAGAATGAACCGATTGGGTCGCCAATGTGAATTTCCTTTGTGTAGTGTCCGTTTCCAAGGTCGCCACCCGTAAGCTTATCAAAATAAGAACTATAGATGTCTTTAATTGAATTTTTATTTACTGCAAAATTCACACCAAGTCGGTAATTGAATTCTTCTCCCAACTTATCATTCCACGTGAACGTGGTTTCAATTCCCCTATTTTCTACGGTTCCGGCATTCAAATAAACATCACCCGGAGAAAGCACGGTAGGAAGTTTCACTGGAAGTATCACGTTATCAGTGAGTTTCCGATATAGCTCAATGGTCCCGAAAAGCCGTTGCTTCAACATCCTGAATTCAATACCACCGCCAATTTCCTTTGTCGTTTCCCAAGTAAGATCCGGATCAACCGCATAGGGCACAAAAGACCCTGGATTTATAACTTCTGGATTACCGAAAGGGTAGGTCGCACCATTTTGAAACAAAATCTGGTTTACGGAAGGAGCGGCATTTCCGTTACCGATTTCTCCATAGCCGACTTTTAGTTTCAAATAATCAACCACGGAACTATATTTTTCGAAAAAATCTTCGCTGCTTATCACCCAGCCTGCTGAAACTGCCGGGAAAATTCCCCATTTCTTAGATGATTGAAAATCACTGATTCCATCTCGACGAAGAGATGCAGTTAGCAAGTATTTCCGATTATAATCGTAGTCGGCACGTAAGAAATACCCCAAGTTCACGAGCGGAGTTTCACTTCTGTTTGAAACAACATTGTCAGGTGAAGTGGAAATATTGCTTTTTGCCAAGTCAAGTGACCAATAATTTGGCTGATAAGGCACGTTTAGCCTTCTTCCGGAAAGATATTGTCCTGTTCTCGTTGTAGAGCGAGTAACACCAAGTACAGCAGTGAGTCCGTGTTTGTCAAAATCATGAGAATAAGTCAGAAAATTATCCCAGTTCCAAACGAAAAAATGACTTCTGCGTTGACTCAACGTGCTGTAAAATTTATTGTTTTTGTTGAAATCATCTTCAGTTGCTGTTGGGTTTTGGCTGAACCAATTTTCTTTGTTTGAAGTGTACGTGTAACCCATTCCGTAGTCAAAGGTCGCTCCGAAATTTGAATTGAATTTCAAGTCCTTGTAAATCTCAATTTCAGCTCCCAAAGTTCCAAACAAAGTAACGTTTCTGTTTTTATCTTCATTGTAACCCAACATAGCTACTGGATTTGGCACATTGTTGAACTTGTCACCCACCATTCCAATTTCTCCGGTTTCGGTATCCAAGAAAGGCATTCCCCATTTTCCATTTTCATATTTTACCGGCATGATGGGCGATTGCTTGTAGGCCGCTGTAAATGCACTCGAAGGTTTTGGCACATTGTTCACCACGGCAATATTGATGGAGTTGGTAAGTTTTATCCGATTATAAAGTCTGAATTCGTTTTTAGAAATGATGTTGGTGCGGTCATAATCCGTTCCTTTCAAAATACCTTTTTCATCGTATCGAGACACCCCGAAATAATAATTTGCATTATCTTCGCCACCCGACAAGGAAATTGCGTGGTTCGTTGTTATTCCCGTTCGGGTGATTTCATTCAGCCAATTTGTGTTGTAGGGCTGTGTGGTGTTGAAACGAGTTCTACCTGCGGCAAAATTTTGATAGTAAGCAAAATGATACGCATCTGCCATTTTCACGTTTTTCATAATTCCTTTGAATCCGGCATACCCATCATAATTTACTTTAATTTTACCTTTTGTCCCTTTTTTCGTGGTTACGAGTATTACCCCGCTTGCAGCTTTATTTCCATAAATGGCAAGAGAAGATGCATCTTTCAGTACGTCAATGGTTTCGATGTCATTGGCACTCAATCCATTCAAACTATTTGCTTCTACACCATCTATAACATATAGTGGAGTTCCGCCGCCAAGCACCGTGTTTATTCCACGAATCATTACGGTAGGAGAGCGCCCCGGTTCGTCGGTTGCTATGATATTGACTCCAGCAGCTTTACCTTGAATGGATTGAATGGCAGATTGTGCGGGAGTTTTCAATATATCTTCTGATTTGACTTGAACAACCGAACCAGTAATAGCACCGGCTTTTTTAGTTCCGTAACCGACTACAACCACTTCATCTAAGATTTCGTCGTTGGATTCCATTGTAATGTTGAGTGGAGCCTCTGAGTGTACGGTTACTTCCTGATTTTGATAACCCACGTAGCTGATTTCCAAGATGGAATTGAGTGGCACGGAAATGGTAAAATTTCCGTCAAAATTTGTAATTGTACCGTTGTTTGTTCCTTTCTGAAGGACTTTAGCCCCGATTAATGTTTCACCTGTAGTATTATCTGAAATTACTCCTGAAATCGTAACGTTTTGAGCAATTATTGATAACACCGATAAAAACATCAGTAATAGGAAAAATGAACGTTTGTTTTTCATATGTAATTGTTTTAGATTTTTTCTTAAACCCTTTATTGGGGTGAAGATAAATTGTTTTTGTAAGTTTATTAGTTAGCTTTTTTGTAGAATTTAGGGTGCTGATTTAAATCCCAATTTCTTTAATCCTGTTTGAATTTCAGGATTTCCCATAAATAGATTCCAAAGCAATCCACTTCGGTAATTCTCTATCATCACGGCTATCGGACCTTGATCTATGGCAAGGTAGCTTTTCACAACCTGCTGACCTTCAGGTAATCCGGGATTGTAAGCATCGTAGAATCCGTATTTGCCGAAAACCTGTTTCCCTTTTTCAAAATAAAGATACTTCAGAACCTCCAAGCTTTCTTTCGGCGTATAAACGATGGATGAAAGTGCTGCTGTAGGTGGTACAGTGCCGTTATCATCATTTGTGCCGGGATGGTGTGAAGAGTAACCCACTAGTGGATCATCAGAAGAAGTAAACCCCCAGAGTTTAGGTCCGTATCCAACGTGCTTTTTTGGATTTGCAATAGCATATGCTCGATGAATAAGCGTGTGTGCCTTGTTTCTTTCGAAATAATTGGTGTAGCCATCGGTTAATCCCATCGGATTCAAGCCGAGAAAACTAAAATGTGAGAAAAAAAGCGGACCGCCGAATTCCATTCCTAAATCGAGTTTAATGCCGTAATAATTCTTTCCGTTGTAATAATAAGGTGATTTTTTGAAGCAAGCTTCATACACTTTCGCATCGATTGGGTGAGTAGGTGAAGATGCAGCTAACACGTAGGTAATTAGTGTTTCGTCAAATCCTTTTATCCGATGGTTCATTTTCCAACCGTAATTTTTTGACCAATGCCAATATAGCGAATCGGTTCCTTGTGTGTACCAATCCCATTCAACAGTTTCCCAAAGATGTGATATTTTCTTTGCAATATCTGTTTCTTTTGCATTTCCTTTTTTTAAGTATTCACGAGTAGTTAGCAGCCCCTGCATTAGCAGTGCAGTTTCCACCAAATCACCTCCGTCATCGTACTTGCTGAAATTAAAGGCTTTTCGCGTGTCGGCGTCGTACCAATGTGCCCAAGCACCGTGAAATCTTTCGACCGAGCCGAGAAAATTGATAATTTTTTCTATTACTTCCAATCCTTTTTCCCTTGGAAAGTAACTTCTTTCCATTCCTGCGATTAAAGCCATCAAACCGAATCCTGTACCTCCGGTAGTTACAATGTCGCCATTCACGTCATTGCTTCTTTCACGAGCCATTCCGGTAAAAGGCTCAGCAAAATCGAAGAAATAACGCGTCGTATAGCGTTGTACCATATCCAGTAAATCATCGTCCTTGTAGGGCTTTCGATTGACTTTTATTTCAAATTTACTGGCATTGGCAGAAGTTACATACATTCCTTTTGGGATAATCCTGTAACGGATTTGAGCGTTTTGTGCAATGTTATTTCCGTAAAAATCGAAATAATAGCTTTCAGAAGTTTCTCCTTGTTTCACGAAATACTTTTCATTTTCAGCAAGACGATAAATCTCGTAAGTAAATCCTTGGTGATTTTTCCAAGTTATTTCCGTGTGTCCGGGATAGCTTTGAGCCTGAATTTCAGCCGGAACGGTGTGTTTTTTCTGTGCAGATAATATCCCACAAGCAGATAACAATATTATTACGAATGATATATGCCTCATTTTCGTGCTTATTTTTGCCAATTGATTGTAACTGATTTCACGTCCTGCGAATTTCCTCCTATCATAATTTCAAAATCTCCGCTTTCCCAGTCAAAAATCAGCTCATTGTTGTAGAATTTCAAGTCTTCGGGAGTAATTTCAAAGCTAACGGTTTTACTTTCACCTGCTTTGAGCATAACTTTTTGGAAATCTTTCAACTCTTTGAGCGGGCGTGTGTTTGTGCCAACAACGTCTCTGATATATAATTGTACTACCTCTGCTCCATCGTGTTTTCCTGTGTTTGAAAGTGTAACAGATGCTTTGATTTTTTGATTGCCGATTGGGTTTTTAGTTGTTACGCTTACATCGCTGTAATTAAATGTAGTGTAACTCAAGCCGTATCCAAAAGGGAATAATGGTGTGTTGTGCGAATCAAGATATGCCGAGCGAAATTTTTCCCATGTGTTTTGGTTTGAGAGTGGGCGTCCAGTGTTTTTGTGATTGTAGTAAATTGGAATTTGTCCGACACTTCTCGGAAATGTAATTGGTAATTTTGCAGATGGATTTACTTTTCCGAAAAGAACATCGGAAATGGCATATCCGGCTTCGCTTCCCGGAAACCATACATTTAGTATTGCATCAGCAAGCTCGTTTTCCTCGTTTATTATCATTGGTCTTCCATTAAACAATACCAACACGATTGGTTTACCAGTCTTTTTTAATGCGCGCAGCAAGTCCTTTTGCGATTGCCGAAGCTCCAAGTTAACCATTGAGCTTGCTTCTCCTGAACTTTCTGACGCTTCACCCAAAGCAGCAATAATTACATCTGCTTGTTTGGCAATATCAATTGCTTCTTTTAGGATTTGGTCTTTCGGACGATTATCGCGGTATGCTTTTTTGCCGAACATTGTTATTTTATTCTCGTATTCTTCGTCATAGTCGAAGTTAGCGCCTTTTGCAAATAGAAACTCTACTTGATTACCAAGCGTTTCTTTCAGACCTTTCAATAAAGAAACTGCTTCTGAATGTTTTGAAGCAACGCTCCAAGTGCCAGGCATATTTTCGGGGTTATCTGCAAGTGGACCAATCACAGCAACTTTTCCTTTGGCTTGCAGTGGAAGTAATTGATCTTTGTTTTTTAACAAAACCATCGATTGACTGGCAATATTTCTTGCTATTGCTCTGTGTTCGGGTGAATAAACTTCTTTTTTTGCTCTTTCTGAATTACAGTATTTATAAGGATCAGAAAATAAACCTAACCTGTATTTTGCTTCAAGAATTCTGCGTACGGCTTGCTCAATCTCAGAATGGGTAATTTTACCCTCTTTCAATGATTTTTCTAACGTACTCAAATAGCCTTCACTTACCATATCCATGTCAATTCCGGCTTTTAATGCAAGTGCTGAAACTTGTTGTAGGTCGCCAATTCCGTGCGCTACCATCTCGCTGATTCCCGTATAGTCGCTTACATTCAATCCTTGGAAACCCCATTGATTGCGCAATACTTCGGTTTGAAGCCAACGATTACCGGTTGCAGGAATCCCTTCTAGTTCATTGAATGAAGCCATTATACTTCCTACTCCTGTCTCGACAGCTGCTTTGAAGGGTGGGAAATAAATATTGTACATTGTTACTCGGCTCATATCTACAGTATTATAGTCTCTTCCACCTTCCGAAGCACCATATAGTGCGAAATGTTTCACGCAAGCTAAGAGCGTGTTATTTGCCGACAAATCATTTCCTTGATACCCTGTAATCATCGCTTTGGCAATCTGGCTTCCTAAATAGGGGTCTTCGCCAGAGCCCTCGGATATACGTCCCCACCGGGGATCTCTTGAAATATCAACCATCGGAGAAAAAGTCCAATTGATGCCATCGGCTGTTGCTTCTTGTGCTGCTATTTGCGCTGATTTTTGGATTAAATCCATATCCCATGAAGACGCTAAACCAAGCGGAATCGGGAATGTGGATTCATAACCGTGTATTACGTCCATACCAAAAAGCAGTGGAATTTTCAATCGGCTTTCTTCTACTGCGATACGCTGTACTTCCCGGATTTTGTCAACGCCTTTAATATTAAAAAGTCCTCCTACTTTTCCTTCTTTGATTTTTTGTCCGATATCTGAACTTTTTGCTTGTCCGGTTGTGAAATCTCCTGCCGTTGGTAAATTTAGTTGTCCTAATTTTTCAATCAAAGTCATTTTGGACATTAATTCATCAAGAAATTTATCCATTTCTAAGTCAGGGTTGAAATGAATTGATTTAGATGAAATAATTTTGGATTTTTCAACAGGTTTTACTGTTGTTGAAACTGCTTTTTTTCTATGCTTTCTCTGAGATGTTGCAGTTTGAGTTGGCAGAAATGCCATAAAAAATATGATAGGTAGGAAAATTAAACTTTTCTGTTTTAGTGTTTTCATAAGTATTATTTTTTGTTTGTATGGCAAAGTTGCACATTCAAAATTAAAATTAAAAATTTTCTGTCCCTATTTGAATACTACAAGAAAAAAACTGAAAATAGGGGGTACTATTTTAGGCCTACAAAGGTTTAGTGTTGATGTATATTATGTTGATTAATAGGTGTATACAAGATGTTGTTTTTTAAAATAATATCTTGTAAATATTGATAAAAAGCTCAACATTGGTAATCTTTTTTCTCGGATTATTTGAATTCGATTAAAAACTCGTTGATATTTTTCTCAGAAGGGATATTTATTTTTTTACGAATTCGATAACGTGCTACTTCTACTCCCTTTGGAGATATGTTCATCAAATGGGCAATGTCTTTTGTGGTAAGATTCAAACGAAAATATGCACAAAAACGCAAGTCATTTGATGTAAGTTTCGGATATGAAGTATGTAAGTTTCGGAAGAAATTCTCGTGAATACGGTCAAAGTTTGTTTGAAATATTTTCCAATCATCATCCGAAGAAATGTTTTGATCTACTATACGAATTATCTGGTCATAATACTTGTTGGGAAACTGTGTTCCAAGACGTTTCTTCAGTTCCACCAGTTCTTCTTTAACTTTTATAAGTACTTCGTTTTTCCGGATAATTGTCATCGTAGACATGGCTAATTCTTTGCTTTTTAGCGTTAAATCGGCTTCCAATTTCTCGGCTTTCAAAGCTATAATTTCTTGCTCTCTTTTTTCTATTTCTTTTTTGCGTAAATCTTCTTGTTCTTGGTGGAGTTTTTGTTGTCTTGCTTCAAAATTTAGTTTTACAAAGTAATAAATCAAGTAAGCGGCAAGTAAAACAAGTAACAGATAAAATATTTTGCTGAATGTATTCCAATAAAAGGGTGGTTTCATTGTAAATGCGTAATCTGTATTAGCAAGCACTTTACCATTTTTGTGTAGCACTTGAACACTAAATGTATACTTGCCGGGAGTAAGATAGGAATACTCTTTCAAGTTGTTCATGGTTTTTTCACTCCAATTATCATTCAATCCTGTGAGCTTATACCTGAACATCACGTCATTAAGATTTGAATACTCGGGGTAGCTAATCGTGAATTTTATCCTGTTCTTAGTGTGGGGAAAGGAAATTATTTCAGAATTAGATACTGTAGGTAAGAGTGTTTTTTCTTCCGATTTTTTATCCACAACAGATACTTCTGATAATAAAACTTCACGTTTTACCGAATTATATGTTTCAGTTTTTTCATTGAATATATAAAGCGCAAGTCCATTTTCAAGAGTGAATAATGCTAAATTATTAGCAATAGGTATAATATTTTGAAAGTTATCTACAATTTGATTCAAAAATAAAGAGTACTGAACGTGGTCCAAGATATTAATTTTATCTCCCTTGAATTCAACCAAAACAGCTTCTTCGTTTTTAATGAACCAGTATACGGATGATTTTTGACGAACTACTTTGTAAGCATTGCAGTATTTTCCTAACGCTTTATTCAATTCAATGTAAGGAACAATCTTGTTTTTTATGTCATCATATACGTAAAAACGGTTATTATCAGTAAATACCACTCTGTTATTAATAGTGTATGTGTAGATTAACGTAGGATTTTTATCGTCTAGTGATTTGTATTCTTTCACTTGGTCAATGGTTGTCAAATCAGGGTTCAATTTAATCATGAACATGCCTTGGTGCATATGGGTAACCCAAATTCTGCCTTGGTAATCGACGGAAACGGTTTTTATTGGATTTAGGAAATTTTGGATGGTGCTGTTGAATTTCCATTCATTGCCATCTTTCAGATAGAGAACGAGATCGGAATAAGTACCTTGAACAAGCACTTCGTGACCATGAATTATTCCTTGACTCATGCACATTCCACCTTTTGAGCGGGAAACAATTTTCCTGTTCGGGATGATTTGATAGGTTTCTTCGTTGTTGCCACAAAATAGCTGGTTGTCAAATCGGTCTAACGTCCATACCTGACCTTTTATTTGTGGATCAATTTGCACTTGAGTTAAAGAGCGAGAAGATAAGGAAAATTTACCGGAATAAAGTCCTTGATTTGTAGCTAGATAAAGGTTATCAGGTGGTAGGAAACTCAACGAATAAATAGATCCGATAGACGGAGAGAAAGATTGTATAAGTTGTATAGACTTATTTAAGCGAACCATGGAAATTCCTTTGTCAAGTGCTAACCAAAGATTGTTTTCCGAGTCGGATAACATCCCGAGAACTGTGTTGTTCTGCAGGTTGTTTGTCGTGTTTAGCTTCCAAATTCTTTTCCCGGTTTTATCTACAGCCGTTATTCCGTCCAAAATAGTCCCAATTACAAGCAGCGAATCTTGTGTCAGAACTGCTTTGTTCACGCCTGCATTTTTCAAATAATCTAAACTACTATCTGAAAATTTTCGAAAATTCATACCGTCAAAAATGTAAATTCCGTCGCTCCCGGTAATCACGTAAGCTTCATCACGACTAAGCGGAACAACAGAAATAACATCGCTTTTGAATGGTACATTTTCAACAGTAGAAAATTCCAGTTTATCTATATCAAAACGGCAAAATCCATTTTCCAATGTGTGTGCAAATATTTGATTATTAAAAGGATATAAATACAGAAATGTTACATCAAACGATTTACCCGAAACAGTTTTACCATCGAAAATAAAAATACTTTTAAATGATTGGAAGAGAGTTTTCCCTTCAAACTCTATAATCTTCCAAATTTCATCGTTTCCCAATTTATAGTTTTCTAGTAGATTAGCCAGCGAAGTATAATTCAAAACCCCAAATTTATCTTTTTCAAAATATCCAAATTCGCGGAAAGCACCGACGTAAATTCTATCATTTTTGTCAATATATACTGAGCGAACTGTCTGTACACCAGGTAATTTGAAAAGTTGGAAATTAGAACCATCAAAACGCATTAACCCCAAGTGGTTCCCAAAATACATCAGTCCTTCTTGACTTTGCGCAACATCCCAATTTTGATTTCCACCAATGTAATCTTTCTTATTAAATTGTGTTACAGCTGGTGTAAAATCATTAGCCGAAAGCAAAAGTCCAAGATAAATAAAGAGAATGCAAAATATGCTTCTGGAGAATTTCATCACCTTTTTTTATTATTGTTTTAAAAACAAAAATACAAAATTCAGTAAATACATACAAGGTGCAGTGAACTTATTTTAGTGTATATAAAATGATTATGTTGTTTTTTAAGGAGAACTAAATAGGTTTGGTAAACTCTGGAGTTTTCTGAATGTTAAACTGAATTTTTTATGATTATTTTTGTAATATAGATGATTTTTTAATGAGTGCTATCGATAGATAATAAAATAAAAAAGGACATCTTTTGAATGTCCTTTTTTTAATGAGTAAAAATGTTGTTTATTTCACAGCTTCAGCTAAGTCAGAACCTGCTTTGAATTTTGCAACTTTTTTAGCAGGGATTTTGATTGGTTTTTTGGTAGCCGGATTTACGCCTGTACGTGCAGCGCGTTCTACAACTGAGAATGTGCCGAAACCAACCAGACTAACTTTATCCCCTTTGCTTAGGGCGTCGGTAATACTTTTTACCGTAGCATCAAGAGCTCTTTTCGAGTCGGCCTTAGTTAAGCCTGATGCGGCAGCGATTGCACTAACTAATTCTGCTTTGTTCATAATTTAAAATTTAAGACTATTAAACATATATATATAATCGCAAATGTAATGATAACTAAGTGAAAAACAAAATATTTTGCTTCAAAAACTATTTATTTTTAAATATTTCTGTCAAATTTTGTTGAAAAAACTGTTTTTGGAGTTTTTTTCGTATTTTTGCAATTCTAAAATCAACTGTTTAGCATAATGAATCGATCGCTTCCACCTGTTGTAAAAAATTTACTAATCATCAATGTAATTATGTTCTTGGCGTCGTGGATGATGCCAACCATCCTTTTTCGTTGGGGACTGGATGTAAGATTGGAAGACCTATTGGGTATGCATTATTTTGCATCAGAAAAGTTTAATCTTATTCAGATACTTACATATATGTTTATGCATGCTCCGTATCCCAATATTGCTCATATCTTTTTCAACATGTTTGCTCTTTTTATGTTTGGGCCCATCTTGGAGCATGTATGGGGGGCTCGTAAATTTTTGATTTTTTACCTTGTTACAGGAATTGGAGCAGGCATTGTGCAGCAAGTGTTTTGGCATATTGAAATGGGCAGCCTGTTTTCGGCAATGGATGTTGCTATTTCTACTGGCTCTATTGATTCGTTGGCGCCTTATTACGATACCCTGTCGAGATATTTCAGATTCTCCGGTGAAATTAGTCAGATTCATACTGCGGATATCATGGTGATGAAGACTGAGTTGCAGAACGCTTTACTTACAATCGGCGCTTCAGGTGCTATTTTCGGCATTCTGCTTGCTTTCGGATGGCTTTTTCCTGAAGAGCGGCTGTTTTTGATTTTTGTTCCGATACCGATAAAAGCCCGTTATTTCGTGGCTGGATATGCCGTGTTAGAACTTTTCTTGGGTGTAGCGAGTTTTAAAGGTGATAGTGTGGCACATTTTGCTCATTTGGGAGGAATGCTATTCGGAATTCTATTAATCCTATATTGGCGTCAAAAGGGAAGACTTTATGTAAATTATTAAAGAGCAACAAGTATAAACAATATAAAAAAATTAATGAATATTCTCGACAACATAAAACAGACTTATAAAAATGGAAATATGGTTATTCGCCTTATTTATGTAAATAGTGCGGTATTTTTGTTTTTTAGCCTGTTGTCTGTTTTTTTTTATTTGTTTCGGTTGGATCAAATTTCAGTTGCGCACTGGTTTTCAGTCCCTTCTAATCTTCAAAGTTTGCTCAGGCATTTTTGGACTCCGATAACCTACATGTTTTATCACGAGCATTTTTTTCACATTTTGTTCAACATGTTGGTGCTATTCTGGTTTGGACGATTTTTTTTGATGTACTTTTCTGAAAAACAGCTATTGGCAGTTTATGTTTTTGGTGGCCTGCTTGGAGCTTTGCTTTACATTTTGGCATATAACCTGCTGCCTGTATATACCATGCCCCGTGCCAATGGATTCGTACCTGTGGATAGCAGCATTTTGATGGGTGCATCAGGCTCTATTATGGCTATTATTTTGGCATCAGCTGTTCGAGCTCCTAAAATGGAGATGCACTTGCTATTTATCGGGCGTATCAAGCTGATGTGGATAGCGATAATTGTTGTTTTGGTAAGCTTATTTGGTCTTCGTTCTGCGAACAGTGGGGGAGAGTTGGCACATCTTGGAGGAGCTTTAGGCGGTTACCTTTTTGTTGTTTTTGAGAGAAAAGGAATAGACATAACTCGTTTTATAAACTCAATTATTGACTTTTTTGTTAATATTCTCAAACCTCGTCCCAAAGTGAAGTCAACGAAATATCATGCGCAAAAAATGTCGCCCGAAGCATACAATCAGAAGAAAGCACAGGATGAGAAAGAAATTGATAGAATTTTAGATAAAATCAAAACATCGGGTTACGAAAGCCTTACTGTTGATGAGAAAAAGAAACTTTTTGAACAAAAAAGGTAGATAAATCGAATGATTAAATTAATTAAAGGTATATTGCTTCTGTTGAATATCTTAGCTGTAATTGCTCTGACTCTGGTTAAGGTGGGCTCGATGGTCAGTCCAAATACTTTTATTCTAACAGCTTATGCCTCACTGGGTCTGTTTCCTATTTTGTTAGTAAATATCGGATTTATTTTGCTTTGGGCACTTGCACGGAAATGGTACTTTCTAATTTCGTTGGTAACCGTGCTCCTATTTTCCGGAATTTCGAAAAGTGCTTTTTCCTTTAATTTGAGCAAGCCCAAAATTGACCCTACCTTTCGGAAAGTGAAAGTTGTTTCGTATAACACGATGAATACTGCCATGCTGAAAAAACATACCGCTGACAGTCCAAACTGTGTAGTGCAGTATATTTTAGATTCTGACGCTGATATTGTTTGTTTGCAGGAATTTGCTTTTAGCAAGAACGAACATCAGTTTAAAGAAGAAGATTTTGAACGTATTTTTGAAAACTATCCGTATAAACACATTAGTTTTCAACTGGATAAATGGAGAATGAATATTGGGGTTGCTACTTTGTCTAAATATCCGATTATCGAAAAAAGAAATATCGATCTTGAATCACAGTTCAATCTTTCTATTTATTCTGACATTGTAATTGGTGACGACACCATACGGGTGATAAACAACCACTTGGAGTCAAATCGGGTGACGGCGCAGGACATGAAAAAGACAGCTGAATTGCGTAGTGATTTTTCATCTGAGAAGTTAACCGCCATCACAAAATACCTATCGCAGAAATTAAGTGTAGCTTATCGTGTAAGGGCAAAACAGGCTGATTTGATTGCAAAGCTAATTGATGAATCTCCCTACAAAGTGATTTCGTGTGGCGATTACAACGACGTACCGGCATCATACACCTATTCCAGAATAAAAGGGAACTTGAAAGATGCCTTTATGGAGAGCGGCAATGGCTTGGGTTTGACTTTTGTGCATTCACTTTATCGATTTAGAATTGACTATATTATGTATGACAATACATTCCAATCAGATAATTTTGTCGTTGGCAAGATAAAGTGCTCGGACCATTTCCCGATTCAAGCTGATTTATTTTTACCCCAAAAATAGCTGCTTATTACTGAATATTTTTAGTAACTTTGTCTTGAAATTTTTTTAACAAAATATTTATTATCAAATTACTTAAAATCAAAAGATTATGAACGTACCGGCTAATTTAAAGTACACCAAAGACCACGAATGGATTCGGATAGAAGGTGAAATTGCCTATGTAGGCATTACGGATTATGCTCAAAGCGAACTGGGAGATATTGTATTTGTAGAAGTGGAAACAGTAGGAGAAACATTAGCTGCCGGCGAAGTTTTCGGCTCAGTAGAAGCGGTGAAAACAGTTTCAGACCTAATGATGCCTGTAGCAGGTGAAATCATTGAGTTTAACGAAAAATTAGACGATAGCCCTGAACTGGTTAACGACGATCCGTACGGCGAAGGCTGGATGGTGAAATTGACGGTTACCGACAGCGATGCCGAACTTCTTTCAGCCGACGAATATACGGCTTTAATAGAGTGAAAACTAACAACCAAATAAACACATGACACCAAAAATATCTATCATCATGGGCAGCACTTCAGATTTGCCTGTGATGAAAAAAGCGGCGGAATTTCTGAATGAAATGGAAATTCCATTTGAAATTCATGCCCTTTCTGCTCATCGTACACCCGCAGAAGTAGAAAAATTTGCCAAGAGCGCTAAAGATAACGGCATTCAAGTAATTATTGCGGCTGCCGGAATGGCTGCTCATCTCCCGGGTGTAATTGCTTCTATGACAACTATTCCAGTAATCGGAGTTCCTATCAATGCTTCGCTTGACGGGCTGGATGCATTGCTTGCCATTGTGCAGATGCCGCCCGGAATTCCTGTGGCGACCGTAGGAATTAATGGAGCGCTGAATGCAGGAATTCTGGCTGCGCAAATTCTGGCAACAGCCGATGCAAATATTCAGCAAAAACTGGTTGAGTATAAAGAAAATCTGAAAAATAAGATTGTAAAAGCGAATGAAGAGCTTGGAGAAGTAAAATACAAATTCAAAACAAATTAGAAATAAGGTTGAAAGTTGTGGAGTTTATAAAATAATGACTCTTCAACTTTTAATTTTCAAATTCAACAATTATGCAAACATTAGACAAATTTAATTTCAAAGGTAAAAAAGCCTTTGTACGCGTGGACTTCAATGTTCCAGTAGATGAAAACCAAAATATCACGGACGATACTCGTATCCGCGCCGCTATGCCAACTCTGAAAAAAATCATAGCCGATGGCGGTCGTTTGATTATCGCTTCTCACATGGGGCGTCCGAAGAAAAATCCGGATCCCAAACTTTCCTTAAAAGTAATCGTTAATCGTGTTTCTGAACTTCTTGGCGTGGATGTGAAATTTGCTTCCGGTGCCATGGGCGAAGAAACTGAAAAAATGGTAGCCGAGTTGCAGGATGGTGAAGCGCTATTGTTGGAAAACCTTCGCTTTTATGCTGAGGAACAAGGAAAGCCACGTTTGCCAGAGACAGCTACAGATGAAGAAATAGCTACAGCTAAACAAGAGATAAAAGCAGCTCAAAAAGAGTTTGCCAAAAAATTAGCATCTTATTCCGATGTTTATGTAAACGATGCTTTTGGTACAGCCCATCGCGCACATGCATCTACGGCTTTGATTGCCGATTATTTTGATGCAGAACACAAAATGTTCGGGTATTTGATGAACAAAGAAGTGGATGCAGTGGATAAATTGATGGATAACCCGGCTCGCCCGTTCACGGCTATTATGGGTGGTTCCAAGGTCTCTACCAAAATTGAAATTATTGAAAACCTGCTCACTAAAGTGGATAACCTGATTATTGCCGGCGGAATGACCTATACATTTTCTAAGGCGCAGGGCGGGAAGATTGGAAACTCGATTTGTGAAGATGATAAATTGGAGTTGGCCCTTGAATTGCTCGAGAAAGCCAAGAAAAACAACGTAAATATGGTGCTGGCTGTGGATGCTAAAATAGCCGATTCATTCAGCAATGATGCTAATACGAAGTTTGCTTCTGTAAGAGAAATCCCCGAAGGGTGGGAAGGATTGGATATCGGCCCTAAAACGGCAGAGATTTTTGCAGAGGTTATCAAAGACTCTAAAACTATCCTTTGGAACGGTCCTACCGGTGTTTTTGAATTTGAAAACTTTACTCATGGATCACGAGCAGTTGGCGAAGCTATTGTAGAAGCTACTAAAAACGGTGCATTCTCACTTGTTGGAGGAGGCGATTCAGTAGCATGCGTTAATAAATTTGGCATTGCAGATGATATGTCCTACGTTTCTACCGGTGGCGGTGCACTTCTTGAAGCTATAGAAGGGCGTGTATTGCCGGGCATTGCAGCCATAAAAGGGTAGGAAATCATACAAAAATACGTTTTTGATAAAGAAAATGAAAAGAGTATCTTACTTTTAGGTGAGATACTCTTTTTTATTTAGATGTTTTGTTGCCCTTTTTTATTGATTTCTAAGCACTTCCAACGCTTTATTCACCGTGGCATCATTTTTATTTAGCATGGGAAAGAATTGTTCTTCGCCCAGCGTGTTGCGCACAACATAGGATTTTATCTGTTGCAGAATTAAGTCTTTTGATACGTTGATTTCCCTATGATTGGGCGCTACACCTTTTGATTTTGCAAAAGCAACAAAGTCATTCAGCAGATTACCTTGAGCTGACATGTATTTGTCCGTTTCTTGCCAAGTTTTGAATTTGTTCAGCGTATTTCTGTTCTTGTCGGTATAATGAAGAGCATACTGATAAATATGACCGAAATTTACAACTTTTGTGAAATAAGGCGAATATTTTGCAGTGTCTCTGGGCACAAAGTAGTCCGGCATGATGCCTCCACCACCGTACACAATTCTTCCTTTGGTTGTTTTATATTTTAATGTGTCCACCATCTGAATACTGTCTCGACTGTCAAACTCACCGTGTTCAAAGCGTTTTATCAAATCCAATTCGTAATCTTCACCGTTACCTATTTCGTACGGTTTCTGAATACTTCGGCCTGATGGTGTATAATAACGAGCAATGGAGAGTCTTACTGCTGAGCCGTCTGAAAATGGAATTTGTGTCTGCACCAATCCTTTACCGAATGAGCGACGTCCCACAATTGTTCCTCGGTCGTTGTCTTGAATTGCTCCTGCAAAAATTTCGCTGGCAGAAGCACTGAATTCATCTATCAGCACCACAAGCGGGTTGTTGATACAAGTTCCGGCGCCGTTGGCTTTGGCTTCGGTGCGCGGATAAGCTTTTCCCTCGGAGTAGACAATCATTTGCCCTTTCGGCAGGAATTCGTTAATCATCTGAATGGCAACATCCATCAGTCCACCGCTGTTTTCGCGCAGGTCGATGATGTATTTGCGAGCGCCTTTCGCACGAAGTTCAGCAATGGCGTGAAGAAATTCATTGTAAGTGTTTTGTCCGAAGTTATTATTCAATCCGATAAAACCAACACCCGGTTCGATGATATAAGCTACTGTAACCGAATGGATTGGGATTTCACCTCTGACTACATTATATTCCAACAGTTCTTTAGTACCTTGTCTCTTTATGCCGAGTTTTACTTCGGTGCCTTTCGGACCGCGAAGTTTACGCATCACTTTTTCGTTGTTAATAACTCCTTCGCCCACAAATACCGTATCATTTACTTCCACCAAGCGGTCGCCTGCCATCAATCCTACTTTTTCAGACGGACCTCCGCTGATTACGGAGACAATCATTACCGTATCATTTTGAATGTTGAATTGCACACCGATACCGCTGAAACTGCCTTCCAACTCACTATTTACGGCTTCAAGGTCACTTGCAGGAATGTAAACGGAGTGGGGATCCAATTTAGATACAATTTCAGCCATCACTTCGTCAGTCAAACTATCCATCGGCACATCATCAATATATTGTCCGTCAATAAGTGATAATAGCTCACCAATTTTACCCGAGTTTCCCCGCGGTAAAAACAAACCCGATAAATCCTTGATTTGTTGACCTTGATTTTCTTTTTTTGCAATTAAATTTCCTAAAAGTACTCCTGCAATAGCAGACACAACTATAATTACAATTATCCAAATATTTCTTTTTGTCATGTTATTATATTGATTTCTTTAAAACCAATTTCGTATAATGTTTTTACGTTATAATTATGAATAAGCTCACTCTTTAACATCTCCTAAAAAATCAACTTGAATTCCGGCGCGTTCTAATAGTTCCACACCATCCATAATGCGATAGGTTTCGCCATACACTACACGTTTTATTCCGGCTTGGATGATTAGTTTTGAACATTCCATGCAGGGTGACGCTGTGACGTAAAGTGTGGCGCCTTCACTGCTGTTGTGTGAGCGGGCAATTTTGGTAATGGCATTGGCTTCGGCGTGTAGTACGTAAGGTTTTGAAACGTTGTTTTCGTCTTCGCAGTTGTTTTCAAAACCGGAAGGGGTGCCGTTGTAGCCGTCGGAAATAATCATTTTGTTTTTGACTAGCAGTGCGCCCACTTTCCGTCGTTTGCAGTATGAGTTTTCAGCCCAAATCCGAGCCATGCGCATGTAGCGTTTATCTAAGAGAAGTTGTTTTTTGTCCACTTTTTTGGTTAAATAGTTGAGTAGTTAAATCGTTAATTGGTTGAATAGTAAAAATGTACTAACTGTTAACTGATTAGTAGTTCTTTTGCGAATTCTATCAAATTTATTCCTGAAAAATTACCTGAAGTCATAAATAAAAGTGCTGTATTTTCGTAGTTAAACTCTCGAAGTTTGTTTTGCAATTCTTCTGAATCGGTAAAAACAGAAATATTTTCCCCGCCAAAAGCAGTTTTAACGTCATCGGGATTTAATTCTTTCAGTCGTTTGTGTTTAATCACTTTCGGATTGTAGTACACAAAAGCTATATCAGCGTCTTTCATGCTGTTTGCATATTGTGGAAGAAATTCTTCTGTCAGGCTGCTAAATGTATGTAATTCCATGCAAGCTATTAACTTTCTATCGGGATATTGTGCTTTAGTGGCTTTTACGGTAGCTTTCAGCTTAGATGGTGAATGTGCAAAATCCTTGAAAGCAACCCGGTCCGGCTTATCTACAATTTTTTGCATCCGATTAGACGCACCCGGGAAATCGGCAATGGCTTCAAAAAACTTATCGTCCATGATTCCAACTTGTTTGCAAGCCAAACGTGCTGCTTCTAAATTTTGTAAATTATGCTCGCCGAATATCTTGAGTGGTACTAATCCATTACGTGTTTTTATATAAGTAACCCCATCTTTTATTTCATATTTTGGGGTGTTGTAAGGAAATGTTACTACATCAATTCTATCCGTATTCCGTACAATCCTTTTCAGATTATCATCGCCGTCAAAGTAAATCAGACGACCTTGAATTTCCATTGTTTCAATAAATTTGCTGAATTGCTCGACGTAGTTTTCGAATGTCGGGAAGACATTGATATGATCCCATGCGATACCTGTAATGACAGCTATGTGTGCTTTGTATAGATGGAATTTCGGGCGCGGATCAAGCGATGACGTTAAGTATTCATCCCCCTCAAAAACCGCTACACGAGCATCTTCACTGAAGCTTACCATATTTTCAAAACCATCTATTTGTGCTCCAACCATGTAATCTGCCTTGAAGTTTGTCTTTCTCATCACATGTAAAATCATAGCGGTGGTTGTAGTTTTACCATGACTTCCTCCAACTACAATTCGGGTTTTACTTCTGGTTTGTTCGTATAAATATTCGGGGAAAGAATAAATTTTTATACCTAATTCTTTTGCACGCACTAATTCCGGATTGTCAGGACGGGCATGCATTCCAAGGATTACTGCATCAAGCTGTTTATGGATTTTTTCAGGAAACCATCCTGTCTTTTTCGGCAGTAATCCGTTCTCTTTCAGTCTGCTATACGAAGGTTCAAAAATTTCATCATCAGATCCGGTTACTTCGTAGAAGTTCTTTTTGTGAAGTGCGATGGCTAGATTGTGCATTGCCGAGCCTCCAATGGCAATAAAATGGACTTTGTACATGGTGTTAGTTTTTCGTGTAAATTACTAATTTCAGGTATCATAATTCAAAAAAACAGAACTTTTTACCTAAAAATATCTATCTTTGCAATCTATAATATGCAAATGTAAGAAGAATTTAGTAAAAAATGCAATCTGCAAGTGTGAAATTACATAAAATTGAAGCTGGAGCCTTTATGGCTGATGGTGGAGCTATGTTTGGAGTAGTGCCAAAGCGGGTGTGGCAAAGGCGATATCCTTGTAATGAAGAAAATTTTTGTGTGCTGAATATGAGATGTTTAGTTGTGAAAACTGAAGACAGATTAATGCTTGTTGATACCGGAACCGGACAGAAACAAATCGATTACTTGAAATATTATAGAATAAGTGGAGTGGTGGATTTTGAAGAAGAATTGATAAAGCTCGGTTATTCGGCAGAAGAAGTTACCGATGTGATACTTACACATTTGCACTTTGATCATTGCGGTTCGAGCACGAAATACAACGAAGATAAAACAGAAATTGTCCCTACATTCCCCAATGCAGACTATTGGGTAGGCAAAACGCAATGGGAAAATTTTTTGAATCCCAATGTGCGTGAAGGAGATTCATATTTTCCGGAAAATATGCTTCCGATAGAAAAAGCAGGTAAGCTCCGGCTCGTGGCGAATGACCAATTCATTTCACCCGATGTGGAAGTGAAAATTTTCAATGGACATACCGTCGGTCAGCTTGTACCTTACATCAACTTGGGTGATAAAACGTTGGTTTACGTCGGAGATGTAATCCCTTTGCTTGCTTCACTGCCCATTGCGTGGGTATCGGCTTACGATACGTTTCCCATTACTTCCATGGAAGACAAAGAGCGAATGTTGAGTGATGCTGTAGAGAAAAAGCAGATTCTTTTGTTTGAGCACGATGCCTACAATGAATGCTGTACTGTGCAAAAGATTAACGGAAAATACCGTGTGAATAAGATATTCAAGCTGGATGAAATTGGATAATTGATTTTTGACTTGTTAAATAAAATAATTTTCCCCAAAAAAACACCCCTAATTCAATATAAAACGCTAATTTTGTGGCTTAAACTTTTATATCTTGTTTGAAAATGAAAAAAATAATTTATAGATCTCTCATCCTGGCAGCATTTATGTTCGCTTTTGTATCTTGTAAAAAAGATCCTGAATTGCCAGTAGTTGCCCAAAATCCAAATAGATATGTAAATGATTGGATTTATGAAAATATGTCGATTTATTATTTTTGGAATGACAAAATTCCAGAAGATCCCGATTACGTTGTGGAACCTGATGCCTTTTTCAATTCACTTATAAACAAATACGATGCAACACAAAATCCTGATGGTGACCGATTTTCTTGGATTCAAGAAAGTTACGTTGATTTATTAAATTCTTTGAGTGGAGTAAGTCCGTACGATATTGGTTTTGAATATGTTAGAATCCAGCTTCAAGGAACAGAGCAATACTATTTGTTGGTCTTATACCCAAAAGTTGGGAGTGATGCTCAAGCAAAAGGGATTAAAAAAGGACAATTTATAACACAAATCAATGGTTCTGATATCACTAAAGACAATATCAGCGAGTTAGTTGGTGGGACAGGTACAAAAACGCTTTCGATAATTGACTGGGTATTAGACGATTTGAGTAATGAGTATAAATTGAAACCTGTTGGAGACGTGGAAGTTATGATGCACAAAGATTTTGCTGAAATTCCGGTTTACCTGGATAGCGTTTATACTACTCCCAACAACCAAAAAGTAGGATATTTGGTCTATAACTTTTTTGCACGTGATGATGGTGACGGTTCATTAAGCTACGATAAGCTACTGATGAAAAGGCTTGAAAACATCAAATCAAAAGGGGCGACGGAGTTCATTCTTGACCTTCGTTACAATAGTGGCGGTGCAGTATCTTCAGCCACAGCACTTGCCAGCTCACTTGTGAAAAATCGTACAACTTCAACTCTTTTTAATGTGGTTCAATATAATGAGCTTGTTCACAGTGAATTAGAAAAGGAATATGGGACTAATTTCAACAAAACTTATTTCGAAGAAAATATCCTTGATAAAGATGATAATGTTGTTGTTGCTATCCCGAATTTGGGAATTGATCGTATTTATATCTTGGTTTCTAATTGGACAGCATCGGCTAGTGAATTGATAATTAATGGTTTGAAACCACATATGGATGTAGTATTAATTGGGCAAACAACTGTAGGTAAAAACGTTGGTTCTATTAGTTTATATGAAAAAAATGATCCGAAAAACAAATGGGGTATGCAGCCGATTATAGCGAAATATTTCAATAGTAATCATCAGTCTGATTTTACAGCAGGATTTGAGCCTGACCATAAGGTGAATGAGTTTGACCCTGACCAATTACGCTTGGTTGATTTTGGAAACATAGAAGATAAAATGCTAAATAAAGCTTTGACGCTGATTAATGGCGGGCCTTTGGAACCTACTCCTCAACGAATTCCACGTGTAAGTTCAAATACAGGACTTCAAGGCATAAATCCATCGGATGTAATGCTTGACAGGCCTCAAAGAAACATTGTGATTGATGATGAAAAAGCCGATTTGATCAGAGATATCATGAAAAGAACTCGTTAAATGAGTTTTCTGTATCTATAAAAAAGCGATCACGTGATCGCTTTTTTTATTCTGCTATTTCCGGATGTCGCTTAACTTCTTTATTATCAATGGCCTTATACTGAATAAATTGATATTTAGGAAGTATTTTTTCTGCTGCTAAATATTTTTTTGCTCGCAGTTTATCCACTCTTTTTTGGGGATTGCAAAAACAGCAATTCTCCGCTTTCTGAACATCCAATAAAAACCGCAATTCGAGCTTTTTCAGTTGTTCAGCCTGTGTGTCTGAAAATTTTATAATTTGTTGCATTTCATCCACTTTTTGTACTACGTAATCGTTCAAAATATCATGGATAATGGTTGATTTTTCTGATTTTGCGGTTGCAAAACAGATAAAGAAAAGTGATGCGAGTGTTAAAATTTTTTTCATATTCTTTTTTTATTGTAGTTAAATCAAATTTCCTGCCAAATAATTTTTATTACTTCATCAGTTCTCGAGCGTTCATCAAAGCTGCTTCGGTAATATGCTTGCTGCTCAACATTTGTGCAATTTCCTTGACACGTTCCTCGGTATTAAGTCGTTGGATAAACGTCTGTGTTTCTGATGCGATGTTTTTTTTATAAACTTTGAAATGATCAGTCCCTTTTCCGGCAATCTGTGGAAGGTGTGTAATGGCGATGACTTGTGAATTTTTACTCATCGATTTCATGATCTCTCCCATGCGTCCGGCAATATCACCGGAGACTCCAGTGTCAATTTCATCAAAAACAATCGTAGGTAAATCTGATTTTGAAACCATCATTGACTTAATAGCCAGCATTAAACGAGAAATTTCACCTCCGGAAGCAATTTCGGAAACAGGCTGCATGGAACGGTTTTTATTGGCTGAAAAAAGAAAAGTAACGATATCGCGACCCGTTGAAGAATAGTCACTTGAATTGGCAATTTCTACTTTGAATTGGATATCCGGCATACCGAGATGAAGCAATTTCTCAATTAATTGCTTTTCGATAAAAGGGACTGCTTTTTTTCTTGATGCAGTCAGCTTTTCAGTTTCACTTTTAAGGATTTCGGCACATCTTTTTACCTCTTTTTCTGCCACTAAAAGCTCCTCATCCATATTTGTGATGCGGTTAACCTGCTTCCGAAAATTTTCTTGAAGTTCAATTAATTCTTTAATCGAATCAACTTTGAATTTTTTTTGCAAGCTGATAATCGTGCCAAGTCGATTATCTACAAACTCCAACCTTTCAGGATTGAACTCAATTTTTTGCTGTGCCGATATAACGGAATTCGAAATGTCTTTCAGCTCGATGAGAGCTTCATCCAGCCGTTGTTCCCACTCCTCGCTTTCGGGTAGGTAGCTTTTAATTTTTCGTAGTGCATTACGACATTCATGAAGAGCAGAAAGTATGCTGTTTTCATCCGATTCAAGCTTAAAATCAACAAGTTGAAGTTCAGTTTTTATCTCTTCCACATGGCTTAGTGTTTCCAGTTCTGCTTCCAGTTCTGCCTGTTCATTCTCAATTAATTTTGCTTCGTCTAATTGATTTAGTTGAAACAACATATAATCTAGGTCGGAGCTTTGTTTCTCCGCATATTTTTTAAGTTTTTGTAGTTGAGATTTGGCACTTTTCCACGCATTGAATGCAAGCCGATAAGTAGATAGTTCTCTTGAATTATTCGCGATTACATCCACCAGTTTCAATTGATAATCTTCGGTGGCAAGTAACAGATTTTCGTGTTGTGAGTGAATATCCAGGAGTTTACCGCTCAGCTTTCTCAGCAAAACGAGTTGAGTTGGTGTATCATTGATGAAAGCGCGCGATTTTCCATTATTTAGTATCTCACGCCGTATAAAAGTTATATCGCTGTAATCGAAGTCATTTTCATCAAAAAATGAATGTAGATCGTAATTTTTGATGTCAAAACAAACTTCCACAACCGCTTTTCGCTCTCCTTCTTTAATGGCTTTGGTGTCAGCTCGTTGTCCCATTGCTAACGACAAGGCACCAACAATAATCGATTTCCCAGCTCCGGTTTCACCGGTAAGCACAGTCATACCCTCGTTGAAATTAATGGAGAGTTCGTTTATCAGTGCGTAGTTGGAAATGTGTAGCGATTTGAGCATAGGCTGTTTTTAGAAACTATTTTCTCATAATTTCCTCGTATCGGTTTGTTTGAGCAGGGTTTACGGTGGTAAGAACTTCCATAACACTATTTTTTTCTTCGGCAGTTCCTTGTTTGAAAATATTGATTAATTCATCGGTTTTAGCATCTAAAAATGTGCTGATAATCACTGTAGCAGGGCGAGCTTGGTACACATCGCGAAGAACTGGGATTCCGGAAGCAATTTTAGCTCTTCCGTTGGTACTGTTTATAGCCATTTCATCCAACCCAAGCCGATGGTATTCGTAGAAAAATTCGCGGTATTTTTTGAATGCCTCATCCATGATGTTGCTGATAAGGTCGTAGCGATTTTTTTCTTTGTCAAATGCACGCCAACCTGCCCAATCAGAGCTTTGAGCTTGTGAGACAATACTTTCTGCTATCTGAAAATAGGGTTGTCCGCCAAGTCTGGAAAAAGAATCCATGTCGTAGCCGATAATCATATATGCATAAAAAGCTAATATAGCTGTCAAATTTGAATTGATATTGGAAACGTTAAATTCAAGCGGTTCAAATTCCCTGTAATCAAATTTCAGTTGCAGATCGCGGTAGTTGAAGAGTGTTGTGTTGTACGAAGAATTATACACCGGACGTCTGCTCTGTACGACCATTTCAGCGCTGTACGAATCGCCTTCTACCGAGTTAATAATAATGTTTATATTGCATTCAATTCGTTCGTTCTCTTCGTAAGTTAAATCGGTCCATCGTCTGTTGTTGAGAAATTCGGTGGCTGACTTTTGTAATGTGGTAAAAACAGACTTGTTCGAACCTTGTATCTTATCCGAATTGATTTGTAAGTTGCAGTTCAGCTCCTGAGCATTCGCCCAGCCGAGCAAAAGAGAAATTGCAATGATGAAAATTCTGAATTTCATATTTGGTTTGAGAATGTTTCTTTATTAACGAACAAAGCTATTGTTTCGTATTCTATCATCAGCTACAAATTTACAAAATTCGTCGGATATTCACCATTTTTAAAATAAAGATTCTTGTTTCCGCATAGAAACAGAAACAAGAAGTCCTTCGAATTCAATAGGTAAGGATGATGAAATTATTTTTTCAATTTATCTTTTACCGGATTACGGAAGAAAATTTTATCTTCTAAAAACTCTTGGGTTGCTATCAGCGTAGCTTTGGGCATTCTTTCGTAAAAACGGGAAACTTCAATCTGTTCACGATTTTCGAAAATTTCTTCAATCCCGTCTGAAAAAGTTGCAAAATCTTGAAGTTTTTTGTCAAGTTCATCTTTAATTTCGGCATCAATCTGATTAGCGCGTTTTGCGATAATCATTGTCATTTCATACACGTTGTTTACGTTTTCACTCATCACGTTCAAATCTCGCGTAATAGTAGTGTTTGGTGCATTTAATTTCTTATAATCCATATTGATATAGAGTGTGTTTTTAATCGGTTGTTGGTAATATTTTTGATGAATCTTTAAAAATCTGCTCTGCTTCTTTTACATATTTTCCCTGTGGAAATTCGTTCATATACGTATAGTATTCATCTACAGCAGATTGATAACGTTCTGTTTTTAAACTTTCTTCGCTGTAAAGTGCTTGCTGGTATTTCGACCTCAAAATAAGCATCATCAAGTCTTCACGATGCTTTGTAGATGGATATCTTTTCAGTGCATTTTCAGCAGTAATGACTGCTGAGAGGAAGTTGTTACCCATATAAATACCTAAATTGTAGTACAAATCAGCGTTAATTAGTTCTTTCTCAGCTAATTTGTTGTTCATTTCATCTAATAATTTGGAAGCATCTTTTGCTTTTTCCGTATCAGGATAAAGGTTTATGAAATCTTGAAAGCCGTTAATTGCCAAGTGTGTGTTTGTCTGATCCAGTCTTACGTCCGGCGAATCCTTGTAATAGCAGTAAGCTATCATGTATTTGGCTTCTTGGATAAATCTTCCTCGGGGAAACGCTTTCACATAAGTATTGTAGTATTCACTGGCAGAAAAATAATCTTTTTTTTCGATATGAGCCTTTGCTAAATAGTTTATTATCAGCTCTGAACGATCAGTGTTTCGATAGTAGGCAGCCACATCGTTGAAAAGTGTGATGGCTTTATCGTACTTTTTCATGCTGAAATACTCTACTGCTTTGTCATATTTTAACTCGGGGTCAGTTGATTTCAGCAAATTCTGATACTCGCTACACGAAGTCAGTGCAAGTAGTACTATCAATATATGTATGAGGTGTTTTCTCATTTTATTTTTGGCTTGCAAAGTTAGCCATTTTATATAAATTATAAAAACTATTTGTTTTTTTTATGAAAAAACGGTATAATTTCATATTTTAGTTTTTCCTTCCTATATGTTCCGCAAAATATTTCTGAAATCCGTTGGAATAGACTGTTTTAATGGTTGTATCCTTATCAGAATAAATCAGGTAGCATTCCATGTCATCCAATTGGTTGCAGATTTCGAGGCTACGTTCTACGCCAAGAACCATAAATGCCGTGGCGTACGCATCAGCTTGCATACAAGTAGGAGCTATCACCGTGGCACTAAGCAGGTTGTGGCTGACAGGTAAGCCTGTTTTAGGATTGATAGTGTGGGCGTATTTTTTACCGTCTTTCATGTAAAACTGGCGGTAATTACCCGAAGTAGCTAATCCGACATTCGATATAGCCAAAATTACCTGCAATTCTTTATCTTCATTGCTAGGGTCATCAATCGGTCTGTCAATGCCGATGTGCCATTTTTCTCCCTTTGGATTCAAGCCTTTGCAAGTTATTTCTCCCCCAATTTCTACCATATAGTTTTCACATCCGTTCTCTTCAAGTAACATTGCAATTACATCACAGCTCTGTCCTTTAGCTATAGCGCTGGCATCAAGCATAATGCGGTTGTCTTGCTTAATAATACGGTTGTTTTGGAGTTTTATTTTTTGAAAACCGATATAAGGTATGATGGTGTCCAAATTGGGTGAGACAGAGTGATCGTGATTACCAAATCCAAATCCCCAAGCATTTACTAAAGGTGCAACGGTGATATCAAAAGCTCCATTTGATGTTTCAGAAACCTGATGAGCCATGTGGTACATGGAGTTGAAAAAGTCATCTGTTACGACCGTAGAATCGTTGGCATTTATTCGGCTAATGATGGAATTTGGATTGAAAGTAGAGAGAGAATTGTCAAATTCATCGAGTTTTATTTCAATTTGTTCCTGTAAATCGGCTTTTTTAGGGTGTAAATAGGTGATGGAGTAGTAGGTACCAAAAATTTGTCCTTTATTAAAGGTATATTCTTCGTTTTTTGGGGCGCAATGTGTAAATAGCCATACTGTGATGATCAGTAATATAGTTGGAAAATATTTTTTTCGCATAAAATAGGATTATAATTTTAGTTAGATAAATCTTTTGAAGTGTGAGAATTTTTCTTTAAAATTTAAATTTAAAAATTACTCTTCGGTTTCTTCTGCATATGCCTTCCAAAGCAGCACTTTATCGATTCGATTGCCATCCATATCTACAATTTCGATGATGTAGTTAAGGTAGTTGAGTTTGTCACCTACTTTTGGAATCTCGTTGATTTGGTCAATTACAAATCCTGCAACGGTGGAGTAATCGATCTCTTCAAAGTCGACATCAAAATTGTCGATAAAGTTTGACATTATATCTATTGGCGCATCTCCATTGATTAGCACGGAGTTATCTTCACGTAAAAAATAATCGGGTTCCACTACTTCTCCTTCATCAGGCAGAAGACCTACTAAGTTTTCCATGATGTCGTGAAAGGTGATAATACCTTCTAAATCACCGTATTCATCAACCACTACACAAATATGCGTATGATGATGTTTCATTCGTTCGAGCACTTGGGGTGCAGATGTGTTCTCGTGAATCACAACCGGTTGAACTACAAGGCTGTTGATGAGAAAATCATTGCTTGAAATCAAAGCTTTATAATAATCTTTTATAAACAATATGCCCACTAAATTATCCAACGAACCGTTACAGCAAATGATCTTATTGTGCTGAAAACTTTCAATATCTTCTCTAATTTTCTCTTCCGGTTCTTCTAGGTTAATCCACTCTATTTCAGTACGATGTGTCATCAGGTGAATAGCTCTTTTATCTGAAAAATTAAACACTTTTTCGTGAATATGAGTTTGATCTTCTTCAATGACCCCGTCGATAGAAGCCGTTTTTATCATCTGTCTCAGTTCCGTTTCGGTTGTAGAAACGGGTGATCTTTTTATCCCTAAAAGTTTAGTAATAAATGTGGTGGATACTGCCAGTATTTTTACGAACGGATAAAATATTCTACTGAAAAAATTTAATAGGGGCGCTACTTTTATAGCTACTCTTTCAGGGTTATTCAAGGCGATAGTTTTCGGCACGAGTTCACCAATGACTATGGTGACGTACGTAATGAGAAACATAATTAGAGCAATTGAAATCCCGTTAGAGTAGGGGCGTAGAGCTTCAATTTTGTCAAAAAAAGGTGTGAGATATCCGGCTAAGCTGATACCGCTATATGCTCCTGTTATAAGTCCAACCAGCGTGATGCCTACTTGTACGGATGAAAGAAAGTTTTCAGAATCATCACGTAGCTTTAAGGCTGTAGCTGCACCTTTACTTCCAGATTGTTTGGCTTGGGTCAAGCGGGTTTCTTTGCTCGAAATTATTGCAATTTCAGAGAGCGAGAAAAAACCATTGATTAAAATTAAAATCAGAATAATTAGTAATTCCATATATTGAATTTAGAGTAGCATCAGATGTGATTATTGAACATCAAAAGTGAGTCTGTATCCGCGAACTGATTCGTCAAATTTGCCGTTGTTGTACACTAACTTACCATTGACAAAAGTTTTTTCTACACTGGCGTCAAATGTTTCGCCTTCAAACGGCGACCAGCCGCATTTACTGTAAATGTTTTTCTTGGTTACTTGCTTGGGTTTGGACGGATTGACCAGCACCAAATCAGCAAAGTAACCGGGGCGGATAAAACCCCGTTTTTTTATCCGAAACAAGTCGGCGGGAGCATGACACATTTTTTCCACTACCTTTTCAACAGTAAAGTTTCCTTTTTTTGCAAGTTGAAGCATCGCAACCAGAGAGAATTGCACCAACGGACCACCTGATGAAGCTGTGAAACAAGTCCCTTTTTTCTCTTCTAAGGTGTGGGGCGCATGGTCGGTTGCCACTACATCAACTAAATTATTATTTATGGCATTTATCAATGCTTTTCGGTCACTTTCTTTTTTGATGGCCGGGTTCCATTTGATTTTATTGCCGTATTTGGCGTAGTCTTTTTCCGAGAACCAAAGGTGGTGTACGCACACTTCGGCAGTAATTTTTTTATCCCGTAAGGGAATATTGTTTTCAAAAAGTGAAAGTTCTTTGGCGGTAGAAATATGAAGTATGTGAAGACGTGCATGGTAACTTTTAGCTAACGTCGCAACATATGAAGACGACTTGTAACAAGCCTTCTCCGAGCGTATCTTCGGATGGAATTCCAATCCTAAATTTTCTCCGTAGATATTGCTGAAGTAAAGGGTATTGGATTGTATTATCTGCTCATCTTCACAATGAACAGCTATCAGCACCGGTACTTCATCAAAAATTCTATTCAGTGTGTTGATGTCGTTTACCAGCATATTTCCTGTGGAAGCTCCCAAAAAAACCTTCACTCCACACACGTTTTCAGGATTCACTTTTACCAACTCGCGGATGTTGGTGTTGGTAGCGCCGAGGTAAAATGAGTAGTTGGCAAATGACTTTGATGATGCAAGAGAGAATTTTTCTTCCAACAGTTCAATAGTCGTAGTTTGCGGATTAGTATTAGGCATATCCATAAACGAAGTTACTCCGCCGGCTACCGCCGATTTGCTCTCCGTGTAGATATCGCCTTTGTGGGTAAGTCCGGGTTCACGAAAATGTACTTGGTCGTCAATTACTCCCGGCATCAGCCATAGACCTTCGGCATCAATAATTTCGATATTCTCGTCGGTCGGAATGTCTTCGCCTTTTTCAAAGATACTTTCTATCAAATCTCCATGAATAAGAACAGAACCTTTAAAAATACGTCCTTCATTGACAATGTCCGCATCTTTAATCAATTTTTTCATAATAAAGTAATGTTTTTACCGAAATAACTCGGAGGGTTAATTTGTTTATTATAAAACAGTCGGAGAGGATTATTAGTTTTAAGATTGAAAATTAAACTTTTTTCTTTTGTGGATATTTGCGTGTGAAGCTTTCCAATTTTAATTTTATAACTCCCAAGAAAGCTTCACTGAAAATACCTCCACTCATTTTTGATGTGCCTAATCTTCTGTTAATAAATATGATAGGTACTTCTTTTATGATAAAACCGCATTTGTGTGCCGTAAATTTCATTTCAATTTGAAAAGCATATCCTTTGAATCTGATTTTGTCTAACTCAATGGTTTCCAATACTTCTCTACGATAACATTTAAACCCGGCTGTAGTGTCGTGAATTTTCAGTCCGGTGATGAATTTTACATATTTTGATGCAAAATAAGACATTAAAACCCGTCCCATAGGCCAGTTCACTACATTTACTCCTGAAACGTAACGTGAACCGATTGCCAAATCTGCACCTTCATTCGTACAAGCATGAAGTAGACGTGGGAGGTCTTTCGGATTGTGCGAAAAATCGGCATCCATTTCGAAAATATATTCGTAGTCTCGTTCTAACGCCCATTTGAATCCGGCAATGTATGCTGTCCCCAAACCTAATTTTCCGGCACGCTCATGGATGAAAAGCCTTGTCGGAAACTCTGTTATAAGGTTTTTAACAATATCGGCTGTACCGTCGGGAGAGCCGTCGTCGATAACTAAAATATGAAATTCTCCTTCCAAGTCAAACACAGCACGTATAATGCTCTCGATGTTTTCTTTTTCATTGTAAGTTGGTATCAGAACTAATTTTAACGGCATAATTTTTTCAGAGTTAAATATTTAATGTTTTATGTATGTGTTTGTTAATCAAAAATATACAAAGCAGATGGCGACATTCTTTCTAAGGGAATAATTTCCATGGTGTTTTCAAAGTCAATCATTTGTGATTTAAGCTGCTCAGCAATGGTTGTGTAAGCTAGCTCAGGCAGATTATTTGCCTTGCTTAGGTGGCACAAGAAAACATATTTCCATCGGTCTGTATAGTAATTTGCTAAAAATTCAGCTGTTTGCACATTGCATAAATGTCCGGTGCGAGACTTTATTCGCTGTTGTAAATGAGATGGATACGGTCCGTTAGCCAGCATGTCTTCGTCATAATTGGCTTCTAATACCAGATAATCAGATTTTACTAAATGTTCAGCAACGACATCGCTTATGTACCCAAGATCTGTGGCAAAAGTAAATGTTTTTCCCCGATATTCCACAGAATAGCCTACACTATCAGACGCATCATGCAGAACAGGAAATGCTTGTATTACAAATTCACCTACTTTAATTTTTTGGTTGATATCAATGAAACGTTGCGATGAAGAAAGCTTTTGTGTTACACAGTAACTTTTGTTGATACCTTCATGTACGGCTTTTGTTGCATAAATCGGCACGTGATGTTTTTCTCCAATTGTGCCTACTGCTTTTATGTGATCAATATGATCGTGGGTGATAAATACTCCCTGAATGTGATGAAAATCGAGCCCCATCCCTTTTAAAAATTTTCGAGTGGCTCTAACTCCGACACCCGCATCAATCAAAATTCCATAAGAAGCAGTTCCAATAAAATAACAATTTCCGCTACTACCGCTCGCTAAACTCCTAAAACGCAATCTATCCATCTATAATTACTATGAAATTACAAAAGTAACATAAATATTTAGAATTTAGATTAGAAAAATTAAGAATTTACGTTAAAATGATGTTGAGAATTTTTTTTGCCTTAATTAGTCGGTTTTTTACTTATTTTCTTGATTAAAAAGCTTTTTCTTTTCTTTTTGCTAAAAAATGTATTATTTTCGTGCTTAAATCAATGTTTACTTATTTGAACCGACAAAACGGTTTGCAGATTTAATTATTCCATAAGTGAGGAACAATCATATAGCAATTGACATTTTGATATAAAACATTGAAAATAATTTAGTAAAAAATGAATCGGCTTCATAAAATACTTTTTATTGACATCGAAACCGTACCTCAAACTAAAAACCTCGAAGAATTATCGGACGAAATGCAGGGACTTTGGGGAGAGAAGTACGATTTTCTTAAAAGAAAAATGCCTGCAAAGTATCCCGATGAAATGACTCCAGCCCGTGGTTATGAAATTAGTGCCGGTATTTATTCCGAATTTGGGAAGATAATCTGTATCTCGGTTGGTTTTATTCCAAAATCAAAGGCTTTTTCATCGTTCCGAATAAAATCAATAGCCGGGAAAGACGAAAAGCAATTGTTGATTGAGTTTTCTGCATTGGTAAAACGGTTTTTTACAACTGATGAACATAATTTCTGTGGGCACAACATCAAAGAATTTGACATCCCTTACATTTGCCGGAGAATGCTTATCAACGATTTAAAACTTCCAAAAGCACTTCAAATAAATGCAAAAAAACCATGGGAAGTAAACATCATGGATACTCTTGATTTTTGGAAATTTGGCGATTATAAAAACTATACTTCGCTAAAACTCCTTACGGTTGTTTTAGGTATTCCTACACCGAAAGATGATATTGACGGAAGCCAAGTGGCTGAAGTTTTCTATCAGAATGATGATTTGCCCCGTATTGTTTCTTATTGCCAGAAAGACGTGCTTGCTACCGCCCAAGTTTGGCTAAAAATGAATGGTCATCCGCTTATTGATACTGAGAATGTAAAATATGTCTGACAAAGGATATGGATAAAACTGCTTGGATAATCATATTTTGTCTGTTGTGGATTTTTACCGCTTGTAATAACGATACAACACCTAATCTGAAAATAGAAAGCGATATAATTCCGTCATTTACTTCTACTTATTTTCCCAAAGATACGTTAAACGCCGTAACTCAATATGGCGCTACTTCCTATTTTTATTATCGAGATGAAAAGATGGGATATGATTATGAACTTGCTATATCTTTGGCTAAATTTTATGATTTAGTGCTTGATGTGACTGTGGCGAAAAATGACCGTGAAATGGCAGAAATTCTTCGAAGTGGGAAAGCCGATATAGCTATTTTCAACACAGCCAAGACAAAGAAATTATCAAAAGATTTTAATTATGTGTTTCCACAGGAAGAGACTTATCCTGTACTTGTTCAATTAATTAATCGGGACGCAATCTCTGACCTGACTGAGTTGGCGGGTAAAGAAGTGTGGGTTGTCGATGGCAGCTTATTGCACGAAAGGTTGAAAGCCCTAAATGATGAAATAGGAGGTGGAATTGATATAAAACTTGCGGATGATTCGTTGACTGTGGATGGACTGATGCTACAAGTAAGTAACAAAGAAATCCCATTTACGGTAGCTTACCGTCGCAATGCGCTGTTGCAGAAAATATTTTTCTATCATCTTGATATTCGAATTCCTATCGGAGTAACCCAGCAAAACGGATGGCTAGTGCGAAAATCAAATACAGCGCTGACTGACAGCATAGATAAGTGGCTTCAAAATGAATCTACTAAACGGATAAAGAGAAGACTTCATCCCATTTATTGGGCGAAAAATCCTTACTTCGCATTTAAGAAGGTGCATGTCCCTGAAGGGGCAATTTCACCGTATGACGACCTTTTCAAAGAAGCAGCTAAAAGAATTAGTTGGGACTGGAAATTGCTTGCCGCTGTCGCTTATGTGGAATCAGGTTTTGATAGTACTGCGATTTCTTGGGCCGGTGCGCAAGGCGTGATGCAGCTTATGCCGAGTACGGCACTAATATATGGTGTGGATACTTTTGATATTATAAGACCGGTTAAAAGTATTTTTGCCGGTACGGAATACATTAAGAGTCTTGATATGATTTATCGGAAAATTGAAGATGAAGAAGAACGGAAGAAATTTATTTTAGCAAGTTACAATGCAGGTCCGGCGCATATCATAGATGCAATGGCGTTGACCGAAAAATACGGGAAAGATAAGTATATTTGGTTTGATAATGTGGAGTATTATTTAGAAAAACTATCTGATCCGGAATTCTACAACGATTCAGTTGTTAAGTACGGTCCTTTCCGAGGAAATGAAACTTTACGGTATGTTCCTTATGTGCTTGATACGTATGAACGGTATTTGACAAGGAAGTAAAAGTATCAATAACTTTGTTTCATAAAAAAGGTGTACCGAGTGGCACACCTTTTTTAATTTGAGAATAACAGATAGTTAAATTTTTCTCGGTGTTGTTTTTACTAATTCCTGTGCCCCCATTTCTTTGGCAGATTTGGCATATTCTTCGTCAAAATGGCGGAAAGATTTCATCAAATTATTAGACTGCAAGGTTATAATCTTTGATTCATTTACCAAATTCAAGAACAAGATACTACTGCGAGTAGTTGATGAACCATCTTTTACCCGTTTGACTTGACGCTTGGTCATTTTAGAGTTCAATGCAGTAGTGGCTTCTCGTAGTTCGGTCAGTTGAGCTATTTGGCTATAATCACATATTTGGGCCATTTGTTTGAATTTTCGATACCCTTCTGAAAGCTTTTTGTATATATCGCTTAAATCTTTAATCTGTTCTTTGGAAAAGGCAGAGTGGTTGTTGCTGATGTACATTAATACTCCTTCAGTAATAGCTTTTAGTGATTTTGTGATTTCGTAGGAGTAATCTACTAATTGAACATACTCCTGCTCAAGGTCCAATGCACTTATTTGAATTGTTTCAAGAGTCGGAACAACTTCATAAGTGCGTTTGTCTTTGTATTTTTCATATAGCTCATTTGCTTCTGCCGTCATATTTCGAGCGAGTTTTCTGTCTTCTCCCTGCAAGCTGGTTACTATGTTTTTAAGTATGTAAAGTACTTTGTCCAATAATTGGTGCACATCTTCTTTGCTGTTTCGCACCATTTGTTCTTCGCTGGCGAGAACTTGCAGTTGGCTTTGTTCTTTATCTTTACGTTTGGCGTGCAGTTTTCCGGATTTGATAAGGATAAATACGAGGAGAAGTATGAGCCCTACTATCGCAATTTTACCTCCCCACATTAGCAGAAGTCCAACAATGAGTGTAGACGTAAATGCTATCAAAGCTGTCATCAGCCATCCTGCAATGACGGTAAGCACACCGTTTATTCTATAAACAGCGCTTTCGCGTCCCCAAGCACGGTCGGCTAATGAAGTACCCATAGCCACCATAAATGTAACATAAGTGGTTGATAACGGTAGTTTTAGTGATGTTCCCAATGAAATGAGTAACGACGCTATGGTAAGATTGACCGAAGCTCGAATCAAGTCAAAAGAAGCATCGCTTTCAACTTCTGCCGGTTCAAACCGTTTGTTTATAAAATTTTTCATCGATTCAGGAGTAATGCTGCTGATACCTTTACTCATATTCATTGTACCTCTTACTATAGAGCGAGAAAGTGCAGATGATGAGAATCGCTCAACACCATCACCCTTACGAGCTAAATTTACTTCGGTATCAGTAACGCTACGCGATTTTTTAGAGAACCATAAGGTAAGAACCATGATTAAGCCAGCACCGAGTAACCATTGCCAATTGGCAGTTACGGGATTGTTCAAAGCACCCATGTACAGCGTATCGATTGAACCTCCCGATGCAACTACATCTTGAGCAATCTTGAATGAATCCAGCCCAGCCATGAAAACACCGATAAAGTTTACCAAATCATTTCCGGCGAAAGCAAGAGCCAATGCCATGGTACCAGCAAGCACGATGATACGGAGAATATTTACACGGAACAAGAACTGCAATACAGCCATCAGGGCTGTCCACCCTATAAAAGCGAGGAGAATGGCTTGTCCCATGTTGTGTTCTAAGTAGTTCAGAAAGCCTTCACTGACCAATACGCTCCCTTTTAAACCTTTGAAAATAGCAAAATAAGTAATTGCCGTGAGTGAGATGCCACCCCATATCGCACCGAGATATTTGAACATTTTCTCGTAGTTGAACGAAAAAATCAATCGAGAAAGATACATAATGATGGAACCACACACGAATGCAATTGCAATGGAAATAAAAATACCGCTGATAATAGCCAACGCCTTGCCGCTGTTGATGTATTCACCGAGATGACCACCGTTTTCCGTTGTCCAAATGGTAAAGAGCGATACTGCTACCGCTGCACCGAGTAATTCAAACACAATAGATACTGTGGTGGAAGTAGGTAAGCCGAACGTATTAAACAGGTCCAACATAACAACGTCGGTAATCATTACTGCTAAAAACAGCATCATTACCGACGGGAAAGTGAATTTTTCAGGATAAAACACGCCGCTTCGGGCTATTTCCATCATACCACTGGAAAATAAAGCACCTACAACTACACCAAGTGAGGCTACCGTGAGAATTACCCACAGAGGTGCCACTTTAGAGCCGATACTTGAATTGAGAAAGTTTACAGCGTCATTAGCTACTCCAACAGTAAGATCTAATACCGCTAAACCGAGAAGAATAATAACAATGATTAAAAAAATTGGATCCATAAGTGAAGGTTTTGAGCCTATAAAATTAGAATAAACTTGAGATAATAAGTGATAAAATCATGGTAAGGTATATTTTCACGCAAAATTAAGTAATCAATATTACAATTCTATGACAAAATGAAAATATTTAATGATTAATTATACTGTTTTATTCTTTATTTCTCCTTCAAATATCTTTATTGGTCTAGTATTAAGCGTAATACGATTTAATTTATTGTGATTTAATAGATGTTATAATTTACTTTTTTATTTCAAATTTGTTTCTGCTTTTATTTTACTGTTTTTGTTAAAGCTGGAAAAATTGTAATTTTGTTCTCAAAAAAATCAAAATATGCAACCCCTCGCTGAACGTTCCAGACCTCGAACTCTAGATGAATATGTAGGTCAAAAGCATCTTGTCGGAGAAAAATCCATTCTTCGCTTGATGATTGATTCCGGAAATATCGCATCCTTCATCCTTTGGGGACCGCCCGGGGTGGGGAAGACCACATTGGCAAAAATTATAGCCAATCAGCTTGAACGACCTTTTTATACCTTGAGCGCCGTTACTTCGGGTGTGAAAGATGTGCGTCAGGTTATCGAAAAAGCCAAATCGAGCCGCTTCTTTTCACAAGCAAGTCCTATTCTTTTTATTGATGAGATACACCGTTTCAGTAAATCGCAACAAGATTCGTTGCTCGGTGCGGTAGAAAATGGCACGATAACTCTAATCGGTGCCACTACGGAAAATCCATCGTTTGAAGTAATTACTCCCCTTCTTTCCAGATGTCAGGTTTATGTGCTGAAACCCCTTGAAGATACGGACTTGATGGAATTGGCTGCTCGCGTTATAAAAAACGATGTAGAGCTTAAAAAGCGAAAAATTGTTATTGAAGAAAATGAATCACTACTTCGCTATGCCGGTGGTGATGCACGAAAATTATTGAATATTATTGAGTTGGTGGTGAATTCTGATGCTTCAGATACGGTGAAGATAACCAACAAAACCGTTACCGAACGGCTTCAGCAAAATCCGATGGCATACGATAAAGACGGCGAAGTTCACTACGATATTATTTCTGCATTTATCAAATCCATCCGTGGAAGTGATCCCGATGCAGCGGTTTACTGGTTGGCACGTATGGTGGCAGGCGGTGAAGACCCGAAGTTTATTGCTCGAAGGCTGGTAATCTCGGCTGCTGAAGACATCGGGTTAGCTAATCCGAACGCACTATTACTTGCCAACGCCTGTTTTGACTCGCTTCATAAAATCGGTTGGCCCGAAGGACGTATTATCTTGGCAGAAACGACTATTTATTTGGCATCATCGCCCAAAAGCAACTCGGCTTATCGCGCTATTGATGATGCGTTGGCTTTGGTGGAAAAAACAGGAAATCTTCCTGTGCCACTCCATTTGCGCAACGCACCTACCAAGATGATGAAAGATTTGGATTACGGGAAAGGGTACAAATATGCGCACGATTATGAAAACAACTTCGTGGAACAACAGTTTTTACCCGATAAAATTAAAAAGGAACGAATTTGGCAAGCGCAGGATAACTCGGCAGAGCGCAAAATGAGTAACTGGTTGCGTATGCTCTGGAAAGGGAAATATTAAACTGAAAGTTTGCTCTATCGTTTTTTGGCATACAGATTGAATCATTTATCACGAGAAAATTAACATCAAACAGATGAGAAAAATAGCATTGTTGTTTACATTTACTATTTTGTTTGCCGGGTTGCTCACGGCGCAATTCAGAATGCATCGTCAATCATTTGGTCCACAAGTGGAAACGAAAGTGATGACTTTTAA